>JAVSGI010000003.1:1231471-1539339 GCA_032334235.1 Paracoccaceae bacterium Fryx2
CGGCCAGCAACCGCACCGCAATCACCGCAGCGATCTTCGGCACCTTGCGCGTGGCGGGATCGTATTGGGCAATGAAGGCGCCCACGTCGCCCATCGCATCGGCAATGTCCTTCAGCGCCATCCGCACCAGACTTTGCCGGGCGCGTTCTTCCATCTGATGCGCATAGGTGGCGCCACCGCTGCCATAGCCCACCGCCTCCCATTCACCCTTCGGCGGCACGGGAACCGGGGTCGCCGCCAGCGCCTCGATGCGCGCCTTGAGATGCGCAAGCCCCTCGGCCCCCAGTGCCGGGGTCAGGATGGCGATGAGGCCGTCATATTGGCCGTAGCCATTGTCGCGCAAAGCCTCGACCGCCGCATCGGCCAGCGCCTCGGGCGGCGGTCCAGCGGCAAGTGCGATCTCTCCCAGCAGCGCGCAGGCATCGTGAAAGACGCCAATGACGATGCCGCTGCTGTCGTCGCACCGCTCGAACAGCGGCGTGGCGACCTGCATGAAGCGCCAGGTCAGCGTCAGCGCCTCGGTCGGATCGGTAGGTGCAATCTGCTCCTTGATCGCGCGCAGCTGGCTTTCCAGATCGATGACCAGCGGCTTGCGGTTCTGCCAGTTCACGAAACTACGCGCCCGCGCGATACTGGTCAGCCGTTTGGCCACCTCGCGCCCGGCCTCCTTCGGGCTTTGCGCCCCCGCAAGTTCCAGCCGCAGCCGCCGCTTGGCCACGGCGGATCCGGTGCTGATTTCGATCAGCAGTTTGGCCAGGCGCTCTGCACCCAGCGTCTCGAGGTTCTTTGCATTCAGGGTGGTCTTCGATGCCATTGGAAATCCTTGTCAATTCGGACCCACACTAGCAGCGGCCAGTTCGGAGTGAAACGCGGACGCTGATTCGATATCACTAACACTCTGGCAGTCTCGACGGGCAGATCGACGGTCCCCTCCTCTACGCATCTTTTCCTTTTATTGCGCAATTTCAATGTGTTCGTTGACTGTTCGGAGCTGATCCCCACTGTAGAGGCAAGCCATAAGCCCTTACAGGATCGCCAAATGCCGAAACTGACCAAACGCATCATCGACGCTGTCGAGCCGCAGGCGACCGAGTTCTTCCTCTGGGACGAAGGGATTCCTGGCTTTGGCCTGCGCGTGATGCCCAGCGGGCGGAAAAGCTTTGTGGTGCAGTTTCGCGCCGGGCGACGTGCGCGCCGGATGAGCCTCGGGCCCAGCACGGTTCTTACCTGCGATCAGGCACGCACCCGCGCGATCACCATCATCGCTGCCGTCAAGAACGGCGATGATCCGGCCGCCGAACGCGATGCCAAGCGCAACGCTGCAACGGTTCGCGAATTGGCTGAACGCTTTGATCGAGAGCATATTGCGGTCCGTCTGAAGGCGAGTACGGCAAAGGAATATCGTGGCACCCTCAAACGCTTCATCCTGCCTGCACTGGGCCGTCTGGCGGTGCCGGAAATCACCCGCGCCGATGTGGCGAAGTTCCATCACGATTTGCGGCACATCCCCTATCAGGCAAACCGCTGCCTTGAGGTCGTGTCCAAGATGTTCGTTCTGGCCGAGATGTGGGGACTGCGACCCGACGGATCGAACCCGCGCAAGCACATCCGGAAGTACCTTGAAGAAAAGCGCGAACGGTTTCTCAGTGCTGCCGAACTGCGCCGGATCGGTGAAGTCCTGCGGGAGATGGAAAGTGAGCGCATCGAGTCGCCCTCCGCCATTCTTGCAGCGCGGCTGCTGATCCTGACTGGATGTCGACTTGGCGAAATCATGACGCTGAAATGGGACTACGTCGATTTTGACGAGTGTGCCCTTCGCCTGCCAGATTCCAAGACTGGCAAGAAAGTCGTGCATGTCGGCGCTCCGGCTGTCGAATACCTGCACTCTGCCCATCACATCGACGGCAACCCTTGGGTCATCACAGGCACCCTGCCCGGCAAGCCGCTCAGCGATTTGCAGCCCTTCTGGCAACGCGTTCGCGCCCGCGCAGGGGTCAAAGATGTCCGCATCCATGACCTGCGCCACACCTTTGCGTCGACAGCCGTCGCATCCGGCCAGGGACTTCCCATGATCGGCAAGTTGCTTGGCCATACGCAGGTGCAGACCACGGCGCGCTACGCCCACCTCGCAGCAGAGCCGGTACGTATGGCGGCGGACGCTGTGTCGCAGAACCTCCGGCAATCCTTGGGATAATTGCTCACGGGCACTCCCCTTTTCGATTGCGCCCTCATTAGCTCGAGGCTACGATAGAAATAGGCCCAATTATTGGGCGCGCATAGTAATAGTGCGCATCGACCGGGCCGGGAGAGCGTAGTGGAAAACGACAGGTCGGAACTTCGTTGGGGGGTCGAGCAGCGGCTCGAATTCATCGAGTTCCGTCTGTTCTGGGAGGGGCATGTGAACCGAAGCGATGTGATGGAGCAGTTCGGGCTGTCGGTGAACCAGGCTTCATCCGACCTGAACCGCTATATCGGCTTTGCACCGGACAACATGGTATATGACAGGAGTGCCCGGACTTATGTTCGCGGGCTAGGATTCAAACCCGTTTTCAACAAGCTCGATGCCGGCCGTTATTTGGCTCAGCTGCGTTTGTTGGCCGATGATATCCTCG
Organism: Paracoccaceae bacterium Fryx2; assembly: GCA_032334235.1. Classification (NCBI taxonomy): domain Bacteria; kingdom Pseudomonadati; phylum Pseudomonadota; class Alphaproteobacteria; order Rhodobacterales; family Paracoccaceae; species Paracoccaceae bacterium Fryx2. The sequence goes on from JAVSGI010000003.1 coordinate 1,234,084, forward strand.
ATCGAGAGGATTGCTGGATTACCGAACTGCCCTGCTACGATTCCGCGCCAACCCCAGCCCGCGGGGTGAATCCTGCCACTCTGCGATCTGTCGTCGGTGCCATCCGCCGATCCGAGGCCATTGAGGTGAAGTACCAGTCCCTCTCTCGCCCTGAACCGACGTGGCGCTGGATCGCGCCTCACGCCATCGGATTCGATGGCTTTAGGGCACCTCTATAAATTGCCCCATCCCCCGCACTTCGGTATGGTGAGACAGTGAACTGGCATTGGGGATGCAACGATGGCGCAGATGGGTTTTTTCGATCTTTCGGACCGTTACGCGAGCCTCGATGCCAAAAGGGATCCGCTGGTCGAAATTGATGCCGTCGTGCCGTGGGAGGAGTTTCGTCCGGCTCTTGAGCGGGTCTGGCGCAAGCCTGTTGCGGATCGCAAGTCCCGCGCGGGGCGCAAGCCGATAGATGCGGTGCTGATGTTCAAGACGCTGGTTCTGAGCGCGCTTTACAACCTGTCGGATGATCAGATCGAATATCAGGTCCGCGACCGGCTTTCCTTTATGCGCTTCCTGGGGTTGGGCCTTGGTGACCGGGTGCCCGACGCCAAGACGGTGTGGCTGTATCGCGATGCGCTGGCGCAGGCCGGCAAGGTGGAGGAGTTGTTCGGGTTGTTTGACGGTCATTTGGCGCGGCGGGGCTACATTGCGCGCGGCGGTCAGATCCTGGACGCCTCCATCGTGCCGGTGCCGCGCAATCACAACACGCGCGATGAAAACGCAACGATCAAGAAGGGCGAGGTCCCCGAGGATTGGGCTGATAAGCCAGCGAAACGGGTGCAAAAGGATGTGGACGCACGTTGGACGAAAAAGCACGGCAAGAGCCACTACGGCTACAAGAACCATGTGAATGTGGACCGCACGCATAAGCTGGTCCGGCGCTACCACGTCACCGACGCCGCTGTGCATGACAGCCAGGCAGTGGATCATCTGCTGATGCAGGGCAACACCGGGTCTGGCGTGTGGGCGGATGCTGCTTATCGGTCCGAGGAGATGGAGGCCAAACTCCGCGCCTTAAAACTGAAAAGCCACATCCACCGCAAGGGCAATCGGGGCAAGCCGCTGACCGACCAGGCCAAGGGCAGCAACCGCACCAAATCCACCGTGCGGGTCCGGGTTGAGCACATCTTCGGCGCGCAGGCCAACGACATGGGCGGCACCCTGGTGCGCACCATCGGCTTGGTGCGGGCGAAGGCCAAAGTCGGCATGAAGAATCTCGCCTACAACATGCGCCGCCTCGGCCAACTGGGTCGCATCAACCCGCACCCAGCCTGAAAACGGTCGGCCAAGGACGCAGATCGCCCCGCGCATCGCTAAAAACGGCCCTGAACCGAAGGTCCGCGAGGCGAAATGGGCGGCAGATCATAAAAACCAAGGCAACAATCGGTCAGCTGAAGGTCGCTGCCGCGCTTCGGGCAGAACCTGCTATGCCGTTGCCGCGAAAACAGTCAAAAATCGAGGTGCCCTTTAGATGGCACACACGGGCATTCTGCAAGACCAACGAAGTCTTCAAGGACTTCCTTCTCTCGCGAATCCTCCAGACGCGTGGTGTGGAGGCCAGCGAAGTCACGGATGCCGCCGATGTGGACTGGCAACAGCACGTCATACTTGAGATCGGCCCCCATCCTGAACTCTCCGAAAACCAGAAGAAGGTGATCGCGCTGGATTATGGGATGCAAGGTGGTCAGGTGAAGATCAAGGTTCGGCGCGCCCTAATTTACTACGCGCTCAAACGGCTCGGGCTCGACACAGATCCAGCTGCGCGGCAACCAAAGGATCAGCAGGTTGTTCTACTCAACCCCGGCGTGATCGGCCCTCGCAATGAATAACGGATCAGAATTGCAAAAAGAGAACGCAAACCTCCTGCGTTTGGGTTTTAGTGGTGAAACGGGCGGGGCACATGCCTCACGCACAATCATGGTGGATGAACTCGGCAAATTGTTGGACGCGGTTCAGGATTCTCTCGCTAAACGTGATAAATATCGCTTGGCAATTATTGAGGAAAATACCCTTGGAAAGAGGTCTGCAAAAACGCGCACGCTGACATTCCGGCACCTTGCTGACCTCTACGGACTCGATCCGGACCTACTGGTATTTCGAGGCTTGAGGTTTTTCTGGGACCGGGATCCGGGCGGACGAGCGCTTCTAGCCCTTCAATGCGCCTTCGCACGGGACGCACTTTTGAGATCATCTACCCCCTTCATTTCTTCGAAGACAGAGGGCGTAACAGTGTCACGCGAGTCAATGGAAGCCCATATTGAAGCACTCTTTCCAAATCGATTCAGCGCGGCAACGCTCAAGTCAACAGCTCAAAACCTGAACTCATCTTGGACAAAAGCAGGGCACCTGTCCGGTCGTGCCGTGAAAATCCGCTGTCAGGCCAATCCAACACCCGGAAACGCGGCGTATGCTGTCTTCTTAGGGCACTTGGCAGGGCTCAGAGGGCTTTCGCTCTTTAGTAGCCCATTCGCAAAACTCCTAGACTGCGGCCCGGACCGATCCCTCGAATTGGCACAGCAGGCGGGTCAAAAAGGGTGGCTGAGTATCAACCATATTGGCGACGTGTTTGAAGTTTCATTTCCAAATCTACTGCCGCGGACCGACCGGGAGTGGTTGCAATGAGCCGAGCCAAACGCCTCGTGAAATCCTACGCTCAGTTCATCTCGATACCCTGGCGAGATGACGCAGCTGCGGCGCAGCGAGTGGTCTTTTGCGTCTATCATGAGACCGAGGAGCGGGCACTTAGAACCAAAATAGATGAGTTTGAATTGGCATCCAGACAAGCTGGACACGATTGGCACCTCCACGACCTGACAAACACATTCGCAGAGTGGTTGACGTCACAGCGATATGCGAAATCATACTTCGAAAAGCCAAGCCTGTTGGCGACAATATATCCAAGGTACTTGGAGCATCTGGCCCTGAATTTTGAGCGACGCATCTCCGAGATGGAGTCGCCCCACAATAGTGTTGTTGCTGTTTCCGGCGTTGGCAGTTTGTTTGGGTTTCTCAAAGTCAAAGACGTGGTGGATCGCCTGGCCCCAATGGTTTCGGGCAGACTCGTGATATTCTTCCCAGGCAGTTACGAAGACAATAACTACCGGCTTCTCGACGGCTATGATGGCTGGAACTACCTGGCCGTTCCGATAACCGCTGACAAAATCTTCTGAGAAAGAGACCCCGAATGCAACTTCGCTCGCTATACCGGCAAGACCCAACCGCCCGCAAACTCGTCAACGAAGGCGTCGCAAACGTGAATGATGGTACCTCGTCACTTGCGAGGGACGTACTGCGGTATGAGCTCGAGACTTTTGTATGTGACGGACAGTATGGCTCCGGCATGGCGCATATCCTTGACACCTATCTGAAAAATATTGACCAGGCGCAGCAGCCTGCTGTTTGGGTCAGCGGCTTCTTCGGGTCTGGTAAATCCCACATGGTGAAGATGCTTCGCGCACTTTGGTTAGACACCACTTTTGACGACGGTGCGACAGCGCGAGGCATAGCAGAACTGCCGCAAGACGTTCGCGATCACCTAAAGGAACTGACGGTTCAATCTCGTCGGTATGGTGGCCTTCACGCAGCCTCGGGAACGCTCGGTGCTGGCGCCAGCGGTAGCGTTCGCCTAGCCCTCCTTGGAATTGTGTTTAGATCGGTCGGGTTGCCAGAACAATATCCTCTCGCTCGGTTCGTAATGTGGTTGAGGAAGGAAGGAATAGAGGAAGAGGTTCGCGTTCACGTAGAAGCACATGGGTATGACTGGGATGAAGAACTGGCCAATTTCTACGTGGCGGAAGGACTCCATGCGGCTCTAATCGAAGCAAAACCGCAGCTTTTTGCCTCGTCCAATTCTATGGTTGATGCTCTTCAAAACACTTATCCGAATGTTCAGGACGTCTCCAATCAGGAAATGATTTCCGCTATTCGGACAGCCATTTCCCGCGAAAACAGACTCCCTCTTACCTTGATCGTGCTCGACGAAGTTCAACAGTTTATAGGCACCAGTGGCGATCGAGCTATCGAAGTCCAAGAAATGGTCGAAGCGGTCGTAAAAGACGAAAGCCTCGGCGGCAAGCTCACATTTGTCGGAACCGGTCAAACGGCGGTCACCGGAACGCCCACCCTTGCAAAGCTTCAGGGTCGCTTCACTATCCGCATCGAACTTTCCGATACAGACGTAGATGCAGTGGTGAGGCAAGTTATACTCGCCAAGAACGCAGAGTCCAAACCCAATATCGAAGCCATGATGCAAGAAAATATTGGTGAGATATCACGGCATTTGAGTGGAACCAACATCGGCCACCGGCTCTGTTGCACAAATCCCGTGAGGGATTCATCTTGTGAATCCAGCGTGGTAGCTGGACGGCATGAGCAGACCCATACCCCCCGCCTACAAGACCAGGAACTGGCCCGCCTATAACGAAGCGCTGAAGCGCCGCGGCTCGCTGACGATCTGGTTTGATACCGCCATGATCTGGGAGGCTGCGCCGACAGGTAAGCGCGGCCGACAGCCTGACTATAGCGATGCCGCGATCCAGACCTGCCTGACCATCAAGGTGTTGTTTGGCATGGCGCTCAGACAGACGACTGGCTTCGTCGAAAGCCTGCTGGGGCTCATCGATTTGGATTGGGCTGTGCCCAATTTCAGCACGCTGAGCCGTCGCCAGAAGACCCTGAAGGTCAACATCCCCCACCGCGGCTCGCAAGGCCCGCTGCATCTTCTGATCGATAGCACCGGGATCAAGGTTGAAGGCGAAGGTGAATGGAATGCGCGCAAGCACGGCGGCACCAAACGTCGGGTCTGGCGCAAGATTCACATCGGGATAGACGAGAAAACACTGGAAATCCGCGCAGCCGAGTTCACCACCAGCGATGTCGGTGACGCGCCGATGCTGCCCGAACTGCTCGACCAGATCCCGCCCGATCAGGAGATCGCCAGCGTCACCGCTGATGGCGCCTTCGACACACGCAAGTGTCACGACGCCATCGCCGCCCGCGGTGCGGCCGCCATCATTCCGCCCCGCAAGAACGCCAAGCCATGGAAGCCCGACACCCCCGGGGCAATCGCCCGCAACGAAGCCCTACGCGCGTCGAAACGCTTCGGCCGAACCATCTGGCGACGATGGAGCGGTTATCACCGCCGAAGCCGCGTCGAGACGAAGATGCACTGCGTCAAATTGCTGGGTCAGCGCCTCATGGCGCGGGACTTTGACCGTCAGGTCGCCGAGTTTCAGGTCCGTGTAGCCGTGCTGAACGGCTTCACGGCGCTCGGTATACCCGTCACTGAAGCCGTGGGATGAGTCTGTCCAGGGAAAGGGGAGATCTGTCTGTCACCCGATTTGTGCAACAGAGCCTCGGCCACCGGCAAAACGACGTCGCTTTCTTCACACAGGACTACCCTATCCTTCCAGTTCGTCGGCGTTTCTGGGAAGCCGCCAATCGAGTTTTGGATGCGTCGGGTACCGATAGTCAGCTTCGCAACCAGCTTAGCCTGATTCATAAGGCGATAAGAGAAAGTGCCGGTCAAAATATTGGGTTCGCGGTCCCGGCAGATTTCCTCTTTTTTGACGGTGCAGATAAACTTTTGCAGGCCAGAATCCTGCCGCGAAAGCTGCACGAAAAGACGATGTCTTGGATACATGGAAGTGAAGAGCAAAAATTAACCGCTCGCGCCTGTGGTATCGTCTTTCTCATCAACAAAATCGGAAACAGCAACTCTGAAATCGGCATCAAGGCGACGATTGACACAATTGCGGATCTGTTAGTCGATGACCTATCAACAGGATCATCGGCGCTTCGTAGCAAGCTACCTAAGCTTCTCGACGCATGCGATCTCATTATGCGCGTTGGCGATGAGTATCGAATACAGACAGAAGAAAGCTCGGCTTGGAACGACGAGTTCCTCAGTCAGAAAGCTACGCTGGCGAACCAATCGCATCGTATCGAAGCAGAACGGGATGACCTTATTCGAAAGAAATTTGGTGCGCTTGTCGGGCGTGTATCGCTGTTTCACGGCCTCTCCAAAGTGACCCGTGATGTTAGCGCAATTTTCGATCCGACGCTTCCGACTGATGCAATTAAGCGGATTTACGTATGGATCCGTGACGGCTGGGCAACTTGTTGCGCGACAACCATCTTGGCCGGTGCCGACAACCACCTTGGCCGGTGGGGCTGAACGGAAGACGGGCATGCCCGTCTGGAGGGCAGCCCCACCGGCCTGATTGATTTCGGGGAAGGTGCTGGTCGCTGCGGGTTGGTAAGCCGGGTTCCTCTGCCGTCAAACGGAGGATCCGGGTTGGCCTACAAACCCATCAACGACCAGCAATTGAGATTATACATGTCCGACCTCCGATATCACAGTCAGCGCACGTCGGCCGCCCGCGCCGGGTTCAGCGAGCGCACGGCCCGACGGTTCGATGCCAACCCGACGCTGCCCTCGAACCGCAAGATCGTTCACGGGCGCACGGTGGCCGATCCCCTCGAGGGTTATTGGGAGGGCGACATCCTTCCCTTGCTGGAGAGGGACAGCGCCTTGCAGGCCGTCACCCTGCTGCGCCACCTTCAGGGCCTGCACCCGCTGGCCTTCCCCGATGACCGGATCCGGCGCACCCTGGAACGGCGGGTGCGGCAGTGGCGGGCGCTGAACGGACCCGAGCGCGACATCATCTTCCGCCAGACGCCGGAGCCGGGCCGCATGGCCCAGTCCGACTTCACTCATGCCGAGGAGCTGGAGGTGACGATCGCGGGCCAGCTATTCCCGCATCTGCTCTACCACTTCGTCATGGTCTACAGCCGGTGGGAGCATGTCGGGGTGGTCCTGGGCGGGGAGAGCTTCACGGCCTTGGCCGAGAACCTGCAGCAGGCGCTCTGGTCGCTCGGCGGGGCACCACAGGAGCATCGCACCGACAGCCTCTCGGCCGCTTTCCGCAACCTGACGGCTGACCAGCGCCAGGATATCACCACGCGCTACAATGCCTTCGTCGGCCATTACGGCATGGAGGCCAGTCGCAACAACCGCGGGGAAGCTCATGAGAACGGCGCGGTGGAATCCCAGAACCGGCACCTGAAGAAGGCCATCGAACAGGCGCTGATCCTGCGCGGCAGCCGCGACTTCGCCAGCATTGAGGACTACCGCCGCTTCATCGACATTCTGGTGGCACGGCGCAACCGGCAGCGGGCGATCGCGGTTCAGGCGGAACAGGCGCATCTGAAGCCCCTGCCGTCCCGGCGCACCACCGACTTTACAGAGACCGTGGTTCCGGTCACCCGCACCAGCGGCTTTCTGGTCAAGAGCATCTTCTACAGCGCCCCGTCGCAGCTGATCGGGCAGCGCTTGCGGGTCCACCTTTACGACGATCGCCTTGAGGCCTTTCTCGGCAGCACCCTGGTCGTCAGCCATACAAGGGCGCGTGGTCGCGGCGACGGCCATCGCGTGCATGTCATCAACTACCATCACGTCATCCACGCGCTGCGGCGCAAACCGCAAGCCCTGTGGAGTTCGATCTACCGCGACAGCCTGTTCCCGCGAACCGAATACGCTGCAGCCTGGCAGGTGCTGCAGCGTGATCTGCCCCGCCGCGACGCCTGCCGCCGCATGGTCGACCTGCTGTTCATCGCCCACGACCGGGCCTGCGAGGCGGAACTGGCACATCTGCTGGCAGCAGAATTGGACGCGGGCCGGGTGCCCGATCCCGGACCTCTGGCATCCTGCCTGAACCCGCGGCAAACGGCGCTGCCGAGAGATGTTGCCGTCGCCCATCCCTCGCTCGACAGCTTCGATGCCCTTCTGGGAGCCTGCGCATGACCTCCCGCGAGATCGACATCCACACGCTGCCAGGCATGCTGACCGCGCTGCGCCTGCCCAGCTTCCACAAGCTTTGGGCCGACATCGCCACCCGTGCCGACACCGAAGGCTGGCCCGCTGCCCGCTTTCTGGCTGTCCTCGCGGAATACGAACTGGCCGAGCGCGACATGCGCCGCATTCAGCGCCACATGAACGAGGCACAGCTACCGGCTGGCAAGACGCTGGCGACCTTCGACTTCAAGGCGCTGCCAACCCTGCCGCGCGCCCGGATCGAGGCCTTGGCGGCCGGCGACTGGCTGGAGGGTGGCGGCAATCTGATCGCCATCGGCAATTCCGGCACGGGCAAAACGCACATTCTCTGCGCGATAGGCCATGCCCTGATCGAGCGGGGACACCGCGTGTTCTATACCCGCACCAGCGATCTGGTGCAGCGACTTCAGGCCGCCCGCCGCGATCTGGTGCTCGAAGCCGCGCTCGCCAAGCTCGACAAGTTCGACCTGATCATCCTCGACGACATCACCTACGCCCACAAGGATCAGGCCGAGACAGGCGTGCTCTTCGAGCTGATCGCCCGGCGCTACGAATGCCGCAGCATCGCCATCGCCGCCAACCAGCCCTTCAGCGGCTGGGACCAGATCTTCCCGGACAAGGCGATGACCGTCGCCGCCATCGACCGGCTGGTTCATCACGCAGCGATCCTGGAGATGAATGCCGAAAGCTTCCGCCAGCGCGCGGCCGCCTCCAACAAAGAGGCGCTGAGCAGACCGCCAACGACAACCATCGCCGACAACAAGGACAAAGGAGAAGGCTGAGCGAAAAACAATTCCAGATACGCCAACCCAGCGGCCTAAAACCGGCCAACGTGGTTGACGGTCACGGACATGCTGGTTGACGCGCTACAGCAACTGACGAAAATTCCGTTCGCGCAGACGCTCGTCAAGCTGGCAATCAATCCCCTACAGTATTTGTCTTTATTCCCCGACGCTCTGCTGATGATCTGCGAAACAATATCCTCGAGTTTAAGGCAGCTAGTGCCACTCTCGATAAGCGTGGCGCTCCCGATACCCCTGAAGGTAAGGAGGCACGCGGTGCGATGGAGACTATTCGTCAGGTTGCTGATGCAAAAATCAACGAGTTGATCTTGGAAGCCATGTCCGGCGCGCGCGTATTTCAGGGAGGGGGCAACGAACTGACCGGGAATAGCCTACAGGTCACCGTTACTGATGGGGCTGAGAACTCGCTCACTAGGCTTTACCCGCAGTTTGCGGTCGCGGACAACATAGGCTGGTCGAAAGTATATGATAATGCTCACAAGGGAGCGCCGGACGCTTTGAAAGCGATCGGCCATGAAGGGGAACCCGAAAAGAACGCAGTTTGCAAAGCCGTTTTATCTTTCATCGCCGGTGGAAAGAAAGGAACGGACATCCGTGATCATTTTGAGGGTCCGCCGTTTGGCTGGTCGCGCGATGCGGTCGATGGCGCACTTCTAGCACTTCTTGTGTCCGGATTGATCCGAGCAGAGGACGAACAGCACCGCGCTTGTGATGCGAAGACGTTGGAACGCAAATCGATTGGTAAGTCGACATTCATTGTCGAGGCCACGACCATCTCGACTCCGCAGCGCATTCAAATTCGAAAGGTTCTTCAGAAGGTCGGACTTGCCGCAAAACAAGGTGAGGAGCTTTCGTCGATTCCGCGGTTTGTTCAAAATATCACGGATCTGGCCAGACGCGCGGGGGGTGAGGCTCCAAAGCCGAAGGCCCCCGACCTGTCATTGGTCGATGATATTAGACGAGCCTCCGGCAACGAACAGCTCTTGTCCATGTACAACAGCAGGGACGAACTCACATCCTTTATTGATGCCTGGACCCTACAGGCAAAAGAAATCGACGCTCGCTGGCAGAGCTGGGAGACCCTGCGACGCCTTGCGGAAAGGGTCAACGGCCTGACTGACGCTGAAGTGTTGAAGACGCAGGTCCAAGCAATCGAGGATCAGCGTCAATTACTGGCCGACCCAGATCCAATGAAGCCGCTCGTCGCGAGTTTCACGCAGATGCTTCGTGACGAACTCAATCGGCTCGTAGAGGCTTACAAACAGCAGCATGAGGCCGGAATGGCCAAGCTAAAGGCTGACGATAGCTGGCAGAAGCTTCAGCCCGATCAGCGGAACCGCCTTCTCGCCGAACAGAAACTGACCAACAGTGACATGCCGGAAGTGAAGGTCGGCAGCGCCACGGACGTCCTTCAGACGCTGCAGACTCTGACTTTGTCGGCGTTCGAAGACCGCGTGAAGTCACTCTCATCCCGCTTCAATGAGGTTCAGACCCAAGCGGCCGAGATGATGGAGCCAACGGCCAAGACCATCCAACTGCCCAGCCGCACTCTAAAGTCTGAGGCCGACCTCGAAGCCTGGCTCGCGGAAACTCGCAAAGACCTTGCGGCAGCGCTCGCTCACGGCCCCGTGATTATTCGATAGGACACCTCTATGCAGCCGCTTGAAAAGACCCTTAGAAACCAACTTGAGCGCACGGTAAAAGCGGCGCGGACAGTGGCTGAAGACGCTGCGAGAGCGGCGCTGCAACAACTGGGCGTTGGCGAAGCAACCGCTTTCCCTCATATGTCGGATGAAGAAAGCGACCTGAGGCGACGTTTGCGTATTCACGGACGACAGCTTGGCGACAAGCGCCATTCCGAAAAGAAAACGCAGGAGCTTGACCGGCTGATAGAGGAAGTCGGCTATGAGCATTGGCACCGCATGCTCTTCGCCCGCTTTCTGGCCGAGAACAACCTTCTCATGTACCCCGACCCCAGCGGGCCGGTCCCGGTGTCCCTCGAGGAATGCGGAGACCTTGCGGCCGATGAAGGCGCGGCCAACGGATGGGAACTGGCGGCCCAATACGCGGCAAGGATGCTGCCGCAGATCTTCCGGCTGGACTCCCCTGTGTTCCAGCTGTCCTTGCCGCCGGAATATCAGCAGCGGCTGGAAAAGCATGTCGAAAGCCTGCCCATCGAAGTCTTCACGGCGTCGGACTCGCTCGGCTGGGTGTACCAGTTCTGGCAGGCGGACAACAAAGAGCGGATCAACAAATCCGAGGTAAAGATCGGCGCGCGGGAACTGCCCGCCGTCACGCAGCTGTTTACCGAACCCTATATGGGGCACCTCTATAAATTGCCCCATCCCCCGCACTTCGGTATGGTGAGACAGTGAACTGGCATTGGGGATGCAACGATGGCGCAGATGGGTTTTTTCGATCTTTCGGACCGTTACGCGAGCCTCGATGCCAAAAGGGATCCGCTGGTCGAAATTGATGCCGTCGTGCCGTGGGAGGAGTTTCGTCCGGCTCTTGAGCGGGTCTGGCGCAAGCCTGTTGCGGATCGCAAGTCCCGCGCGGGGCGCAAGCCGATAGATGCGGTGCTGATGTTCAAGACGCTGGTTCTGAGCGCGCTTTACAACCTGTCGGATGATCAGATCGAATATCAGGTCCGCGACCGGCTTTCCTTTATGCGCTTCCTGGGGTTGGGCCTTGGTGACCGGGTGCCCGACGCCAAGACGGTGTGGCTGTATCGCGATGCGCTGGCGCAGGCCGGCAAGGTGGAGGAGTTGTTCGGGTTGTTTGACGGTCATTTGGCGCGGCGGGGCTACATTGCGCGCGGCGGTCAGATCCTGGACGCCTCCATCGTGCCGGTGCCGCGCAATCACAACACGCGCGATGAAAACGCAACGATCAAGAAGGGCGAGGTCCCCGAGGATTGGGCTGATAAGCCAGCGAAACGGGTGCAAAAGGATGTGGATGCGGATTTCGCGGAGAATGGGCGCTGATTTCGCGCGATCGTGGGCACGCGTTTCGCGCCATTCTGGGCAGTCATTTCACGGGATCGTGGGCAGGCTGGCCGACGCTTTCATGGAGTCAGGCTTGAACGATTTGGTCAAGCTTTTTTGTGACGGCGGAGCGCCTGCGCAGGCTTTCACCTGAGAGGGTGAGGCGGTGTGCGTTGTGAACGAGGCGGTCGAGGATGGCATCTGCGAGCGTTGGGTCGCCGATGGCTTCGTGCCACTGGTCAACGGGGAGTTGGCTTGTGACGATGGTGGAAGCGCGGCCGTGGCGGTCTTCGAGGATTTCCAGCAGGTCACGGCGCTCCGGGGCGGTGAGGACGGCGAGGCCCCAATCGTCAATGATCAGCACATCCATGCGGGCGATGGTTTTGAGGATGCGTTCATGGCGGCCATCGCCACGGGCCAGAGCAAGGGCCTCGAACATGCGCGGCGCACGTTGATAGAGGACGGGCCGCCCATCCCGGCACGCCTTGTGGCCAAGGGCGCAGGCGATCCAGCTTTTGCCCAAACCGGTCGGCCCGGTTATCAGCAGGTTCTCGTGCCGGGCGATCCAGCCGCCATCGGCAAGATGCGCCATGACACTGCGGTCAAGACCACGTGGGCTGCGCAGGTCCAGATCCTCGACGCTGGCATCTTGGCGCAGAGCCGCAAACTTGAGCCGGGAGGCCAGTTTCTTGGTGTCGCGCTCTGCAGCCTCGCGGTCGACCAGCAGGCCGAGACGCTCTTCGAACGAGAGGGCGTCGAAGGCGGTTGACCTGCGTTGTTCTTCGAGCGCCGATGCAATGCCGGTCAGGCCGAGCGCCAACAGTCGGTCGTGGGTGGGATGGGTCAGCATTTTAGTCCTTTCTCAATGGTAATAGCTGCCGCCACGAATGTTGGCGTGCTGGAGGGGGGCGACCTCTTCGGAGCCTTCCAGGAAGGCGCGATCGAGGCCGGTCTTGAGGATCGAACGAATGGAGGTGACGGTGCGGGCCCGGATGGTCACACCCCGCTGGCAGGCCGCATCAACGCGCTCCGGCCCATAGGTTTTGACCAAGGCCAGCACACCCAGGCAGGTGCGGAACCCCTGTTCAGGATGGGGGCGGTCAGCCATCACCATCTCGCAAAAGGCGGCGACGGCGGGGCCGGTCTTGGTTGCCTGCGCCAGCATTCTGGCCGGGGTCCATTCGGCAAAGCGACGATGGGCCGATGGCATATGGTCGGCCACGGTGACATGGCTGCGCCGCCCCGGGGTGCGCACGTGGCTCGCAACCCTCTGACCACGATGGAATATCTCGACCGTCTGGCCGCTTGTGCGAACATCGACCTCTTGTTTGATCAGCGCGAAGGGCACGGAATACCATGAGCTGTCGACCTCAACGTGATAGTCGGGTGCCACGCGGGCGCGCTTCCAGCGGGCGAAGACATAAGGTTCGGGCGGTAGGGGCTGAAGATTGGGCCGATCCAAAGTGGCAAACAGATCGGCGCGGCTGGCGCCATAGCCGCGCATCACGCGCATGTTCAACTCGTCCAGCAGCCGCCGGATCGCCACGTTCAACTCGGCCAATGAGAAGAACCGGTGGTTCCGCAGCCGCGCCAGAATCCAGCGTTGTGCCACTTGGACAGCCACTTCCACCTTCGCCTTGTCCCGGGGTTTGCGCGGCCGGGCGGGCAGAACGGCGGTGCCATAATGCGCCGCCATCTCGGCATAGGTCCGGTTCAGCCCCGGATCAAACCGGTCTGCCTTGATCACGGCGGACTTCAGATTGTCCGGAACCACCGCCTTTGGCACGCCGCCCAGAAAGGCGAACATCCGGATATGCGCGAGGATCCAATCTTCCAACCCCTCCGATGCCACCGCCTCGGCATAGGTGTGATTCGATGCCCCCATTGCCGCCACGAACAGCTTCATGGCCCGCGCTTCGCCGGTCGTGGGGTCGATCACGTCGATGGTGTCGCCGGCAAAGTCGACGAACACCTTCTCGCCGCCCACATGTGTCTGGCGCATCGTCGGGCGCACCCGACCCTTCCAAGCCTCGTAATGCGTGCAAAACCAAGTATAGGCAAAACCCCCGGGGTGCGCGGCACGGTATTCTTCCCAGAGCAGCATCCGCGTCACCCCAGGGCGGCGCAACTCGCGGTCAATCTCCGCCCAGTCGGGCACAAGCCGCTCCGCGTCCGGCACCGTGGGCGGGGCTGGAAACAAAAGAAGTTCAAGGCTGTCGTCATCGATCCCCTCCGGCAAGGGCCACGTGAGCCCGGCATGACGCGCCCGTTGGGTGTAGCTTCCGACGCTCCCCTTGCTCAGACCGAGGGAAGCGGCAATGGACCGCTCGCTCAGGCCTTGCCCAAGCTTCAATCGCAAAACATCTCGTATCCGGCGCATGTTCAATCGTCCTGTCGGCATCAAGCCACCCCTTCATTCCTGAAGGCGCAACTATCCTCAATTTGCCGACCAGACCTGCCCGCGATCCCGCGAAATCAGTGCCCAGCTTCACGCGAAATGACTGCCCATGATCCCGTGAAATCGATGCCCACCATCAAGCGAAACACGCATGTGGACGCACGTTGGACGAAAAAGCACGGCAAGAGCCACTACGGCTACAAGAACCATGTGAATGTGGACCGCACGCATAAGCTGGTCCGGCGCTACCACGTCACCGACGCCGCTGTGCATGACAGCCAGGCAGTGGATCATCTGCTGATGCAGGGCAACACCGGGTCTGGCGTGTGGGCGGATGCTGCTTATCGGTCCGAGGAGATGGAGGCCAAACTCCGCGCCTTAAAACTGAAAAGCCACATCCACCGCAAGGGCAATCGGGGCAAGCCGCTGACCGACCAGGCCAAGGGCAGCAACCGCACCAAATCCACCGTGCGGGTCCGGGTTGAGCACATCTTCGGCGCGCAGGCCAACGACATGGGCGGCACCCTGGTGCGCACCATCGGCTTGGTGCGGGCGAAGGCCAAAGTCGGCATGAAGAATCTCGCCTACAACATGCGCCGCCTCGGCCAACTGGGTCGCATCAACCCGCACCCAGCCTGAAAACGGTCGGCCAAGGACGCAGATCGCCCCGCGCATCGCTAAAAACGGCCCTGAACCGAAGGTCCGCGAGGCGAAATGGGCGGCAGATCATAAAAACCAAGGCAACAATCGGTCAGCTGAAGGTCGCTGCCGCGCTTCGGGCAGAACCTGCTATGCCGTTGCCGCGAAAACAGTCAAAAATCGAGGTGCCCTATGGTCAGCTTCCTGCTGGACAACGCGTTGGGGGCATGGTGGGCCGCCCGCCGGTTGACAGAGCAAGACCTGAAAACCGCGACCAGCGAAGACGAACTGCGCCGCAAGGCGTCTATCCCCGGTGTGCCGCTCGATTACCTGCGCTTTGTCCAGGACGATTACGGCACCTGGGCCCCGGCGGCCGGAACCTTTGATGGGTGGCCGGAACAGCTGAAAGACCTCACCACGCTCGACCCCTGTTGCGGATCGGGGCACTTCCTTGTGTCGATCTTCCTGATGCTGGTGCCGATGCGGATGGAGCGCGATGGCCTGAGCGCACAGGACGCAGTGGACGCCGTGCTGCGCCAGAACATCCATGGGCTGGAGATCGATCAGCGCTGTGTGGAGCTGGCAGCATTTGCGCTGGCGCTGACGGCATGGAAATACCCCGGTGCGGGCGGCTACCGTGCGTTGCCGGAATTAAACCTCGCATGCTCCGGTCTGTCTGTGAGCGTGGCCAAGGAGGAGTGGAAGCAGCTTGGCCTTGGCAAGCGCAACCTGACCATCGCACTGGATTGGATGCATGACACGTTTCGTGACGCGCCGGTGCTTGGTAGCTTGTTGAACCCTGCAAAATCGGCTGCAGCCAAGATTGTTGACTGGGAAGAACTTTCGGGCTCGCTTGATCAAGCATTAAGGCAGGAGCAGACACCAGAACAGCTAGAAATAGCCGTCGTCGCACAGGGCTTATCAAAGGCGGCTCTACAGCTCGCCGCTAAATACACATGGGTCGTTACCAATGTTCCTTATTTAGGGCGCGGCAAGCAGACTCAAAAACTCATGGACTATTGCGATCAAAAGTATCCCGATGCGAAGAATGATCTCGCCACAGTATTCCTCGACAGGTGTATAGGGCACCTCGATTTTTGACTGTTTTCGCGGCAACGGCATAGCAGGTTCTGCCCGAAGCGCGGCAGCGACCTTCAGCTGACCGATTGTTGCCTTGGTTTTTATGATCTGCCGCCCATTTCGCCTCGCGGACCTTCGGTTCAGGGCCGTTTTTAGCGATGCGCGGGGCGATCTGCGTCCTTGGCCGACCGTTTTCAGGCTGGGTGCGGGTTGATGCGACCCAGTTGGCCGAGGCGGCGCATGTTGTAGGCGAGATTCTTCATGCCGACTTTGGCCTTCGCCCGCACCAAGCCGATGGTGCGCACCAGGGTGCCGCCCATGTCGTTGGCCTGCGCGCCGAAGATGTGCTCAACCCGGACCCGCACGGTGGATTTGGTGCGGTTGCTGCCCTTGGCCTGGTCGGTCAGCGGCTTGCCCCGATTGCCCTTGCGGTGGATGTGGCTTTTCAGTTTTAAGGCGCGGAGTTTGGCCTCCATCTCCTCGGACCGATAAGCAGCATCCGCCCACACGCCAGACCCGGTGTTGCCCTGCATCAGCAGATGATCCACTGCCTGGCTGTCATGCACAGCGGCGTCGGTGACGTGGTAGCGCCGGACCAGCTTATGCGTGCGGTCCACATTCACATGGTTCTTGTAGCCGTAGTGGCTCTTGCCGTGCTTTTTCGTCCAACGTGCGTCCACATCCTTTTGCACCCGTTTCGCTGGCTTATCAGCCCAATCCTCGGGGACCTCGCCCTTCTTGATCGTTGCGTTTTCATCGCGCGTGTTGTGATTGCGCGGCACCGGCACGATGGAGGCGTCCAGGATCTGACCGCCGCGCGCAATGTAGCCCCGCCGCGCCAAATGACCGTCAAACAACCCGAACAACTCCTCCACCTTGCCGGCCTGCGCCAGCGCATCGCGATACAGCCACACCGTCTTGGCGTCGGGCACCCGGTCACCAAGGCCCAACCCCAGGAAGCGCATAAAGGAAAGCCGGTCGCGGACCTGATATTCGATCTGATCATCCGACAGGTTGTAAAGCGCGCTCAGAACCAGCGTCTTGAACATCAGCACCGCATCTATCGGCTTGCGCCCCGCGCGGGACTTGCGATCCGCAACAGGCTTGCGCCAGACCCGCTCAAGAGCCGGACGAAACTCCTCCCACGGCACGACGGCATCAATTTCGACCAGCGGATCCCTTTTGGCATCGAGGCTCGCGTAACGGTCCGAAAGATCGAAAAAACCCATCTGCGCCATCGTTGCATCCCCAATGCCAGTTCACTGTCTCACCATACCGAAGTGCGGGGGATGGGGCAATTTATAGAGGTGCCCTATAGAGTATTCGGCAAGTGGCGGAAATGTAAGCGTAGTGATGCCACAAAACTGGCTTTTTCTTCCTAGGTATCGTGTATTTCGAGAAAAGAAACTGAGGGCAGAACAATGGAATCTTTTGGCCCGCCTTGGTGCCGGAGCCTTTGAAACAATTAGCGGTGAGGTTGTAAAAGCAATCTTATTAACTCTCAGTCATAATAATTACAATCGACGAGATAATTTTGGAGAAGTTCCTGTGGACAACGTTATCCACGGGGTTGACGTTTCACTGCCAAAGACGGTTGCGAACAAGGCTATCGCTTTGATGGAAAGTGAAGTTCGCTCTGTTTCCCAAAATAATCAACTATTGAATCCAGATGCTCGAGTAACGCTGGAAGATACAGACGATTTACCTCTATTGGCAGATCGCAGCTCAAGTATCGAGGGTTTGTCTACGGGCGACAACCCACGGTTTATTCAAAACTTCTGGGAAACCCCAAAGCGAAATGAGGATTGGGAGCACTTCATTCAGAACGCAAAAAAGACGGATTACTATACTGGTCGATCTGACCTTCTGAGATGGTCGAAAGGGAAACTCAAAGAGTACCCTAGCGCACACAATTTTCCTTCTGAAATTATGAATGGCAAGCCAATACTTGGTCAACTTGGGCTTCGCGTAACGCAGATGTCAGACCTTCCAGCTACAATATACTCAGGTGAAATATTTGGGAAGAGTGCGGCCGCAGTCGTCCCCCATGATCCAGCTGAACTAGCCGCCTTGTGGTGCTTCGTTTCTGACAACAACTATAGGGCACCTCTATTAATGCACAATTCCAGAAGGCGCATCGCATTAAATCAATGGGTTACGCCATAGGAAAGCCGAGAATGTCGTATTAATAGAGGTGCCCTATAGGAATGAAGTTCGTCGCATCGACCAAAAGGTGTATGTGTCTTGCGGAACCATGGTAAAAGTTCCCTTTGATCGCGAACACTGGACTAGAGTCGCTGAAGATCGATATCCTGATGGCCTTCCGAAGCCCCATACAAACGATACCAACCAATGGATTTTCCACGGACATCCGTGCGGTGCAACGATCTGGGACGAGGACAACAAATGGACTGCAGAAGGCCCGCTCCGCACTGACGAGACAGTACTCCAAGTCGCGGTCGCCCGCCTGCTCGGCTATCGCTGGCCAGCGGAACTCGATCCGGACATGGAATTGGCAGATGAGCAACGCGCCTGGTTGACGCATTGCGACGCCCTGCTGCCCCATGCGGATGACGACGGCATTGTCTGCATCCCGCCAATCCGTGGCGAAGCCAAAGCCGAAGACCGTTTGCTGAACCTGCTCGCCGCCGCCTACGGCGACGCCTGGACGACAAGCACGCTGCCTCAGCTGCTGGCAAGCGCCGACCACGCGGGCAAATCGCTCGACACTTGGTTGCGCGACAAGTTCTTCACGCAGCATTGCAAGCTGTTCCAACATCGCCCCTTTATCTGGCACGTATGGGACGGCCTGAAAGACGGTTTTGCCGCGCTGGTCAATTACCACAAACTGGACCGCAAGACGCTCGAGACGCTGATCTACACCTATCTCGGCGACTGGATGAAAACCCAACGCGACGACATCGCGCGCGGGGCAGACGGCGCACAGGAAAAGCTCGCCGCCGCTGAAGCGCTGAAAAAAAAGCTGGAGCTGATCCTGGAGGGCGAGTCGCCGCATGACATCTTTGTTCGATGGAAGCCGCTGGAGGAGCAGCCCATCGGCTGGGAGCCCGATCTGAACGACGGTGTGCGCCTGAACATCCGTCCCTTCATGACGGTCGGCGATGTGTCCAAACGAGATGCGGGCGTCCTGCGCGACAAGCCAAACGTCCAATGGACCAAGGACCGTGGCAAGGATGTCTCCCTTGCCCCGTGGTTCGATACGTTCGATGGGGATCGCATCAACGATCATCACTTGAGCCTGGCCGAGAAAAAAGCCGCGCGGGAGGCTGCCAAGTGAAGGTGATCGACCGGCTGCAGAACGCTGTCCGTGGTGCGGCAGCCCATAATCCGGAGGTGCAGGTCAAACCCGCCTGCATCCTCTGGCCTGATCCGGACCGGCACTGGGAAGCGGTTGTCCCGCAACTTCAGGACGCCCTGCCGGAAATGGTGGTGCTTGGCGATTACGCCCCGGAACGGCGCACGGGCCCCGCCATCTGGTTGCGCTGTGCCATCGCGGGGACCCTGGACAACATCGACTTTCCGGTTGGCAGTATTCCGATCCTGTACCTGCCAGGTGTCGCGCGAACCGACCTGCGCGCTGTCAACGAGTGCCCCGACGTCCTCAAACCCCTCGCCGAACTGCAATATCGCGGCACGATATGGTCACAGGTCAGCGCCAAGGACTGGACTGTCCTCGCCTTTCTGAAATCCGCGCAGGGAGGCCTTGGCCTAGAGGTGACTGCCGACGGCGATACCCGCACCGCAATGATCACCGCGCTGAATGAAGTTCTGGAGCAGGATGTGTCCGCGCTTGAGGGAAAGAGGCTTGACCGGGATTTCTTCAATGGCTTGTTGACCAGTGGGGACCTGACGCGCGATGTGCTGACGTGGATCGATCAAGGCGACGCCTACGCCGAGCGCATCGGTCCGGCCGCCTGGGGGGCGTTCAGCAACATCTGCACGTCCCAACTAGGCATCGACCCCAAAACCGCTGGCGTTCTGACAGGTGCTGAAAAGCTTGCGGGCCGGCAAGGACCGTGGGGCGCTGTCTGGGAGCGGTTCTGCGAAGCCCCACAGCGATATCCAAACATCCCCGATACGCTTCGTAAATGCAAAATGCCGTCCTTTGATCTATTGAGCGACATTTCAACAAAGGGCTCGTGGCCGCAATGGAACGATTCCGAAGAAGATGCCCTGCGTCAAAACCTCTTGGCACTCGGGACATCGACCGATGCGCAAGCGCGAACGTCCTTGAAAGAGCTGGAAAAAGCAAATTCGGCTAGGCGAACTCTGGTCTGGGCTGAAATGGGGCAAGCACCGCTTGCCAAGTCGCTCAAGCATCTTGCTGTTCTGGCTGAAATCACAAGGCAATCCCTAGCTGGCGGGACGCTGGATGACGTTGAAAGCAGCTACACCAAAGAAGGCTGGAAGGCAGACGATGCGGTACTGTCCGCTTTGCAGGAGGCCAGTACGGACACCAACGCTGCGTCAGTGATTGCCGCGCTACGATCGATCTACTTGCCTTGGGCAGAAGCGTCCGCTCGCCATGTTCAAAAGCTGGTTGAAGTTCACGGCTATCCAGGTGGGTCAATTGCGTCAAAGCCTAAGACCAGCAAGACGAACTCCGAATGCATACTGTTCGTTGATGGATTGCGGTTTGACCTAGGGAAACGGCTATCAACCAAACTAGAAAACGCCGGACTGGAAGTGATTGAGACCTCAGCGTGGTCAGCTTTGCCAAGCGTTACCTCGACGGCGAAACCTGCAGTGTCACCGGTGTTTCATGAGATCGTAGGACAGGACCAAAGCGAAGAATTTGCCCCCTCAGTCGCCGCATCTGGGCAGTCTCTCAGGGGCGGTTATCATTTCAAGAAACTGATAACAGATGCGGGATATCAAATACTGCATCGAAGTGAAGTTGGCGATCCGTCTGGAACAGCATGGACGGAATTGGGTGACATTGACCACGAAGGCCACGAACGCGGTTGGAAACTAGCTCGCCACCTCGACGCATTGCTTGCGGAGGTGAAAAACCGCATCGTCCAGCTCCTAGAAGGCGGGTGGAAGAGCGTACGAATTGTCACCGACCACGGATGGCTCATAATGCCAGGAGGTTTACCCAAAACCGAATTGCAAACGGCATTGTCAGTAAACAAATGGGGTCGTTGCGCGGCAATAAAGCCAGGAGCGCAGACAGATATACCCCTGTTCCCTTGGTTTTGGAATCCCTCCCATCACTTTGCCCTAGCCAACGGAATTTCCTGTTTCCGCTTTGGGCAGGAATATACTCACGGAGGATTGAGCCTCCAGGAATGCCTAACCCTACACCTGCAAGTGAAGCCCTCATCGAGCGTTCCGGCGACAACTGTGGAAATCTCAGATATCGTTTGGAAGGGTCTGCGGTGCACAGCTGTACTCGCTGTTCCCAATGAGATTCTAAGGCTTGATATTCGGCGACAGCCGGCTGATCCGGGCAGCACCGTCGTCGTGAAGCCAAAGCCCTTCTCAGCCTCCGGGTCAGCATCCGTCGTAGTCGACAACGAGGACCTAGAAGGGACCGGGGCGACACTGGTCATTATCAACGAATTTGGTGCAACTGTTGGGCAGGTAACGATAAGTATTGGCGGAGAAGGTACATGATCGAACTCGACGGCATTGACCGAAAGGCGGCAGCCAGCCTCGACGGGTACCTCGTTCGAAAAGACTTGGTCCGAACCTTCAGCCGACAGTACCCAGTTCCGACTTATGTGGTGGAGTTTTTGCTGGGCAGATACTGCGCCAGCATTGATCCAGTAGAGATCGAAGAAGGCTTGGAAATTGTCGAGCGGCAGTTGAAATCTCGAACGGTTCGCGCGGGTGAAGAGGAACTCTTTAAGGCTCGGGCCCGTGAAGAAGGCAATGTGAAGATCATTGATATCATAACTGCGAGGCTAGATGCCAAAACAGATTCTTATGTTGCCTCCCTACCAAGCTTGAGGCTGACAGATGTCCGGATCAATCCTGAGCAAATTCAGGAACATGAGCGAATGTTGACAGGAGGGTTTTACGCTGAGATCACACTGAACTACGACGCATCGATCGCTCAAGAAAGTAAGGGACGTCCCTTCGGGGTTTCGGCGTTGCGGGAAATTCAGCTATCTAAGCGTGACGTTCTTGGCGATCTAGCGCGAGCGCGTCAGGCATTTAGTGCATCGGAGTGGAAAGACTTCTTGTTGCGTTCAATCGGGATCGAACCGGTCGATCTTACAATTCGACAGAAAGACGCAATTATGTTGCGCATGGTTCCATTCGTTGAACGTAATTATAATTTGGTTGAATTAGGCCCTAGAGGCACTGGCAAGAGCCATCTGTTCCAGCAGGTCTCACCATATTCACATCTTATTTCTGGTGGAAAAGCCACCGTTGCAAAGATGTTTGTAAACAATTCCAATGGACAACGTGGTCTTGTTTGCCAATACGATGTCGTTTGTTTTGATGAAGTCTCAGGGATTTCATTCGATCAAAAAGACGGCGTTAATATTATGAAGGGTTATATGGAGTCTGGCGAATTCAGCAGAGGCAAAGAAAGCATTCGCGCCGACGGAAGCATAGTGCTGGTCGGGAACTTCGAGGTTGATGTCGAGCATCAACAGCGAGTCGGCCACCTCTTTGGTCCGATGCCGCCGGAGATGAAAGACGACACGGCCTTCATGGATCGAATTCATGCCTTTCTACCCGGCTGGGACGTGCCCAAGATCAACAAGGCCCTACTGACTTCTCATTTCGGACTGGTGAGCGACTTCCTGTCTGAATGCTGGAGCCAGCTCCGAGACGAAAGTCGCGTTAATTTACTTCAGGGAAAGGTCTATTTTGGCGGGGCCCTATCGGGGCGGGATACCAATGCCGTCAACAAAACGGCGAGTGGACTCCTGAAACTTCTTTACCCGACCGCTGATCATGTAAGGGACGAGGATATTGAATGGGCGGTTCGAATTGGACTTGAGGCGCGCCGCCGCGTGAAAGAACAGCAGAAGCGCATTGGTGCAGCCGAATTCCGAAATACCCATTTCAGTTATACAATGGGTGACGGCGGTGTGGAAAAATTCGTCTCAACGCCTGAGTTGCATAATGACAATAGTATTGCTGGTGATCCGCTTGAGCCCGGCCAAGTTTGGACAATTGGACCTGGCGGCGAAGGAGAACATCCAGGGCTGTTCCGAATAGAAGTCAATGAGGGCCCAGGCTCTGGAGTGCGAATTCTGAACAAGCCAGTCCCTGCTGCTTTCAAGGAGAGCATAGGTTATGCTGAACAAAACCTCTATGCGAGAGCGGCTCAGCTAGTTGGAGACAAAGACCCACGTCACCACGAGTTCTCGGTTCAGCTAAGGGCATTTGACTCGGCAAAATCTGGGTCAAAAACTGGCGTTGCTGCTCTTGTGGCTCTATGCACGGCGCTGTTGAAAAAAACCATTCGTGGCGGGCTCGTGATAATCGGTGAGGTTAACCTTGGCGGTTCTATAGAGGTACTACACAACCCTGTGGCGATGGTGGAGATTGCAGTTGAAAAGGGTGCAACCGCAATCCTCATGCCGGTAGCTTGTAGACGTCAACTTATTGACCTGTCCGATGACATGGCGATTAAGGTCGACATTCAGTTCTATTCTGACGCTCGTGATGCGCTTCTTAAGGCCATTTCTGACTCGCCATGACTACATAGCTCAAACGAAAAGTGTATCCGATTGAAAGACCGTGTTTATCTTGGAGTAATTTCTTGACCAAGCCTCGCTCGATCAACATCTTCCTCCTCGACGGCGATCCGAACGGTATCCGGGTTGCCCAGATCATGATGTCGACAATCCAAGCCATCGCCTTCCGCCGCAACAAATTGGGGGAGGTGCGCAAAACATTTCCTGAGGTCGAGCGACCAGGAGTCTATATTCTCATCGGCGAGGATGAAAGCGAGCCTGACCGGCAAATCGCATATATTGGCGAGTCAGAAGCGATAGGCGATAGGCTGTCCACACACAACTCAAACAAGGCAGGACGCGACAGCAAGGAGTTTTGGACCGATACTGTTGTTCTCATCAGCAAGGACGAAAACCTGACCAAGAGCCATGCGCGTTACGTTGAAGCCTGCCTGATGTGCGTGTTTCGCTTGATGGTGGGCATCGATTTCACGGGATCATGGGCAGTCATTTCGCGTGAAGCTGGGCACTGATTTCGCGGGATCGCGGGCAGGTCTGGTCGGCAAATTGAGGATAGTTGCGCCTTCAGGAATGAAGGGGTGGCTTGATGCCGACAGGACGATTGAACATGCGCCGGATACGAGATGTTTTGCGATTGAAGCTTGGGCAAGGCCTGAGCGAGCGGTCCATTGCCGCTTCCCTCGGTCTGAGCAAGGGGAGCGTCGGAAGCTACACCCAACGGGCGCGTCATGCCGGGCTCACGTGGCCCTTGCCGGAGGGGATCGATGACGACAGCCTTGAACTTCTTTTGTTTCCAGCCCCGCCCACGGTGCCGGACGCGGAGCGGCTTGTGCCCGACTGGGCGGAGATTGACCGCGAGTTGCGCCGCCCTGGGGTGACGCGGATGCTGCTCTGGGAAGAATACCGTGCCGCGCACCCCGGGGGTTTTGCCTATACTTGGTTTTGCACGCATTACGAGGCTTGGAAGGGTCGGGTGCGCCCGACGATGCGCCAGACACATGTGGGCGGCGAGAAGGTGTTCGTTGACTTTGCCGGCGACACCATCGACGTGATCGACCCCACGACCGGCGAAGCGCGGGCCATGAAGCTGTTCGTGGCGGCAATGGGGGCATCGAATCACACCTATGCCGAGGCGGTGGCATCGGAGGGGTTGGAAGATTGGATCCTCGCGCATATCCGGATGTTCGCCTTTCTGGGCGGCGTGCCAAAGGCGGTGGTTCCGGACAATCTGAAGTCCGCCGTGATCAAGGCAGACCGGTTTGATCCGGGGCTGAACCGGACCTATGCCGAGATGGCGGCGCATTATGGCACCGCCGTTCTGCCCGCCCGGCCGCGCAAACCCCGGGACAAGGCGAAGGTGGAAGTGGCTGTCCAAGTGGCACAACGCTGGATTCTGGCGCGGCTGCGGAACCACCGGTTCTTCTCATTGGCCGAGTTGAACGTGGCGATCCGGCGGCTGCTGGACGAGTTGAACATGCGCGTGATGCGCGGCTATGGCGCCAGCCGCGCCGATCTGTTTGCCACTTTGGATCGGCCCAATCTTCAGCCCCTACCGCCCGAACCTTATGTCTTCGCCCGCTGGAAGCGCGCCCGCGTGGCACCCGACTATCACGTTGAGGTCGACAGCTCATGGTATTCCGTGCCCTTCGCGCTGATCAAACAAGAGGTCGATGTTCGCACAAGCGGCCAGACGGTCGAGATATTCCATCGTGGTCAGAGGGTTGCGAGCCACGTGCGCACCCCGGGGCGGCGCAGCCATGTCACCGTGGCCGACCATATGCCATCGGCCCATCGTCGCTTTGCCGAATGGACCCCGGCCAGAATGCTGGCGCAGGCAACCAAGACCGGCCCCGCCGTCGCCGCCTTTTGCGAGATGGTGATGGCTGACCGCCCCCATCCTGAACAGGGGTTCCGCACCTGCCTGGGTGTGCTGGCCTTGGTCAAAACCTATGGGCCGGAGCGCGTTGATGCGGCCTGCCAGCGGGGTGTGACCATCCGGGCCCGCACCGTCACCTCCATTCGTTCGATCCTCAAGACCGGCCTCGATCGCGCCTTCCTGGAAGGCTCCGAAGAGGTCGCCCCCCTCCAGCACGCCAACATTCGTGGCGGCAGCTATTACCATTGAGAAAGGACTAAAATGCTGACCCATCCCACCCACGACCGACTGTTGGCGCTCGGCCTGACCGGCATTGCATCGGCGCTCGAAGAACAACGCAGGTCAACCGCCTTCGACGCCCTCTCGTTCGAAGAGCGTCTCGGCCTGCTGGTCGACCGCGAGGCTGCAGAGCGCGACACCAAGAAACTGGCCTCCCGGCTCAAGTTTGCGGCTCTGCGCCAAGATGCCAGCGTCGAGGATCTGGACCTGCGCAGCCCACGTGGTCTTGACCGCAGTGTCATGGCGCATCTTGCCGATGGCGGCTGGATCGCCCGGCACGAGAACCTGCTGATAACCGGGCCGACCGGTTTGGGCAAAAGCTGGATCGCCTGCGCCCTTGGCCACAAGGCGTGCCGGGATGGGCGGCCCGTCCTCTATCAACGTGCGCCGCGCATGTTCGAGGCCCTTGCTCTGGCCCGTGGCGATGGCCGCCATGAACGCATCCTCAAAACCATCGCCCGCATGGATGTGCTGATCATTGACGATTGGGGCCTCGCCGTCCTCACCGCCCCGGAGCGCCGTGACCTGCTGGAAATCCTCGAAGACCGCCACGGCCGCGCTTCCACCATCGTCACAAGCCAACTCCCCGTTGACCAGTGGCACGAAGCCATCGGCGACCCAACGCTCGCAGATGCCATCCTCGACCGCCTCGTTCACAACGCACACCGCCTCACCCTCTCAGGTGAAAGCCTGCGCAGGCGCTCCGCCGTCACAAAAAAGCTTGACCAAATCGTTCAAGCCTGACTCCATGAAAGCGTCGGCCAGCCTGCCCACGATCCCGTGAAATGACTGCCCAGAATGGCGCGAAACGCGTGCCCACGATCGCGCGAAATCAGCGCCCATTCTCCGCGAAATCCGCACCTGATGCGTAGCACGGGGAACAACCCACGCTGGTCGCTTCCAAACAGCAACATGCCCTCCGGAAATGCTGGCAAGCTGCCCCTGCCTGATCGCGCAGCAATGGACGAGTTTGTTGATCAAACCAAGACGCTGGTCGGCGCGCTAGGTTGGGACCTATTTCGCGAAATGCGAGGGCGAGTGACGGAACCGGCGCAGGCAGTTCGAGACATTCCGGAGGCTCCTTCTGTCGACAGCCCGCGCTTCCAATTTCGCGGCGAGGGGTTTTCCGCCGAAATGGAACTCGGGCCGTCCGGCGAGTTCATGGTCAAGCATGGATCCAAAGCACGTCTAAGGACGACGACGACGATCCCAAAGGGCACGACTACATTGCGCGATACGCTGATCGACAAAGGGGTACTTCGACAGGATGGTAACTTCTTGTTATTTACCAGCGACTACAGCTTCTCTTCCGCCTCGGCCGCAGCCGCAACAGTAATTGGAGCAAGCGCTAACGGTCGTATTCTTTGGAAAACGGCTGACGGTAGAAACTACGGAGATTGGGAAGCGGGCCAAGGTGAGTCGCTCAATAGGACTGATGGTGCGGATGCACAGGGGGAAGCAGCGCTTCCTCAATAGTCGGTCTCGACGTAAACGCCCGAGCAGTCGTAGGCGACCGCCGCTGCGGTCGCGCCGTTGTTCATGTAGTTGCGCGGGCTCAGCAGCTGGGTCGCGGCGGGCATGTCGGTGGTGATGGTGAATTCAACTGCCGCGCCGCTGACTTCCTCTACCACCCTCACGCCAATGTCCGAGCCGTTCGGGGCGGCGGCAATGTAGAGCGTCAGCACGTTGGTGAGGCTATTCACCGGGAAACTGGCACCGAGATCGGTCAGCGTCGGCGCGCCGCTGGCATCGTTGGTCACCAATTGCCAATTGGAATGGGTGCCGCGCTGGAAGCCGATGCCAATGCAGTTCACCACGGTCGCTAGCGTCAATGTTGTCGCCAGTGCCGCGACAGACCCGTAAAGCCCGAAGAAGGCCATGCCGGTGGCCTGCAGCGTCGTCATCGACAGCCGGTTGACGTAGCTCCAGCCCCCAAGCCCATCGGCATTGCCACGCCAGCAGACCCAGCCAGCCGAGCGTTCCTCGGCCACCGCATCCGCCGTGGCGGCGCTGGTCACCCGCCAGCGGCGCATGCTGGTCGAGAGGTTGGTGGTCGCGAGCGTTGGCGTGGCCACGGTGCCGACGGCGGTGCGCGGCATGCCATTGGTATTCACGGTAGCGCCGGATGATGGCGCCCATGTCGCAATCCGGTTCACCCCAAAGTGGGGTTGCAGCGGAAAGAACCGGCCCGAGGGGCGCTGCACATCGAGCCATCCAGCCCCGGCGCGGTCGCGGGCATAGACGGCCAGTTTCCCTGCTGGCGGCGGATCGGGGGCTGTAGCAAGGGCGGGCATCACCAGCGGTTCGGGCAGTTCGACCCGGCCTGAAGTGCGGTCCACCACGATGGCATCAAAGAACGTCGATCCGTTCGGGCTGACCTTGAAGCTGAAATCATCGCTGCCCAACAGGCCGATCAGCGCCCTGGCAGAGAAGCCGGTCTTGAAGGCGAAGGCCGCATCGTTTCCGGCTGCCGCCTTGTTGACGGTGGCCTCGATCCCGGCTCCGGCGTTGTTGAACAAGAGCGCCGGGGTGTTGACCGACAACCGATTGTAGCCGTCCGCCGTCGCGCCCCCGAGGCCCAGAAGCTGAGCCGTCAGGTTGGCCTGGGGCATGCCGACCTGCGTCACCGCATTAGCGAAGGTGACCGTCGGCGTGTTCACAACCGTGGTGCCTCCAGCGCCTGCGGTGGCCGAGCCGATGTTGACGACCGTTGTCGATCCGGACGCGCCGCCGGTGCCGAAGTTCACGGTCTTGGTTACGCCGGTGGTCGTGGCCCCGATGCCCATTCCGTAGGTGGCGGTTGTCGTCGCCGTGCCGATGCTGGCCGAGGCCGCCGAGACGGTGACGGTGCCCGAGGCCGTCAGCATGCCGGAAAAGGTCTTGTTGCCGCTGAAGGTCTGTGTGCCTGCGAGGATCGCCAACTCGCTGGAGGTGTTGGGCAGGCTGAAGGTCCGGGTTGTGCCGGTGGTGATCCCCGACAGCGAAAACAACGCCTTCTTCGTCGGATCGGCGTCGTTGACGAGGCTGAAGATCGCGTCCGAGATATCCTGCGGCACGCCGACCGGATCCCAGGCGGTGCCATTCCAGACCACGAAAGCCTGTTCCGCCGCGATCCAGACCAGCCAGCCTTGCCGCGGCACTAGCCGCATCCAGACGCCATCGACCCAGAAGGCGACGTTCAGATCCCACCCCGCCCAGAGCCCCGTCGCGCCGGAGGCCACAAGGTGGCGGTCGCCATCGGCAGGGCTGGCGGGCGGCGTGGTGCGCGTGCGGTCGAGGACCGACAGCTGAACCATGGCGTCGAGCAGGCGTAGGGCCTCGTTGTGGGTGAGATGTTTTTGGGCCTGCGATGCCAAGATGTAGGGTAGCAGGAGGTGTGTGGTTATATCGGACATGACTGCTTTCAGAACGTGAGGGTGACAGATCGCCCAGCGCCCCGGCCGATGAGGGCCGAAAGCTGGAAGATGCGGAGTGACAGGGTTTGGCCCGGGCCGAGGGGAGCGCCCCAATCGGCGGTCTGCTGGGCAGCGGTGTAAAGGACGCTGGTCGTGGTGGTCGTCAGCGTGCGTTTGATTGTCCCACCATCGCGGATTTCGACCTCATAGGTCTCGCTGTCTTCCGCCAAGGGCACATCGCCCATGCCCCAATTGTCAGCCGCCAACGACCGAGACCGGCGTGTCCAGCGGATCGTCAAATCGCCCGGGCTGCGCGCTGTCCGCCACGGCTGCTCAACATGGGCGACCGAGAATGGCCGCAGCCCAGCGCCATTTGGAGTGAAGGCTGTGGCGACAAAGGTCTCATCGCTGACCGGCCGCGCCGCGGGGCCGATGCGCCAGTTCCATGGCAGACCGAGGTCGGCCTCGGCGATCGGCAGCGAGGTGAGGGCAGAATCCAGCACCACCACCCTTGCCCCTGCCGGGGTGGGATTGCCCATCGCGGCTTCTGTTCCCCGCTGCCCGCGAAGGAGGCGGGTCAGGCGATAGCGGCCGGGCGCGATCAGTTCGGCGGCACCCCCCTGCACGATCTCCCAGATGCCCGGCGCGGATTCCACAGCCAGCGCATTGGCGCCGCCGAACAGGGTCAGATCGGTGACGCTCTCCAGCGTGCCGGACGCCAGATCGACAACCAGCGCGTTGCCGAGATCGAAGCGCGAGGTCGGGCCCGGATAGAAGTCCGACACCAGCATGCCGATCCGCGCGCGGCTGCCAAAGGTGGTCAGCAGGTTGAACCCATCGGTTGAGGGGCTGCGGAACACCGCCATCTCGCCCGGCCAGGGAACCGCATGGGCCGCGACCATCGGCCGGTGCGCGGGCTGGTCCTCGAAAAGCTGCGGCAGGTCGAGGAGAACGACGTCCGGCGCGCCGAATACTACCGACCGGGTGAGCGATGCCGGGCGCGGATCGCCGGGTGGCAGGTCATAGGCGGCGCGATCCTGGCGGACGGCCTCGATGCCCCGGCCATCGGAATCGGCGATGGACACCAGCCGCAACTCGATCTCGCGGCCGTCATGCATAAGCCGGATGACGTCGGCGGGGTCAAGCGCCAGCCGCGACGGCGGCAGACGGAAGGTGGCGCTCTCGCGACCGATCCAGGCCTCCATCAGCGCGCGGCGGCAGCGGCGTTCGGCCTCCTCGGGCGGAATTGCCAACGGGAAGCTTTCCGATGCTATGCGGGTGGTGTCGACGGTGATGCGGCGGGCTTCGACGAGGGCCGCGTCATAATCCTCGTCTGCGCGGGCGACCTGCCACTTCAGCGCCTGCGGCAGTTCGGTTTCCTGCGCGCGGACGAGTTCCAGCGCCTCGCCTTCGCGCGATGCCACGAGGTCGTCATGGGTCAGCGTGATGCTGGACGCCCGGCCGCGCATGACGAAGCGGATCATGCCTTCGGTCTCGATGGCATCGAACCCGAAATGCCGGGCCAGCGTGCTGATCGAGGATCGCGGGGCTTCCAGAGCTGTGATGGCATAGCCCTCGACCGCGCCCCAAAGGCCGGACACGTCGATCAGGGTTTCTGGCATTCCCGCGCGCAGGCAGAGGTGACGCACCAATGCCGCCAGCGACACCGCCCCCAGCCGTCCGGTCAGCCAGTGGCCCAGCCGCCAGTTCGGTCCATCGGTCCAGACGTCCGTCAGTTCGGGGAAAAAGGGGTATGGCCGCGCATCCCAAGTCCAGGCGGCACATTCCGGCACATGCACCATGCGGCCGCCATAGATGGTGGAGATCGGGTTATTGGCCGGGTCGCCCCAATGCAGGTAGCTCGCCTCGAGATAGGCGCGCTGAATCGCATCATCGCGCCAGCCGCGCGAAAAGTATGGCGTGAAACTCTCCGACGATTTCGGGTCGAAGAAGACGTTGGGCTGGTTGGTGCCCCGGTCGATGGCGGGGCAGCCGAGTTCGGTGAAGCGGATGGGTTTCGATTGCGGCACCCATGCCGTTGCCGTACCGCTCTCCACGGTGCCAGGCCGGTTGAAATGCGGGTTCGTCCACCATGCGTGCAAGTCCTTGGGTCGAAACACCCACGGCTTGGCTGCAGCACCATCGGTAATCGCTGTCCGGATCTGCGCAGAGCGGTCGGCGGCGCTGGCATAGTACCAGTCGAAGCCTTCGCCACCCGCGATATTGGATTGCAGATAGGCACGGGCGTAGATCGCGGGCCAGCCTTCGAGAGCGTCGGCATGATCGAAGCCATCGCGCCAGTCGGACAGTGGCAGGTAATTATCGATGCCGACGAAGTCGATATTGGCATCCGACCAGAGCGGGTCGAGGTGAAAATACACGTCGCCGCTGCCATCCTGCGGATGATGGCCGAAGTATTCCGACCAGTCGGCGGCATAGCCGATCTTCGTGCCCGCGCCGAGGATGCTGCGGACGTCGGCCGTGAGCGTCTTGAAGGCGGTGACCGCCGGATAAGTGCTGGCCCCCGAGCGGATGGTGGTGAGCCCCGGCATCTCGGTGCCGATCAGGAAGGCATCGACCCCGCCCGCCGCAGCACAGAGGTGCGCGTAGTGCAGCACCATGCGGCGCAAGCCCCAGTCGCTGGGCGAGCCGGTAAAGCTGACGGTCTCGCCCGACACGCTGAAATTGCCCTGCGTCGCCGCGCCGAACAGTGCCGACACTTGCGTCGCCGCCGTACCGGTCTTGTCCACCGAGCCGACAAAGCCCGCAGCCGGGGAACAGGTGATCCGTCCCCGCCAGGGGAATGACGGCTGGCCCGGCGTGGCGGCGTTGGCACTGTAGGGGTTCGGCAGGGTGTTGCCGGGCGGGACGTCCATCAGCAGGAAGGGATATAGCGTGACGCGGAGCCCGCGCGCCTTCATCTCCTGGATCGCCTGCACCACCGCGAAATCCGCAGGCGTTCCGCCATAGACCGGGCGGTCCTCGGCATCGCGGCTGACCAGATGCGCGCTGGCCCGACTGACCCCGTTCACCGACCAGTTGGCGGGCGTGGTGGCTTTGGATGCAACCTCGACACCCGGCTTCACCTTGCAGGAGCCCGCGCGCAGATCATTGCCGAACCAGGCCACGACGAGGCTGACGCTTTCGACCGCCGGGGCCATGGCTTGCAGCCGGTCCAGCGCCACAACGATGTCGGGCTGATCGGGCAGCGCGTTGAGGTTTTCTGCGACCGTCGCGCCACCGCTGCCCTTGCGGATAGCCTCGGTCGCATAGGTGAACTCTCCCGAGGCCGGGATCAGGGTAACCGCGCGGGTCAGACCCTCGGCGGTGTCGGGGTCGGCCAGCGGACGGAACACCTCGAACGACAGCTGCGGCAGGCGGTTGCCGAATGTGGCCAGCGCCAGATCCTCGAACAGGACATAGGCCGTGCCGCGATAGGCGGGCGTGTTCGCGGCCCCCATCTTGGCCGCAATGAACCCGTCTGCCGCCTGTGCCTCGTTGCCGGGATACCAGCGCCAGGTCACGCCCGTCATGTCCATCGCCTTGCCGTCGGCCCAGACGCGGCCGATGCCGGTGATCGGACCCTCGCAGAGCGCCACGGTGAAGCTCGCATAGTAGAGGTATTCCGTCGTCTTGACCTTACCGCCGCCACCACCCTTGCCGCCGCCCTGCGTGGTGGTCTTGGTCTCCTCGCGGAAATCGGTGGCCCAGATGATGTTGCCGCCGATCCGCATCCGGCCGTAGAGGCGCGGGATCACAGCCCCTTCGGTGGCTGAGGTGATGCGAAGCGTGTCGAGCCGCGCGCCCTCGATGCGTTGTGCCGGGGCCAGCGAAGACACGATCCAGCTGTCGACCACTGAGCCGATGGTCGAACCGATGAAGCCGCCGATGGCCGCCCCAGAAAATCCGAGGATCGCGCCACCAAAGGCCCCGCCGATAGCAGTGCCGACAGCGCCGAGGACAAGCGTGGCCATGTAATACTCTCAGCGTTGGGGAAAGAGGAAGGCGAAGGCGATGCGCCGCCGCCAGGTGGGGGTGAGTGGTTCCTCGATCACGCCGAGCCGCTCATAGGCGTGGAGGAAGGTGTCTGGTCCGGTCAGGATGCCCACATGCTTGGCGATGGCGCGGGGCATCATGCGGAACAGGATCAGCGCGCTTGGCGGGGCGTCGTTGGGCGCGATTTCCGGCATCATGCGGCGCGCGCCCTCGGCCAACACTTCGCGCGGGCCGCTCTCGCCCCAGTCCCGGCTGTAAGGCGGGATCGGGAACGGCTCGGGCCCCACCACCTCGCGCCAGACGCCACGGGCCAGCCCGAGGCAGTCGCAGCCGACGCACTTGAGGCTGGCCTGGTCGTGGTACGGCGTGCCGAGCCAGGACCGCGCGATGGCGATGACCCTATCGGGATCGGCCGCTGTCACAGCACCGCCCCTTCGTGGCCGCCATCCTTGGTGGCATAGCGCAAGACGGCGTCCTGACCGGGAATATTAGGAAAGCCCCGAAAGTTGGCGACATTGGCGAACTTCGTGCCGCAGGTCGCGATCCGCTTGTCGCACCCGGCGCGGATGGTGAATGTGTCGGTCGCGGCGATGGCGCGCACCGGGGCTTCCAGCAGGGTCAGCACCGCCACGCCGTCGACGAGATCATGCGCCAGCACCTCTGCACGCCGCCCGGCATTGGCGCCGCTGGTCCAGTCGAGGGTGCCGAAGGTGAACCAGCCAGAGGTGAAACTGGCAAGGCCAGAGGCGGTGAAGGCACGGTCGCGCAGCAGGTCGATGATAATGCCGGTTCCCTTGAGCGCCAGAGCATCGAGATTGACCCCGCACCGCGCATCGCCAAGGGCGGCATCGCACGTTGCCTGAAACGTCCGCCCGACCGTCTGGCCCAGCAAATGAGCCAGGGATCGTACCTCGGCGACGAACGCCAGCCGTCCCCGCCGGATCTGGCCGATGGCCCCGCGCCGCATCAGCAGGCGCTGGGAGGTCGCGGCCCAGTTCACCCGCCAGACCTCGACGGCCGCGTTGTCCCAGCGTCCGTCGAGAATGTCGGTCTCGGTGATCCGGTCAGACGACAGCACGCCTTGGGCGTCCTGCGCATCGACGGAAAGGTCCGATCCCGAGCGCACCTCGGAGGCGGCAAAGCCACTCTCCGGCTCGAAATCGGTGCCGTCGAAAGTCAGGGCCCGATCATGATCAGTAAAGCCAAGCGTCACCCCATCGGCGCGCACGATCCGCCAGCACCAGGCCAGCGTCGTCGTGCCTTCGTCGAGATGGGCCTGAAGCGCGGGCGGGAGCGCCTTCATGGCCTGTCTCCCTTCGACGCAGCCGCACAGAGGGCGGCTATGAGCACGCCCATCGCCCCGCCCACAATCATGCCCGCCAGAAACTCAAGCATCGCCGCGGAACCCGCGTTCGATGCGGTCGCGCAGACCGATGAGGCCAAGACCGAGCGTGATCAGGGTCATCGGCGAAGGATCACCCGCCCCGGCAAGGATCGCGACCAGTCGGGCCAGTTCAGCAAGCTGGCCTTGGTCGGGCAGGAACAGCGCACCGCTGCCGGTCAGCACGGCGAGCAGTCCCGCCCACCAGGTGAGCGAGGTTGGTTGATAATAGCGCATGGGTCAGACCCTCCGGGTGAAGTTGGAAAAGAAGGTTGCGAGGCGTGCGAGCCAGCCGGTCGGCGGCGCGGAGGCAGGTTGCGATGTCGGTGCAGCGACGATTGCGGTGACCACCGGCAGGTTTGCCGGGCGCAGCAATGCCAGCGCTTCGGCAGTGGTCAGTCGCCGGACCGGCCGCGAGAAATCCACCCGCCCGTTGCGGTCGACCGCCCAGACCAGGATGGTGCCGGTCGCATAGCGGCCATCACGGAACAGATCGCGCTCGGCTTCTCGGCGCGACCGGATCGCGGCGGGCCGAAGCCAGCCCATGAACCCCTGTGCTGCGGCGGCGCGATTGCCCGCGTTCAGATGGCGGGTCAGCGAGGCCTTGGCGATGCCGCCGGTATTGTAGTGAAACGACACCAGCGCATCGAACTCGTGCGGCTCCAGCGGCACCTTCACTGCGCGCAGCACCTCCGCCTCGTAGGCCACGATGTCGGTGCCGAAGAGCCGGAACGCCTCGCGGATCCCCGCATCCAGATCCGCAGGCATGCCGCGCGGCATCCGTACGGGATCGGGCGGCCCCGCCGCAGCGGTGTGGCCGATGCCGAAGGTCCAGATGTTTTTGACATCGAGATAGGGTCCGGGCACGAGTCCTTCGTGCCGGACGAGGGCCAGAAGCCCCCGGTCAGTCATGTGCATGGGATTAGCCAATAAGTGAGAGGAGCAGAATCAAGGCGGCGAGGAGGAGGCCGATGCGCAAGCGATGGCTGAAGATCAGCGCCGGATCCGCTGCGTCGCAGCGGAGGGAGCGCGCAAGGCGGAGAAGTTCATCCATCGCTGTCGTCCCCCTTGCCGCTGCGCAACCGGGCGAGGACGACCTCGATGAAGGCGGGCCCAAAGACACCTACGAGATAGGCGGCCGACCCAGCAGCACCCCCGGCCGGGATGGCCTCAGGTGGCAAGCCGAGCCAGCGAGTGACAATTGCCATGGAAAGGCTGCCCATCCCGGCTGCGATCAGCCCACCCAGAAGAATGTGCCGCACTGCATCGCGGAGGCGCATTCGTGTGGTCAGGGCATTGGTCGCACCACCCAGCGCGCCCCAGGCCGCCAGAATGACGGCGGTGGAGGTCGCCAGATCGCGCAGGGCGGCGGCGACAAAGCCGGTTTCTTCGTTCATCGCCGGATCTCCATGAGTGGGATGGATGTGATCGACCCCAACCGCTCGAGGTCGAGGGTGACGTCGAGCATGTCGGTGTCGAAGCGAACGGGGACGTCGAATTCGCAGCCCGTCGTGATTGCGACGCCCGCGCCCGGGGCGGTGGTGAAGGTGACGCTGCCGGTGGTGGAGTCGACGCTCCAGCCCGACATCTGCTCGACCCCGTTCAGGGCGACGCGGACGGTCCCCGCGACTGGCTTGGCGATGGCGCGGGTCCAGCTTTGGGCACCGGAAGTGTAGCGCTTCAGCAGGGCGAAGATCGTGACGGCACCATTGCCAGTGCCGATGGGCTGGTCGCTGGGGGCGACGGCCTGCGACGGCAGGCAGGATTTGTAATCGGCCCAATCCTTGTAGCGAAACCCGTGCAGGCGACCGTTGCGGGCCTCGAAGAAGGCGACCACTGCGGCCAGATCGTCGGCGCGGCGGATGCCGTAGGCGACATCATAGCGGCGGCGGGAATTGGCCCAGCTGGCATTGCGCTCTTCATCCCCAGAGGCCAACTCGACCACTTGCGTGCGCCGTTCCGGTCCGCCACGCGCCCCGCGGCTGATGTTGTCGGGGAACCTGACCTCATGGAATGCCATCACATGCCCCTCCGGCCCAGCGACACGGCACGGGCAATGTCGGCCGCCACCTGCGCGCGCGATTGCCGGAAACTCTCGGCATCGCGCGCCATGATGGTGACATTGACGGCGCGCGCGCTGGGCTGGCCATAACCAGCCGCTTCCCGGCGCGAGAGGACGCGTTCACCCCGTTGCAGGATCGCGGGAACCTCGTCTGGTTTGATCCCAGCCCAGCCGCCCGCGTGCATGCGCGGGGCACCGGCGAAGGCCAGCGCTGGAACCATGCGGCCCGGGCCTGACGCTCCGACGACACCGCCCGCATGCAGGATGTTGGCGAACAGCCCGCCCGCGCCGCCGAGGGCTCCGGACAGCGCATTGGCGATCGGGCCGAGGATAAAGCGCCGCGCTGCCAGCTTGGCCAGATCGGCGATAATCGATGTCACCAGATCGCGGAAGTCGAGCTTGCCGGTCTTGACGAAGTCGCCCACCGCGTTCTCGGCCGAGGTGAAGGCACCGACCAATGCGCTGCCGATATCACCGCCGATGTCGCGCGCCTTGGCGGCATAGTCAGCAAGCGCGGCGGTCACTGCGCGCCAGCCAGTGACGGCCTGGTCGGCTCCCTCAGCGGCGGCAGTCCCGGCGTCGCGCGCGGCAGCACCGGCGCTTCCAGCAGCGTCGGCGGTGTCGTCAAGTTCGGTGTTCAGCGCATCGGCCGACGTGGCAGCGCCTGCCAGCGCGGCTTCAGCCTCCGTCCCGGTACCAGTCACGGCATCGCGCAAGGCCTGCCAACTGGCCAGCGGACGGCCTGCGGCATCGGCCAGCATACCTGCCGCCTCACGATAGCCATCGGCCCGGCCACGCGCTTCGTCTGCCATCGCGCCAAGTCCGAGGTCGGGCGGCTCGAGGTAGGTGCTCGACAGGGCCGCCGAGAAGGCATCCGCTGCCGCAGCACCAGCTGCGGTTGCGGCACCCTCGAACGGGTTTCCAATCCGGCCCAATTGGACTGAATCCAGCGTGCCGATCCGGACGCCACCTTCGCCGACGGCCCAGTCCGGCAGCAGGGCCAGCGCGGCGTTCAAGCCATTGATGAAGTTGTTGATCCGGGTGACTACGCCGTTCAGCATGGCCTCAACACCAGAGATCAGCCCGTTTGCGGCCTGAAAGGCGAAGTCGCCAATGGCGCCGGGCAGACTGCCCCAGATTGCGACGGCCGCATCATAAGCCCCTTGGAAGATGGCGGCGGTCCGGTCTCCAAAGCTGACCACGCCCCCGATGGTGCCTTCGAGCGCCGAGATCCCGGCCGCCTTCAGCCCCTCCCAACCAGCGGCCATGTTGGCGAAGGCGGCGTCGAGCGCCAGGCCGATGCGCGACCAGACTTCCTTGGCGAGATCGCCCAGCAGGCGAAACGCTTCGCCCACGCCGCCGACCCGAGCGACCAGTTGGGAGAACTGATAGACCAACTCGCCCGCACCCACGATCAAGGCCCCGATGCCGGTGCGGATCAGCGCCCCGCGCAGGAAGACCAGTGCTGTGGCCAGCCCGCGCACGGACAAGGCAGCCGACGCCATGCCCGCCACCCAGCGGCCCGCCATGATGCCAGCGAAAGTCGCGGCATAGGTGGTCAGCCGCCCGAGGTTGTCGAACAGCGACGTGATCGCACGCCCGATGGGCCCGGTGCCGCGCGCCATGTCGGCCAGTGAGTTCGCCACCGTCTCCAGCGCCGGTGCGACGGCGACGGTGAGGCGGTTGGTCAGGCCGATCCAGATCAGGCTCAGGCGCGCGATGGCGTCACCCGAGCGTTCGATCTGGGCGGAGTCACTTGCGCTGACCGCCACCCCGAAGTCGCGCACATCCTGTGCCGCTTCGCGCAGGGTCGCAGAGTCGATGCGCAAGAAGGCAAGCGCTGCGCGGTCGCCAAAAAGATCAGAGGCGACCGCCGCGCGTTCGGCTTCGGGGACAAACTGGTTCAGCGCCTCCTGAATGGCCACAATGCGCTGATCCAATGGCATCGCCTGCAACTCTGCGGCCGTCAGGTTCAGGCGCTGCAACGCGCCCACGGCCGCGCCCGAACCGGTGGCTGCTTCTGACAGCCGCGTGGTCAGCTTCTTCGTGGCCTGCTCGATCTCGCCTATCGACACACCGGCCAGTTCCCCGGCCCATGTCAGCGTTTGCACGCTCTCGACCGTCGTCTGCATCGATTGTGCGAGCTTCGCCTGCGCATCGACGTTCGAGAGTCCCGAGCGGATCATCGCCACGCCAGCCGCCGCCGCAGCGACGGTCACCGCCGCAAGCGCAATCCCGGCCTTGCGGGCAAAACTGCCAAGCCGGGCATTCGCCAGCTCCATCTCGGAGGACAGACGGCCAAAGCCGCGCGCACCGGCGTCGCCGATACCTTCCAGCTCAGCGCGCACCTGACGGCCGCCCTCGGCCACCAAACGAACACTGACCCTTTTCTCAGCCATGGTCGTCTCCGATCTGTTCGTTCAGTTTGCGCACCATCACCGCCTCGATCTCGGGCAGCAGTTCGGCGGCGATCAGGGCATCAATGCCCAGCGCTGCTGCGAGGCAGAGCGCCGCGCCCATGTCCCAGCCGAGCACCGCGCCGGGGATCACCCGCAATTGCCCGCCGAGGCGGCCGACCAGGTCCCAGATCTGCCAGCCCTCCTGCGTCTTTGGTCGGTTCAGTCGTTCGGGGCAGTCCGGGCAGCGCCCCGTGCAGGCCGCGCAGTAGCGGTCGCCCCCGCCGAAGGACCATTCGGCAAGGGCGCGGAGACGTTTTTTTCCGCGTCCAGGATCAGACCCTTTGCGACGTATTGGGTCTGGAACGCCTCGAAGACCGGCCAGATTTCCAGCAGCGCGTCGATGCCCTCGGGGGTGACGGGCACAACATTGCCAGCGTCATCGCCCACGCCCTCCCAATCCAGAACCGCACGCCGGGCCACCGCCTTGGCCATGGTCAGCGCCAGTTCCTCTTGGGTGGCCGTGGCCGGCAGAGCTTCGATGGCAGGATCGGCGCGGGCCGAGACCATCAGGGCGGTAGTCAGCGGTGCGACCTGCAGGCGCAGGCCGGGGGCCAGGGTCAGCCACGCGGGCGCGGCGGTCAGGTTCAGTCTGATCATGTTCAGTATCCCAATACGGTGTTGATGAGGACGGCGGTGCACATACGGGCGGGGCTGACGGCTTTGGCCGCCTGCCAGTCGAAGGTGGCCTGGATGCCTTGCGGGCCGGGGATCTCGATCCGGGGGCGCGGCAGATAAACGGCATGGGCGGTGAAGGTGAAACTTGCGTTAGCGCCAAGGCTCCAGGCGAAGACCAACTCGCAAGGGCTGCCGTCGATGGCTTGCGTGATCAGCGTGCTGTCGGCGAAGCGCACCTCCACCCGGCCGGTCAGCGCGGCCATACCCGGATCGGCCCCTTCGATCCGCCCGTCCGAGCGGATGGTCTCGATCCGGTCGAGGTTGTTGGAATAGGTCACCTCAGCCGAGACGACGTTGCCGAGCGGCGTGCCGTTCCGCGTGATCGCCCCGTTGAAATGGCCGAACCGTTGCAAGGCCAGCGATGTGAGCGTGCCAGCAGCTGTGGTCGCTGCGACGGTTTCCCCCTGTGCCACCAGCCGCGCTGTCGCCGTCAGCAAGCCCGAGCGCGCCATCTGCCACGAAAGCTGATCGACGACGCAGCCGGTGTACATCGCAAAGCGCGGCACCTCGGGCATGGCCGCCTCGATGGCGAGGCTCGGCAGCGTCCAGTTGCCCGATTGGAAGGTGTGGGTTTTGGGCGTGGTGCCGGTGGTGGCAGGCTGACCGAAGGCGGCCTTCAGCCAGAGGCCGAGGTTCTCGACATCGATCGGTACGACAACAT
This sequence comes from Paracoccaceae bacterium Fryx2, assembly GCA_032334235.1. Classification (NCBI taxonomy): domain Bacteria; kingdom Pseudomonadati; phylum Pseudomonadota; class Alphaproteobacteria; order Rhodobacterales; family Paracoccaceae; species Paracoccaceae bacterium Fryx2. The sequence continues at coordinate 1,274,342 of JAVSGI010000003.1, forward strand.
CGCCGTCAGCGGTGACCGCATCCTTGATCGGCGCCAGCGGGTCGCGCCCCTGGCCCAGTAATTCCGAGGCGATCAGCGGCTGCTCGGACCCAAGCGTGGTGCTGGCAAAGGGCACCGTGCGAAATCCCGTGGCGGGCGCGGTGCCATAGACGGTTTCGAACGCAAGCGCCATTTGCGCCCGCGCCCCATGGGCTCGTGCCATCGTGTTCTCCTGTGGTGAATGGGGTCAGGCCAGCGGATCGGCCGTGGAATAGTGCAGGATGACCGGAATCACCGCCGCCTTCAGGTTGGCGGCGCCCTCGACCGGCAGATCAACCGGGCGCGGCGCTTCCGCCTCGACCCAGTCGCAGAGCCCGCCCAGCGTGCGGTCGGCAGCGATCGCCACGCCGATGCTGGCGCAGAGCGTGTCGAAGGCCGCGTCGCGGGCGGCACCCTGAACGACGGCCTCGATCTCGGCCCGTTGCTGGTAGTGGTAACGCAGCGGCGACAGCGTGACCTCCGGCTCTCCAGGCTCGCCATCCCGCAGGATCAGAAGGCCCGCAGTGGGTACGCGCTCGGGCAGCACACCGCCACGCAGGGCCGTGGCCGGCAGCGCCGAAAGCCGCGCGTGCAACGCGGTGAGGATGGTTTCGCGGGGAGTGGGCATATGCTATTCCGGCGAACTTATGAAGCTCAAAGAGGCAGCAGCAGTTAGCTGGGCGGCTGCCAAGCAAGACTGGCACAAAACAAACACAAAGCGGCTGATCATGACTCCATCAACTCCACTTCCGATTGTTGACACTTTCACCAAGCCGTACAAGGCGTGGAGAACTAGGGCTCCCACGGCTGAGGAAGTCGTTGAAAATCAAAGTGCTGCCCAAATCAAGGAAGAGCTCATTGCCTGTGTTTCTAACGCGCATTCAGCTGCCGACTATATGCTCAAAGTCCAAGTCGACAATGCTCTTGGCAATTATGTCGAAACCGCCTTGCAGACCAGTGGCGAATACAGATGTTGGCAAAAAGCGATGCCTTCGAAGACCCCAAATGCGATCTCAAAATATCAGAAGGATCTCACGGGTAGCAATCTAGCTGAGGTGTCGAACGAGATAGGTCAGCATGGCTCTTTTCTTGCACATGGCCAATCTATGTTTCACGGTGGATTATGGACAGGCGGGTCGGTTGTAGTAACTTCGCGTCCGCTTTCGACTTCGCTTTGCCCCCAAGTGGCCTTGAGGAACGCAGAATTCAATGCCAAGGCTTATGATGCTGGTCGACTGGACTTGCTCGTTCTGCGAGTGGCTGGGCTGGAAGTCAAAGCTTTTGTGTTCAAACGAAATGGCACAAAACTTGGCCATGAAAGCGAGATATTGCTTTCATCAGGTGTGACCTTGAAATTGATAGCCGAAACGCTCGTTCGTTCTGACTATCCAGCCACAAAATCCAATCACCCCCCGAAGGCGATCTCAGTTTATGTCTTGGACGTCGACGTTTCGTGATTGGCCGGAAAGATAGCGACCTTCGTCTGAAAACGCTGGCTTAGAAGTTTGCAACCGTTCCAGTCAATCCTCCACCCAGTTCGCCACGATCAGCCCCGGCACACCGTCTGCCGCCCGCTCCGCATCTCGCGCCAGATCCAGCCGCTTCGGCAGCTTGACCTGCGGCACCAACAGGAAGATCGGCGCAGTCACCAAGCCCCTGCCGGTCTTTGACTTTGGAGCCACGGCCCGACCCTTGGTGTTCAGCCGCCCCTCGGCCACCAACAAGCTCGGCCCTCTCCGGCGGTAGATGAACCGCAGCCGCAAGCCGGATCGGCGTTCCCATTCGCCGGGGGTGATCCGGCCGCCGCGCGTGGATTTTCCTGCCGCTGGCGTGGGGATCGCCAGCCAGAACCCGTTCTTCGAGCGGATCAGCGGGCCGGTGTCATGCGCGCCGATGATCACCGGCGCATTCGACCAGACCAGCGCCGCCGCGTTTAGGCTTTCGCCGGACTTCGGGAAGCTGGCGGAGCGGATCGAGTTGGCGAGGCGTGTGCCCAGCCCCGCGCCAGTGATCTGGCCACGCCAAGCGGATTTCAGGCCGGTCCCAGCCTCGCGCATCGCGGCGGTGACGGCGCGTTCACCAGCCGCGACCTCGGCCGCCATCAGGGCGACGATGTCAGGATCGATGGTGAGCTTCAGTTTCACGCTGGGCTCAGATCAACGGTCCAGACCAGCCGCTCGCGGTCGCGGACCGGCTCGCCTTGTATAATGAAGGCGTCCCAGCCAATCTCGATCCGGTCGCCGGGGCGCGGATTCGGCACCTCGGCCACGCGCAGGTCGATCCGGGTGGTTTCGGACCAGAGCCGGGCATCGCCAAAGTTTGTCACCTCGTCTGGACGCCGAACAACGGCGCGCACCAGAACTGGCGTGCCGCCATCGGATGTGTAGATCGCCGCCGCGCCGATGTTCGGATCGGCGAAGAGCACCGCGAGCGCATTTTCAAAGGCGAGCGACATCTTTTCCCTTTCTTATGGAAGTTTCATGCACTATATTTCCCCCAGACAGGAGGATGCAATGACCCACCCCCGCAATCTTGCTCCCGCTCCAGATCGCAATGCCGTCCTCACCAAGGCCATGCTTCGTGCCGCCGAGCGGCTGGGCCTTTCCGGACGTCAGCTTGCAGAAATCGTTGGCGTGTCTGAAGCAACCGTGTCGCGACTCAAGCGCGGCGAGGCCACGCTCGAGGCCGGGTCGAAACCTTTTGAACTCGCGGCACTTCTCGTTCGCGCGTTCCGCTCGCTCGACGCCATCACGGGCGGCGACGAAGCGGTTGCCCGGGTGTGGATGGCGGCGGCCAACTCGGCCCTTGCCGCACCACCACTTGAACGGATGGCGACTGTGCAGGGACTTGTCGATGTCACGACCTATCTTGACGCCCGCCGCGCTCCGGTCTGAAGCGCGGCCCTTCCGGGGTCAGGCGTGGCGGTTTGTCGAGGCCCAGCATCGGGTCTCGACCCTGAAGCTCGTCGACAGCCTCGCCGAACAGGCGGCGCTGGAGGACATTCTGGAAGAGACAAAGCCGCCGGTGCCGGATGCGTGTCGGCACCTCGACTACCTGCTTTCCACGCCCTTCCGCTATCGTCCTTATCCCAGCGGCTCACGGTTTCGTCGCGCCGGTTTGACGCCCGGCGTCTGGTACGGCGCCGAACAGCCCGAGACAGCGGCGGCCGAGATGGTGTTCTATCGGTTCCTGTTTTACGCCGAGAGCCCCGCGACGCCGTTCCCCGACGATGCGGCGGACTACACCGCCTTTTGCGCCGATCTGGCGACGCCGGTTTCTCTGGACCTGACAACCGGTACGCTTGCCGCCGAGCATGCCCTCTGGGCCCATCTGACCGACTATGCCCCCTGCCAACTGCTTGCCGAGGCCGCCCGCGAGATCGGGGCCGAGGTCATAAGGTACGCCTCGGTCCGCGACCCCGAAGGCGGCGCAAACCTTGCCGTGCTGACCTGTCCGGCATTTGCAGCACCTCAGCCGGTGGACCGCCAGACCTGGCGCATCCGCATCGGCCAGAGCGGCGCGCAGGCAATCCGTGAGCACCCCAACCTCGGCCTTGAGTTCGGGCGCGACAGCTTCGGCACTGATCCGCGCCTGGCCGGCATGAACTGGGACCGCCCGCGCGCCAAGTAACTCACGCTGGTTACGTCCGCCGCGCGGACCGCAGAACCTGCGGGCGGGTGCAGATCGGCAGCGGATTGCTTTCGATCTCCAACCGCACCCATTCGTCGCGATCCCGGTCGGGGATCATCCGGGCGTAGAGCGGCTGGCCCAGCGTGTTGACCGTCTCGAACGTGTCGGCGGGGGCGTGGTAAATCTCGAACAGCCCGTCGACGGCTTCGGGGTAGAACACTGCCTTGTCCGTCGCCACGCCAAAGCCCGCCCCGCCCCGATAGCGGCGGAAGGTGATGCCGCCGAAGCTGACCTCGTCGGCGATACGCGACCGCAGATCAGCGGCAGCGGCCGTGTTGAGATAGGTTTCGCGCACCTCCTTGTGGGCCACAAGATCGGCGAAGAAGGCCGAGCCGCACTCGGCGCGGAGCGCGATGGCACCCGTGGCAAGGCCACCCATCACATCCTCAACACTTTCGATCAGCGCCTGGCAGCGCTTGCGCAAGGCACCCGAGGCCGGGGTGGCGTTGTCGAGGTCGAAGTCCACTTCCGCCGCCGGGGCGATGCCGAACTCGGTGAAGTAGTTGATCACAGTGGCCCCATCACGCGGGTCCTTTACCAGCCCTTGGATGCCGTTGAAGAGGTGATACTCAAACGTGGTCTCGGCGTCGTTGCGCAGCCGGCCGAGTTTGCGGGCGACTTCCGCCTGCACCTGCTGGGTGGCGCTTTCGGAACCGAAGTCGCGCACCTGCTGGATTTCCGAGGCCCAGATCACGTCCTGCTTCTTGAACTGGCGGCAGACAAAGGCGCGCACATCGCGGCGTTCGGGGCTCTGCTGGTCATAAGCCGAGCCGCGTTCCGAGAATGGGATCAGCGATAGCGTGCCGTCCCGGCTCTCGATGACAACGGTGCGCGAGCGGACGCCGCGTGGCCCGAACAGGTTTGAGCCCGACAGGGTAGCGGGCTTGTAGGGGATGTTTTCCAGCGCACGCGTGAGTTCGATGATCGAGAAGGCATCGCCTTCGAAGATGTCCATGGTGGCCATGGGGTGCCTCCTGATTTTTGGGGGTTAGCGGACGAGGATGCCGAGCGTCAGCAGGGCGGCATGGGCAGCGGCGATCTGCGGTGTTGTCGGCGTGCCGGGAATGCTGATCTCATACTGGTTGACGATGGCGGGGCCGCGGATCAGCACGACGGCATTCTTGTCACCGCCGGTGGCATCGACACTGTCCCACAGGATGGCAGCGGCCGTCTGTGTGCCGTTCGAGGCCGCAGGATCGTGGGCCGCGTATTTGCCCGAGGCGGTGATCTTGCCCAGAATGGTGCCGGGCTGGAGGTCGCCCGAGGCGAGGATGACCGTGCTGCGGCAATAGTCGCGGAGCGCTTCCCAGACGAGGAAGCCGCCCGCATGGCGGGTTTCGGTGAGGGTTGGCATGGGTCTATCCTTTCAGACGGAAGGTACGGGCGATGACGTCGCCCCAAGGGCGCGCGCCTGACGGGCGGCCGGGTTGCGGATGGGCGGCGGAGATGTCGGGTTCCGTCTCGGCGCGGTGGGTCAGGAGGGCGGCGCGCACCTCGTCGAGACGGGCGTCGCGCTCAAGGAACCGGCCCGCCATCTGCGGCTGCCGGGCGAGACGGCAGAGATCGACGACAGCGCGGGCATGGGCGAGGACGTCGGCACGGAGGCGGACGGCATCGACTGCACTGTTGGAAATGCCAGCAGTGCCATCCGCATCGGCCGGCGGATTGGGATCGGCTGAAGGGACGGGATCGGCGTTGAAAGTCTCGGGGGCTCCGAGAGTTTCGGGTTCGGGCGCCACTTCAACTGCAGTCGCATCGACACCATCACCGCTTGCGTCGGCGTCACAAGCGTCTGCCTCTTTAACGACCTCTGAATGCAGCTCGCCGGTCTCGGCCCCTGCATCCACCAGCACCGGCGGTGCATTGCGGAAACGCCCAACATCGAACCGCGCAGCGATGCGGACCGGCTCAGCGATGCGATCGGCAAAGCCGAGATCCAGCGCATCCTTGGCATCGAGCCAGGTTTCCGCCGCCATCAAGGGGGCGATTTCCTCCTGCGACCGTCCGGACTTGGCCGCATATCCCTGCAGCAGGCTGCCCTTGATCTTGTCCAGCGCCTCGGCCATCGCGCGCATGTCGATGGCAGTGCCCATGACCACCCCGGCTGGATCGTGGATCATCAGGAAGGCGTTTTCCGGCATGACGATCTCGTCGCCCGCCATCGCGATGTAGGAGGCAGCCGAGGCGGCAATGCCGTCGATCCAGACCGTGACCGTGCCAGTGTGGCGCTTGATCGCGTTGTAGATCGCGACAGCATCAAAGACCGACCCGCCCGGGCTGTTCAGCCGCAAGGCCAGCGGCGTGGCATCTGGCAGTGCGCCCAGTTCTGCCAGAAGCCCCTTGGCCGAGACGCCGTAGGCCCCGATCTCGTCATAGATCACCACCTCCGCGCCAGTGCTTTGGGCGCGGATCGTGTACCAGCTGTTCATGCTGTCACTCCTGTTCTGTCTCGGTTTCCGGCTTGCGGGTTGGTGTGGCCCGCGCCCCCTGCGTCTCGCCGGGGCTGGTGCGATAGGTGAGACCCATGTCCCCGGCGCGTTTCGCGTCAGCAGCATTCTCGCGGTCGATTTCCTCGACGTCGTAGCCTGTGGCCTCGACCACCTTGCGCCGCGAGATGATCCCCGCTTCCATCGCCAGCACCTGTGCCTGGATGTCCTTCAAGGGATCGACCCAATCCCAGCGCGGCGGGATCCAGTTCACCGGGCGATAGCGCGCGGGGGACCGGGCGAAATCCGGCAAGTCCAGCGCCCCCGACAACACCGCCGTTTCCAGCCAGCGCGCCCAGACTGGGCGGCACAGTTGATGCGCGATCACCCCGTGCTGCAACTGCTCGACGCGGCGGCGAAACTCGACCAGTTCGGCGCGCAAGGACGAATAGTTGGCCTGCCGGACATCGCCCGTCACCAGATGGTAAGGCAGCCCCAGCGAGGCCGAGACCGACAGAAGCGTCCGGTACTGGAACGCCTCGTAGCCGCCACCAACATCGGCGGGGCTGGAGAACTTGACGTCTTCACCCGGCAGCAGCACCTGCAAGGTCCCGGGCTCAAGACTGACGGTCGCACCACTGTCGTCGGTGGCCTCGATCTCGCCCATCAGCTGTTCTTCGGGCGCGGTCTTGGTGATGAAGCCCGCGAACATCGCCGCGGTCTTCTTCCGGTCAAGTTCGGCGTCATCGTATTGGTCGAGCAGAAACAGCCGCACCATGGCGGGCGCCACATGCGGCAGGCCCCGGATTTGCCCCGCGTCGATGGGCCGGTAGATGTGCAGAACGTCCCCGGCCGGAACGCGGACTGTTTCCGGCGTGACCATCCCCTGATCGGTGCTGTCGCCGGGATGGCGGCGGCGGAAGTGATAGGCGACGCGACGCCCGATGGCATTGAATTCGATACCACAGCGGATGCGATTGCCGTTGGCTGCCGCCTCGGTCTTCTCGAAGGGCAGCATTTCCGATTGCAGCAGTTGTAACTGGATCGGCACCAGCAGACCATCCTCGGCCCGGCGCGGACGCAACCGCACGAAGCATTCCCCCGCGACGAACATCTCGCGCGCCACCATGGCCTGCAGGCCGTAGAAATCGGTCAACCCATCGGCATCGGCCTCATCGGTCCAGGCCAGCCAAAGCCGCTGGACCTGATCGCGCAAGTCCGGATCCTCGATCAACGATGACGGCTTTATCCCGTCGCCCACCAGGTTCGACGCGAACGCCTCGCAGGCATTGGCGGCATAGCCATTGGTCACCACCAACTCGCGCGACCGCGCGAGCAGGCGTGGACCACCCGAGGCGATCAGCGAGTTGATGTTCTCCAGCGGCGGCTGCCAGCCCCGCAACCGCCGCTGCGACATCGCCCCTTCCAGCCGCGCTCGCACAGCGACAGGGCCGCCGGTGCCCCGGCGGCGAAAGGCGTCAAGCCAGCCCATGCGTCACAACCCCTTGGTGGTGATCACGCGCACCTGCCGGATGATCTTGCGGCCCTCGGCTGTCGCGATGTCACGGTCCAGCACCTCGATGGCCCGGTCGATCTCGGCGATGCTGCGGTAATCGACGGTCTTGCCGTCGTAGCTCACGCGGGCCACACCGCTGGAGCGCTGCACTGACAAGGCATCGCGGCGAGTCTTCAGCTCTGCAGTTGTCGGCATGGGGTTTTATCCGTTAGGTTTGGGGTGCCGCCGCATGAAAATAACACCAGTCATGAACGAACCCGTTGTCCGCATCCGCATCGAACTTGAAGGGACCGACCCGCAGGTCTGGCGCTCGGTCGACGTGCCTCTGTCTTCCACCCTGACAGCGCTGCACGACATCATTCAGGTCACGATGCGCTGGCAGGGCGCGCATATGTTCGAATTTGTCGTCGGCGACCAAGTCTACGGCGAGCCCTATCCCGACGACAGCGCCTGGGACCGCAAGGTGTTGCAAGCGAAGAGCATCCGCCTCAAGACGCTGGTCGAACGCAGGGTTGATCGCTTCCTTTACGTCTACGATTTCGGCGACAACTGGCGGCATCACATCATCCTGGACAGCGTCCGGCAGGGTGAAGACCACACTGACTACCCGGCCTTCGTCGGCGGAGCCCGCCGCGCACCACCCGACGATGTCGGCGGTATCAGCGGATTCGAGGCGTTTCTGGAAGCCGTGACCGATCCCCGGCATGAGGATCACGACCAGATGCTCGAATGGTGTGACGGATCCTTCGATCCCGAAGATATCGATGAGCGCGATATTCGCATGATCATCGGAAACTTCGCTGCTCGACGGCGTGGCCCGCTGATGAGCCATCGTCGCTCAGGCCGTTCAAAGCAACAATGATCGGGTTCGTCTATGTCCTCGGCTGTGATGCCCCGGATGGCTATCGCACTTATGTCGGCTGGACCCTCGATCTCGACCGCCGCCTCGCCCAGCACAATTCGGGCACCGGTGCAAAGTCGACACGCGGCCGAGCTTGGTACCTGATCTATGCCGAGCGCCTGCCGTCGCGAACGGATGCCATGAGCCGCGAATGGTACCTTAAGCGCGACCGACCCTTGCGCCGACAATTGGCCCTGTCGGCGCAAGGCCATGCTTCTGATCACCGCATGTAATTCGACGCCACAGACCTGCGCCGTGCCGGACTGCGCACCGCACGGATGGATCCTGCGGCGGCCCTTTCGTGGCTCCCCTCAGCCTTGGAATCCCCCGCCACCTGCGCCTCCAGATCAGCCCAGCGCGCCTCGGACCAGCGGTCGGCCCCGACAATCCAGGCAGCGGCGCGGGCGTAGACCCGGCAATCCAGCGCTTCGTTGCGCTCGCGCAGTTTCTGCCATTCAAGACGGGCGAAACCGCGCTTGGTGCGGACGGTGACCAGCTCCTCGGCCACCAGCTGTTTCAGCCATTCGCTGTCCACCCAATCGGGCAGATGCACCGTGCCGGGCGGATACTTCACCCCCTCGGCCAGCTCCTCCTTGGTCGGGCGCGGCAGGCCGAGATGGCGGTAGGTCTCGGCCTTGAAGGTGGAAACCGCGACGGTCCAGAGCCGCGCGCCCCGACGCAGGCGTTTGCCCGCGTCGGTCACATCGACGTAAGTTGGCCCCTAGACCGGGCTTGAACGGTTGAACCCTTCGACGCCCTTGACTGGGGCAACCTGCGCCACCCCTTGCCGCCGCGACCAGGCATAGACGGCCGGAGCCTCATAGCCAGTGTCGACGGCGAGTTTGGCCAGCCGCAGATGCGCGCCGTTCTGATGCGTCCATGTCCGGTCCAGCAGCTTGGTCAGTTCCGCCCATGCGCCATGATGATCTGGGCCCCCTTCGATGACGATGTGATCGACCAGCCAGCTTGTCCCGCCCCTGCCCCAGGCCCAGACATCCACCTCGATCCGGTCCTTCTGCACGTCGGCCCCCGCAGTCAGGAACAGCCCGCCTGCCGGAACGATGCCCGGCTTCCACGCTTCACGCCGGTCATACAGTCGCGACCAGTCTGGTGCTTCCCCGGTTTCCACCCATGTTTCGCCAAGGATGGTGTTCTTGAACGCACGGATCGCCTCGTCCGAACCTTGCGCTGCCTCCCAAGCTCGCACGATCCGCTCCCAGCTGAGCCAGCCGATCGGCGAATAGAGCGCCGAGAGGTGATAGCCGACTGTGCCGGGATCCGCGGCTATGGCGGTCGCGCGCCATTCGCCTGCCTCCAGCATCGCCGTCTTGTGGTGTTCCGCGATGGGCTTGTCGCAACCCTCGCAGTGATATTCGGCCGCCTCGGGCCGTGCCTTTTCCCAGCGCAGCCGCTCGAACTTCAGCCATTGAAACTGGTGGCAATGCGGGCATGGCACGAAGAACCGGCGCTGATCGCTGGCTTCGTACTCCCGCTCGATCCGGCTCAGCCCCCGGATCGTCGGGGTCGAGACCAGAAACACCTTGCGCCGATGGGCGAAGGTCAGCGACCGCGCCTCGGCAAGGCTGACCGGATCGCCCTCCTCATCTGCCGACGCCGGATAGGCATCGACTTCGTCGAGAAAGATGTAACGTGCCGGTGTGGACCGCAGCCCCACCGCCGAGTTTGCCCCGGTCATGATCAGGATGCCGCCTGCAAACTCCTTCGACAGCATGGTGTTGCCCGCGTCGCGGGAGCGCGCCGGTTTGACCCGTTCGCGCAGGGCAGCGCTTTCTTCGATCAGCGGGTCGATCCGCTGGCGCGAATTGCGCTTGGCCAGTTCCACGGTCGGCTGCACCGCAAGCATCGGGCCCGGCGCCTGATGGATCGCAAAGCCGATCCAGTTGTTCCCGGCTTCGGTCGCGCCGACCTGTGCCGCCTTCATGAACACGACGCGTTGGACGGCAGAACTCGGCGACAGCGCATCCATGATCTCGCGCATGTAGGGCGTGCGCGACGTGCGGTAGCGTCCCGGCTCGGCGCTGGCGCGCGACCCCAGCATCCGGTGCGCATCAGCCCATTGCGACACCGTCAGATCGGCATCGGGTCGGATGCCTCGGCCCCAAGACCGCAGTAGGTCTTCGGCACCGTCGAAGGCCGAAAGTCCGTCCACGCCGTCACCGAAGGTCGATGCGGACCTCGGCGAGGCTTTCGAGTTGGGCGCGGACATGGGCTTCCAGAACCTTCTGCATCATGGCGGGCTCCAGACTTCCGTGATCCGCGATCATTACCCCCAGTTCCGACGCCATCAGCGCCGCTGCCCGCGCGGGCCAGGTCACCCAGCCATCGCGCTCCTCCCGCGCCAGTCGGAACACCAGCCCCACCGCGCGATTGCGGTCGATCAACTCGCCCTTAAACTGGGCGAGCTTCAGCTTGCGCTCCTGCGCCTTCAGCACTTCGTTTGCGGTCCTGGCCTGCAGGAAGGTCGTGCCGCCATTAGTGACGGGGGCGGGCAACCCTTCGTCGCGCAGCGTCTCAACCACGACCGACAGGGCCGTATCCGGCACAGGCTTCAGCTTCGGCGTGGCTGACGCAGCCACGGCCTTTGACCCTCGCTGCTTTGCGGGGTCGGTCATCGCAGCCCGGCGCGCGTCCGATGCGAGGACATCAATCGAGCCATCAGCGTGCTGAACCAGCCGCCCGGTGTCCTTGGCTTTCTGGATCGCGCCGCGCGACAGGCCGACATGCGCGGCGTACTGCCGCTCGCTCATGCCCTGCATCACGCGCTCCGATTATCATTCCAAAACATAGGCTTATTCGGTTGATAAGCATCGTGCACAGAGCGAACGTGATCTTGCACCAACACACCCAACCGGAGCAAACGCCATGACCACCAGGACCAAACCCGCCCCAGACGCCCTCCTGCTGGAGATTGCGCGGAAGAATTTTCCCAACATCGAGACGCTGGAAACCCGCAACAGCGACGGCCTCGATTTCCACGATGTCGCTGTCTGGGCAATCCGCGCCGCGCTGGAAGCTGCTTACACCGCTGGCTTCGCCGCCACGACCAAGCGCTGAAGGAGGGCCGCGACATGACCATGGCCACCACAACCATCCGCATCGACGTCGACACGCTGCCCGACCATCTCGACCACTCGCGCCCGACTGTCGTGGCCGAGGTCATCGAGGCTGCGCTCCGCGACGCAGGGATCAAGGCCGACTGCTCGGACCTCTTCTCGCACCTCAAGATCGAACTGCCAACAGCACAGCTGGCTGCCGCCAGCGTCGTGCTGGCCGACCTGCAACTGATCTGACGCAGGGCCACTTGAGCACGCGCGCGCAGATCGCCATCGAGATCGGGCCCGGAGAATGGGCGCAGGTCTACGTTCACTACGACGGCTATCCCAGCCACATGCTGCCTGCGCTGGAGCGCTGGAAGCCGGAAGATATCCTCGCCGCCCGCGAAATCCGGCAGGTCCGCGCCGACGAGATCGAGGCCTTCGAGAGCCCCCGCGCCCCGCCAATCCTGCCGCGCCCGACGCGCCAGTTCTGCCACCTTTATGGATGGCAGGACGGGGCTTGGGCTGAACTCGATCCCGAGACACATGCACCCGAAGGCCCCCCCGAATGACCGATCTGTCCCTCAACTGCCTGCCTGAAGGCGAAACCCTCGCCGATCTTGCCCGCCGCGAATGCGCCATCGGGTTCGATCTGCGCTTTTGTCGCAGCCTTGCCGTGTCCGAACATGACCGCGACACCGTCACCTGCGACCCGTCCGAGGCTGAATTCGCCACGCTTTACACCCTGACCGATCTGGGGGAAGCCATCGCCATCCATGATGCGAACCTGACCAGCTCCGGTGCCGACGAGGTCGCCGCCGTCGCCCGTGCGCTATTCGTGGCCATGGTCAACGCCCGCCGCGATCCGCCCGACGCCGCCCAGCGCCACGAGGCCGAACAGGCGGCGCTGATCGACCACCACCGGATCGGGTGATCCGAAAGCAATCATATGGCTCTGATTTACCTACACTTTCGGGCAGATCAGAGCGAATCTGATTGCATGTTGACGATGCAACCCGACCAAGGAGCCACCACCATGACCACCCGCCGCGCCACCAACAACACCAAAGCCCTCGATGCCTTCATGACCACCAAGTCCGAGATCGACGCGATGCTTGAGCGCCTGAAGGCCCTGAGCGACAACCACTTTGCGACCCATCCCGACGAGATCCACTGGGGGAACGTCGGCACCCTAAACCATTATGCCAGCCTGCTGCGCCGGATCACCGACAGCGCGTTTCGCGAGGGCGAACACGCCGAGTGAGGACACCCTTTCCGGGACACGCCCGCCGCTTGGCGGGCTTGGCCTCATAGAAGGGCAGCGATTGTCGCGCCCCGATAAGGAGACGACGATGACCCAGATCCAGCTGACTGATACCCAATCCATCATCCTTTCAACCGCCTGCGGACGCGCCGACGGGATGGTGTTTCCCATCACGGCCAAGCTGAAGGGCGGAGCCGTGGGCAATGTGTGCAAGAGCCTCCTGAAACACGCGCTCCTTGAAGAAGTTGCTGCAACCGACCTGAACACGGTCTGGCGGCATGACGAAGAACGCGGATCGATCACCCTGCGTGCGACGCCGCTGGCTTATTCGACCCTTGGGATCACCGACGATCCGACACCCGCAAGTTCCACCCAGATCATGACCGAACCGCCGCACCGTCGCACCGGCACCAAGCAGGACACCCTGATCGCAATGCTGCGCGCACCTGAGGGAGCCACCATCGAGGATATTGTCGCAGCGACGGGCTGGCTCAGCCACACCGTGAGGGGATCGATGTCCGGGGCTCTGAAGAAGAAGCTCGGCATGACCATCACCTCAGAAAAGGTGGAAGGTCGAGGACGGGTTTACAAGCTTTTGGCTGCGTAAGATCAAACGACCCTAAGCCCCGCCGCCCCACTCGGGGGCGGCGTTTCTTCTTGAAATGACGCTGCGGCGTCGATGTTAGTCTATACCCTTGGCACCGACGCCCCAAATTGAGCCGCAAGCCATCGGCCCGCAGCCATGCGCTGCTGCACATGCGCGCGATGCGCTTCGGGCGACAGTGGCCGTTTGCGCCGGTGGCGCGAGTTGTTGCAGAACAGGCAAGCGGCAACGATGTTGTCAGCGGAGTTCGCCCCTCCCTCGGAACGAGGATGGAGGTGCTCGGCCGTGCATCGGAGGATTTTCGGCAAACCAGCCGCCCTCCAGGATACCGGCAGACAAGGATCCAAGGCTTCATCCCACATGGGCAGGCTGCAGTAGAAGCAGAGGCCCCCCTGTGCGACCATTTTCTTACGACGCAGATTCTTCAGTGCTTTCATGGCACGGGTTCTCCATTCGACTTCATGAGAAGCGAATGCGCGGCGTCCTGGTGGACGCTCCCCGGCAGGAAGCTGCTGCTCGCGCGAGACCCGAGACTTCGTGGTTCCGCATGCCGGACAACGAAACCTGATGGAAGAACCTTCAGATCTGACCAGCCTCTGGCTTGATCAAGACGACAAAAATCGTCTTCGTTGAGCAAAGACTAGTCAGCGGACCGTCCTGCGTCAACGCCATCGTTCGAACAGCCGCCGCAGGACATAGGACCGGGCTATGCTGACCGAAGTGAAAACCAGCCCCATCTTCAGGTTCTGCGCCAGCGTCGTCTGCAGCCCGAAGACCGGGAAGATAAGGATCTGCGTGATGACGGCGACGCCGTAGCCGACGACCACGTTGGCCACAGCTTCAACCAGCGACATGGTGCGCGACTGCTTCATCCCGCCACCTCATCCATCGGCCAGCAATTCAACTGCCAGAGTTCGGAGCGCATGCGCCGCAACCAGGGGGACCACGCCATTGCCACAGAGGCGAAGCCGGTCCACCCGGTGGGCCAGCCCATCAGCGCCTCGACGAACAGCGGGTTCAAGGTCCGGCGCACATCGCAGGTATCGCTCCCAGCCACCTTCATCACCAGGACCTGGCGGCCAAGCAGGCCGTTCACCGGTGTGTTCGCCAATGTCGTCGCCCCGTCCTTGTGATCGCGCGCCGTCGGCGTCATCCACATCCCGGCCGCGTGGGTCAGGTCGGCTGTCCGCCGGTTGCCCGCACTCGGTTTGCAGCCATCGTTCGCCATCGGCGTCGGCCAATCCCGCGCCATGCGGTCCAGACCCTTTTCGTCCTTCCGCTCGCCGCCCCGGCTGTGGAAGCTGTCGATCTGCGGCGTCGGCCATAGGGCTGCTGTGGTCGCGAGGTTCATCCCGTGCTGCCCCGCTTCCTGCGACGGAGTCGGCCTGGTCTGCCGGTTCTCGTTGGCGCTGGCCCTCGGCGTCGGCCAGAGCCGCAGCAGCTCCGTCCGGTTCCCGCCACTGGACCGCGTGCCAGAGCAGGCGCGCGGGGTCGGCCAGCTCGCAGCCTTCGCGGATGGCAAGGATGAAGAGCCGCTCGCGCTTGTGGGGCGCGCCGACTTCCGCCGCCGTGAAGAGGCCTGCCGCAAGCTTGTAGCCCATGCCGACCAGTCCGCTGGCGACTTCGGGGAAGCCGAGGCGGAGATGATGGGCGACATTCTCGAGGAACACGAAGGGCGGCTCGATCTCACCGATGATGCGGGCGACATGGGGCCAAAGGTGGCGCGGGTCGTCGGCACCCCGGCGTTTGCCCGCGACGGAGAACGGCTGGCACGGATAGCCCGCAGTGACGATGTCCACTGTGCCGCGCCACGGGCGGCCGTCGAAGGTTGCAACATCGTCCCAGACAACAGCCTGATCCAGGGACGCGTCTTCCATCCGCGCCACGAGAGTGGCTGCGGCGTAGGTTTCCCGTTCGACATGGCCCACAGCACGATATCCGGGGATGGCGATGGCAAGCCCAAGGTCGAGCCCGCCAGCGCCGGAGCAAAGGGAGAGGCCGAAGAGGCATGCGTCTGCGGTTCCGGAAGCGCGTCCGGAGGAAGGTAAAGCCAGGTCATGCATGTCACGCGGCGGCTTCGGGTTGGGTTTCAGGCGCGGCCGGGGCGTCGTCGCCCAGCCGTTCAGCTTTCACGGCCGCGAAGGTCCGGCCATCGCCGTCGAGGATCGCCTCGCGACCGGTGTCGGCCTGCCAGCGCTCCACGGCCACATCGATGTACGCCGGGCTGATTTCCATCGCGAAGACGCGGCGGCCATTGGCCTCGCCCGCCATGATCTGCGATCCCGATCCGCAGAACGGCTCGTAGCAGAGGCCGCCCCGCGCCACATGCTGGCGCATCGGGATCCCGAAGGCGTCCAGCGGCTTCGGCGTCGGATGGTCGGGCCGCTCGTCCTTGGCAAAGCTGGGCAGTGCCCATGTCGATGGCAGCGTTTCTTCTGCCACCTTCGGCGGCCGGTTCGGTCTCCGCCAGCCCATGAAGCAGGGCTCGTGCTTCCAGAGGTAATGCGACCGGGTCAGAACCCCGCGGTCCTTCACCCAGATGATCTGCTGGTGCACGAAGGCCCCGGCCTTTTCCCAGCAAGCCTCCAGCATCGCCTGGCGTCGCGAGGCGTGCCAACAATACCAAGCAGCGTTCTCGGCGATCGCTTCCGCCACAGCGGCTGCGATGAAGCCGTCGTAAAGCTTGGCCCCCTGCGAACTGTCGTCCCAGGTCGTGCCGTAGGACGCCGACCAGTCCTTGTTCCGCGTCGGATGGTTCGAGCCGTCATAGTCCACAAGATACGGCGGGTCGGTCGCAAACAGGATCGCCCGTTCGCCGTTCATCAGGCGACGCACATCGGTGGCGCTTGTGCTGTCGCCGCAAAGGAGCCGGTGATCTCCGAGGATCCACAGATCGCCGGTGCGCGAGGCCGGATTCCGGGGTGGTTCCGGGATGGTCACCGGTGGCACGGAGCCACCGGCGCCACCTTCTTGCCCGTCCCCCTCCGGCACGTAGGCCAGCAGCTTGTCCAACTCGCCGTCAGAGAAGCCGACCAGCGACAGGTCGAAATCCTCGGCCAGCAGGTCGTTCAGTTCGGCCGACAGCAGCGCCTCGTCCCAGGTGCCGAGTTCCGTCAGCTTGTTGTCCGCGATCCGGTAAGCCCGGCGCTGCGCCTCGGTCAGATGCCCCAGCACGATCACTGGGGCCTCGGTCAGCCCCAGCTGCGTCGCGGCCAGCACCCGACCATGCCCCGCGATCAGCTCGCCGTCTTCGGCCACGAGGCAAGGCACGGTCCACCCGAACTCGGCCATGCTGGCGGCGATCTTCGCGACCTGATCCGCGCCATGCGCCTTCGCATTGCGGGCGTAGGGCTGCAAGCGCACGAGCGGCCATTGCTCGATACGCTCCGGGGCGAAGCTGAGGGTCATATGGGGCGTCCTGTTGAAGGATGGTCTGGCTTCCGGGCTGGACACCGGTTGTGGAATCCATGCCGGATTTCATCGGCCGCAGGAGTCCAGAGGTATCCACCTCGGAGTCCACCAGCCAAGTGCCTGTTTTATTGCGATATCTCAGCGGTTTTCGGGTGGCTTCCTAAGGGGGTGGCTTCCCAAAAATCCGGCCCTGTCGCTAGCGATGTGCCGCGCTTCGCCCGCCAGCATACGTTTTCGGCCCGAAAGGAACCGGAAAACAATGGCTTGGCGGATCGGGCGGTCAACTGGCACTGGCTGGACCCCGGTTCGGACTCTGGGGTCCACCACGGCATCCATCCCGAGACCGATTGCGCGAGCGGTCTCCCACACGCGCCTCTCCCGAGTATATCCAATTCATACCCTCGGGAGATGGTTTCTGTCTCAGCGAAAACTGTCCGGCGGACACTTTCCCATGTGGCGCGCAGGGTTACGCGCCACTGGCCAGTTCGATTACCCGTTGCTTCGACAGGTTGCGGTTGAACCGCCGCTTGTTGAGGGTCAGCGCGATGACGGAAATCCCGAACTGCCAGTGTTGATGGGCTGCCGAGCGATGCAGACCAACGGCCCAGCAGATTTCCTTCCAGCGTTCGCCATGCGCCTTCATCCAGACGATCTTGCCGTCGACAGGCTCGAGGCAGGCCGTCCAGGTCAGCGTCTCCTCCATCCGGCTGATCGCCTGTGGTGATGGCAGCACACGCATCGGCTTTGGCTCCTGCCCCACCTTGTCGGCGAAGCTGTAGACAAACTCTGGCCAAGTGCTGAAGTAGCCCTGCCGCCGGGGTTCAGGCAGGCACTTCAGAACATAGGCGGCTTCAGCCAGCCGTTCCTCGACCAGCGCGGGGGTCCAGATGGTCATCGTTGCACCTCCCGCCCACTCATGGCCGTGCCGTAGAGTTTCTCGCCAAGCTGACGCACCAACTCCCGCTCTGGCCAGGTCAGGCGGTGATCGTCGATGGCGACGGCCAGCAAGCCCTGTTCCCGCCAGCCGTCGCGCTTGACCTCGTCGGGATTGCGGCGATGGCCGCCATAACCCTTCGGCGTGAACCGCATCCCGGTCATTGCGGGCCCCCCTTGGTCTCGAGCGCCCAGAACAGGATCGCGATGGCATCGGCTTCGTTGTCGTCGGCGGGGCTGAAGCCACGGGCCCGGGCGGCGGCGATCATCGCATCTTTGTCGGCATTGCCCTTGCCGGTGGCGTGGCGCTTGATGGTGCCCACCGGGACGCCCTCGTAAGGCACGCCGCGCAATTCGGCCCATGCGGTCAATGTGGCCATCAGCCCGCCATAGACGTGGGCAGCGTCAGTGCCGGCATGGCGACGGACCTCCTCAAACCAGATGGTGGCGATGGGCCCCGACAGACGGTCCAACTCGCCCAGCCAGTTGGTGAACCGCAGGTAGCGCATGCCGCCGCCATCGAACCGACCCGGGCGAAAGGACACGGTGCCACTGGTGATCAGCCCATCGGCGCCATGCAGCGCCCAGCCAGTGGTGGTGCCGAGATCAAGCGCCAGGATGGTGCGTTGGCCCTGCGCAGGCAGAATGGGCGTTTTCTCGGTTGCGCCAAGATTGGTGTTGGCGAGAGTCGTATCAGCCATGAGTGCTCTCCTCTTGTGGTTGGCTGCTCGGGTGGAAGACGACGGCGGTTGATGCTTGCCGGTACCGGCCGCCGTCGTCGGATTGATCTCGGCCCACAACTTCGGCCCGAGAAGATTACCCAGGGGTGGGTGGTGGACCTCCCGCCTTGCGGGGGAGTCCACCCACCCCTTTAGGGGTGCTATTTTCGTGTTCTGCGTTCTGGCGTAAGCCATTGAACTTGATGGGAGATTTCCAGAACACAGATGAGTAAATGGCAGTCCGCAATCCGTGTTCTGTGTTCTGGCGTAACTCGTTGATTTTGTTTCGGGAATTCCAGAGCTCAGAACACGGCGACCCAGAACACGGCCTGTGTTCTGGCCAGAACACGGACGATCCGTGTTCTGGAAAAGGCTCCTTTCGGGTGCCAAACTCATGCCTCACCCCCGTCCTGATCGACCCAGACTTCCGGATTCTCGACGGGCAAGAGCGCTCCGGATTGGGGGCACATGAAGTCGGACGGGAGCACCCGAATGAAGGCCGGGCACACCTCGCCGGTCTCGTCGTCGACCACTTCGCGGTCGGTGCGAAGTCGCATGTCCCTGACGCAGAGATATCCAAACTTCGACCGGTCCCGCTTGAGGCCCAGTTCTCTGATCTGATCGCCTCGGACGAACTTCACGTAACCCTTTGTGGCCAGCACATGCAGCCGATCCCGGATGCTGGTCTGGCCTCCGAGACTGCCCTTGTTCTCAAAGCTGGCCGCGAACTGGCTGAGCGTGAACATCTTCCCCTGTTCAGCCTGCTCACTGATCATGTGGACGATCACACCACCCTTTCGGTCTCGTTCAGCATCATGTTTTGCCCCCACCTCTGCCCGCACCAACCGCTCGTTCATGGGGTTGATTTCGACCCATTCGCCCTTGACCTTGTCGACGATCTTGGGTGCCAGCGCCGGTCCGTTGCGCAGCTCGATCTCCAACTTGCGCTGCGGGTTGTCCTCATCTGGGCGATGCAGGATCAGGCCGGAGGTGTAGAAGCCGCGCAGTGCGCTGGCCCCGGAAAGCGCCAGAAAGGGATCATCCTTCACCTGCAGCTTGCTGAGTTTCTTCGTGTGGTGGACGAGGATGACGCCACAGTCCGGGTTGATGTGATCGCGCAGGACCTCGACCCGATCTTTCAGGAAGAACATCATCGCGCCGTTGTCGTTTTCGCCGCCACCGTCGGGACCGCCGTCGAAAAGATTGCGGATCGGATCGATGCAGATGATGTCAACGGGCTCAGAAGGAAACGCGGCCCGGATGGCATGGGCGACGCCCACGCTGCCCTCGACATCAAGCAGCATCTTCAGCTTCGGTGTGGCGACGAGGTTGTCGCGCGCGGCAGCCAGCAGCTTTGGCGGCAGGGTAATCTGCTGCAGCCGCTCCCGCAGATAATGATACTGGATCTCTGCCTGCAGATAGAAGATCCGCAGCGGACGGGGCGGCGCGAAGCCAAGGAAGGGCACGCCCGCCGCCATGTGCACCAGCCAGGAGATCAGCAGATCGCTCTTGCCGATCTTGGGCGCGCCACCCAGCACCAGCATTCCACCCGGGGTCAGCACGCGCGGCGCGATGATGTCGGCAGGCATGGGACTCTGGTCGTCAAGCAACGCCCCAAGCGTAAATGTGGGCAGTTCGTTTGGCACCGGGGCTGCGCTGTCGAGGCGGATCAGCGGGGGCCCGTGCTTTTCGACATGGATGGCCCAAAGACGTTCGGACTCGCGCTTGAGCCGCTCCACAGGCCACTGCGGTCGGAGCATCGCCGCGTTGTAGCCGCAGATGCCTTCCCAGCCTTCGTCCTTCGACATCCGGCCTTCGTGGACCATGCGGATGAAGTAACCGATGGCGGCCGATGTAGCGCGTCAACCAGCATGTCCGTGACCGTCAACCACGTTGGCCGGTTTTAGGCCGCTGGGTTGGCGTATCTGGAATTGTTTTTCGCTCAGCCTTCTCCTTTGTCCTTGTTGTCGGCGATGGTTGTCGTTGGCGGTCTGCTCAGCGCCTCTTTGTTGGAGGCGGCCGCGCGCTGGCGGAAGCTTTCGGCATTCATCTCCAGGATCGCTGCGTGATGAACCAGCCGGTCGATGGCGGCGACGGTCATCGCCTTGTCCGGGAAGATCTGGTCCCAGCCGCTGAAGGGCTGGTTGGCGGCGATGGCGATGCTGCGGCATTCGTAGCGCCGGGCGATCAGCTCGAAGAGCACGCCTGTCTCGGCCTGATCCTTGTGGGCGTAGGTGATGTCGTCGAGGATGATCAGGTCGAACTTGTCGAGCTTGGCGAGCGCGGCTTCGAGCACCAGATCGCGGCGGGCGGCCTGAAGTCGCTGCACCAGATCGCTGGTGCGGGTATAGAACACGCGGTGTCCCCGCTCGATCAGGGCATGGCCTATCGCGCAGAGAATGTGCGTTTTGCCCGTGCCGGAATTGCCGATGGCGATCAGATTGCCGCCACCCTCCAGCCAGTCGCCGGCCGCCAAGGCCTCGATCCGGGCGCGCGGCAGGGTTGGCAGCGCCTTGAAGTCGAAGGTCGCCAGCGTCTTGCCAGCCGGTAGCTGTGCCTCGTTCATGTGGCGCTGAATGCGGCGCATGTCGCGCTCGGCCAGTTCGTATTCCGCGAGGACAGCCAGAAAGCGGGCAGCGGGCCAGCCTTCGGTGTCGGCACGGGTGGCGATGTCGGCCCAAAGCTTGTGGAAGCTGGGCAGGCGCAGCGCGGTCAGCATGCCTGGCAGCGTGTGGATGTCGATCTCGCGGGAGGTCATGCGCAGGCTCCCAGAAGGGCATCGAAGCTGTCGAGCGAGGGATGGGCGACGGCAACATCTCTCGGCAGCGCCGTTTGCCGCGGGTTCAGGCAGGATGCCAGAGGTCCGGGATCGGGCACCCGGCCCGCGTCCAATTCTGCTGCCAGCAGATGTGCCAGTTCCGCCTCGCAGGCCCGGTCGTGGGCGATGAACAGCAGGTCGACCATGCGGCGGCAGGCGTCGCGGCGGGGCAGATCACGCTGCAGCACCTGCCAGGCTGCAGCGTATTCGGTTCGCGGGAACAGGCTGTCGCGGTAGATCGAACTCCACAGGGCTTGCGGTTTGCGCCGCAGCGCGTGGATGACGTGATGGTAGTTGATGACATGCACGCGATGGCCGTCGCCGCGACCACGCGCCCTTGTATGGCTGACGACCAGGGTGCTGCCGAGAAAGGCCTCAAGGCGATCGTCGTAAAGGTGGACCCGCAAGCGCTGCCCGATCAGCTGCGACGGGGCGCTGTAGAAGATGCTCTTGACCAGAAAGCCGCTGGTGCGGGTGACCGGAACCACGGTCTCTGTAAAGTCGGTGGTGCGCCGGGACGGCAGGGGCTTCAGATGCGCCTGTTCCGCCTGAACCGCGATCGCCCGCTGCCGGTTGCGCCGTGCCACCAGAATGTCGATGAAGCGGCGGTAGTCCTCAATGCTGGCGAAGTCGCGGCTGCCGCGCAGGATCAGCGCCTGTTCGATGGCCTTCTTCAGGTGCCGGTTCTGGGATTCCACCGCGCCGTTCTCATGAGCTTCCCCGCGGTTGTTGCGACTGGCCTCCATGCCGTAATGGCCGACGAAGGCATTGTAGCGCGTGGTGATATCCTGGCGCTGGTCAGCCGTCAGGTTGCGGAAAGCGGCCGAGAGGCTGTCGGTGCGATGCTCCTGTGGTGCCCCGCCGAGCGACCAGAGCGCCTGCTGCAGGTTCTCGGCCAAGGCCGTGAAGCTCTCCCCGCCCAGGACCACCCCGACATGCTCCCACCGGCTGTAGACCATGACGAAGTGGTAGAGCAGATGCGGGAATAGCTGGCCCGCGATCGTCACCTCCAGCTCCTCGGCATGAGTGAAGTCGGACTGGGCCATGCGGCCCGGCTCCGGCGTCTGGCGGAAGATGATGTCGCGCTCGGGTCCGTTCAGCGCCCGCCACTGCCGCACCCGCCGTTCCAGGGTGCGCCGGATCCGGTCATCGGGGAAGGCCAGCGGGTGCAGGCCCTGAAGGTGGCGCAGCAGGGTGACGGCCTGCAAGGCGCTGTCCCTCTCCAGCAAGGGAAGGATGTCGCCCTCCCAATAACCCTCGAGGGGATCGGCCACCGTGCGCCCGTGAACGATCTTGCGGTTCGAGGGCAGCGTCGGGTTGGCATCGAACCGTCGGGCCGTGCGCTCGCTGAACCCGGCGCGGGCGGCCGACGTGCGCTGACTGTGATATCGGAGGTCGGACATGTATAATCTCAATTGCTGGTCGTTGATGGGTTTGTAGGCCAACCCGGATCCTCCGTTTGACGGCAGAGGAACCCGGCTTACCAACCCGCAGCGACCAGCACCTTCCCCGAAATCAATCAGGCCGGTGGGGCTGCCCTCCAGACGGGCATGCCCGTCTTCCGTTCAGCCCCACCGGCCAAGGTGGTTGTCGGCACCGGCCAAGATGGTTGTCGCGCAACAGGCCGATGCCCCCTCGAAGCGGGACCAGTCATCCTGACCGCCCTCGCGCACCGGCGTGACGAGGACATCGGCAACACCGGGCTTGTCGGACGAAGAGAAGTCGGGCTGCAGGGTGACCCCCGGCGCGGGCGGCATGTCAGCCACTGCCTCGATGAATTCGCCCAGATCGCGTTCCAGCGTCGGGTTCAGCGCCACGATCCGGACCTGCGTTTTCAACCCATTCTTGTAATGGACCGAGCCCGCCACCCGGATCGGCTGATGGGCCGAGCGGAAATGCATGTCGCCACCGGCCTTGGCAGCAATGTCGCCCCGCAGGCGGCACACCCGCCGAATATCATCGCCCTCTGCGGGTTCGCTGAGTTTCCACCAGACATGACACTTGCGCTGACCCTCGGGCGTGACGCCGCCGCTTTCGACCACCATGGTGGGTTGGCCGAGGTGGCGCTCCAGATGGGCCCGTTTCGTGGCGATGTCGCCGCAGTCGATATCCACCACAACGGCCTGCATCTGCAGGATCTCGGCGGCCTTGGCCTGGCCAGGGGCAGCGACGGTGCCGGGGATCACATATACAGCCGCGCCCTCGCGCGAGGCCCAAGTGGCGAAGGTGGCCATCTTGTAGGAGACGAACTCGCCCATCTCGATCCAGATGTTATGTGGTCGGCCGTCGATACCCTGCCCCTTGTCGATGAAACTGCGGACCGGGATCAGCCCGTCGCAGTAACCAAAGACCACCTGCATGAACTGCGCGATCTGATCAGGGTCCGGCTCGTCGCCGAACGGATCGATCTGCGGGACGGCATCGTTGAAGTCGCGCCATGGATTGAAATGGACAAGGTTCTGCAGCGGTGCGGCGGACGGCAGGGGTGTGTCTTGCGCTGGTTTTTCGGGTTCGTTGCCCATGATCGTGTCCTCGGGCGTGTCGGGCGGGTTCTTTGGGGCATCGCTCATCCTGCCTGCCCCCAGCAGCGCCCAGCGTGCGAGCAGAAGCGGCATTCGAAGAAGTCACGGTTGGCGGCGATGCGTGGCAGCAGGTCGCCTGCATCGGTGGCCTGAAGGATCCGCACCGCGCGGTCGGACATGCGCTGTGCGAGGTCTGCATCGAAGGGCACCAACTCGTGGTACAATTCGGCAGTGTCTTTGTTGATCGCAGTGAACAAAGCGGGGGCTGCCGAAATGCCCGGAACCGAAGGTTCCATATAGGCCTGGTAGATCGCGATCTGCGCGGCATAGACCGGCTTGGAGACCGTGACCCCGTCCTTCACGCAGGCGCGCCAGTTCTTGGCGTTCATCGTCTTGCACTCCCAGAGTGCCGGGGTGCGCAGACCGAGTGATGCGGGGGCGTCGGCGATGATCCCGTCGACATGGCCACGGATGCGGCCACCGGCGACGGAAAAGCCGAACTGTTCACCATCGGGCCGATTGCCCTTACGGGTGTAAAGGTCGATCCCGGCCGCACACAGCCAGCGGATCGCGAGATCCTCGAGCTGGTGGCCGATCTCGAAGATCCGCAGCGTCTGGCCGCCAAAATCCGCGCCTTCGTCCTTGGGCGCGCCCGCAAATTCGAACTGCAGTGCCCGCTCGCAGGCATGCCCCAGCCGGGATGCGCCGAGATAGGTCCGGGGCGGCGTGGCCTCGCGCTCGGCGATCAGCGCGGCATCGATGGCGGTGTTGACGAGCTCGGCGATGCCGGGGCGGTGATTGTAGTCCAGCATCAGAACGGTACCTCCGCCGTGGCAGCGATGCGCGACATCTCGGCCCCGTAGCCTTCGAGCACCTCTTCGATCAGGTCGGTCACGTCGGTGGCGGTGAGATCGCTCAGTCGCTTGTCCCATCCGATCTGGTCCATCGTCTGGCCCAGCCGCTTCATCACCGGCGCGATGGCGAGGCGTTCTTCCTCAGTCGTTCCCTGCATGGTCAGTCCTTTGCGATGGCGGGCCGCGAACCATGCCTGGCAGGGCATCGAGCAGAACCAGCGATGGTTGCGGGGGCGTGGTTTGGCGGGGTTGAAAAAGCCGAAGCCTTGGGCGGGTCGCAGGCAGACGGCGCAGGGTTGAAAGCGCGGGTGCCAATGGCGCGCGGGGTCCGAAACCGGTCTGATGGGCGATGCGATATGCGCGACATGGTTCACGCCGCCCTCCCGATGTCCGGGCTGGCGCGGCCGACGAGTTGGCGGATCTCGCGCTTGTTGAAACCGAAGGTCATCAAAGCCGAGGCGCGATAACGGGTGAGGCCGTAGTCCTGCCGGAACGCAGGCGGCAGATATTGCAGCTGCTTTTCGGTTGCGGCCTGTTTCAGCCAGCCTTTCGATTTGAAGGCGCTCTCGTCGGTCTCGTATTCGTTCAGCCAGTCATCGGCCTGTGCAAGGCAGACCGTCCGCTCACCCACGCCCAGCAGCCGGGGCGCACGACCTTTCGCACCGCCCACCGCGTGCCAGCGGCCGTCGAGAAAGAAGATCCCGCCCCAGGCATTGAAGCCGTTGGCCATCAGCGCGGCGTCATCACCGAAGAGATCGACCCATGCGAAGCTGGACCGCATCCGAAGGTCGATCTCCGACATGATGAAGCCCGACAGCGGGATGGCGTCCTGGCCTTCGCCGGGCTCCTCCGCGTCGCGCGGGAAAGCCTCCCCGCAGAGCGGGCATTCCATCACGGCGAGCGGGATTTCCGCTTCGCAGGCCGGGCAGGTCTTTGTGGGGGCGGCACCGGCCTCGGTCTTGCCGTCCAGATCGACATCCTGTTCGAGTGTGCCGTGGATCAGGCTCGATGTCCCGAAATCCAGCACGATGCAGTCGGTCTTGACGCTGCCGGGGTGTTCCTCGGGATCCACCGTCCGCAGGCCCCGCCCTACCATCTGGATCATGGTCGATTTGTAGGAACTGGGGCGCAGCAGCACGACGCAGGAGGTGGGAGGATGGTCCCAGCCCTCGGTCAGCACCGCGACATTGACGATGACGCGGACTTCGCCCGCGGCATAGGCGGCGAGGATGCGGCGACGCGTGCCGGCATCGAGATCGCCGTGAATGACGGCCGCCGAAACGCCTGCGCCGTTGAAAGCGGCCGCGACATTTTCGGCGTGGGCGACGGTGGAACAGAAGACGACAGTCGGCCGCTCGCTCGCCTTTTCCTGCCAGTGCCGAACCACCTCGTCGGTGACCGGCGCGCGGTTCATGATTTGCGCGACCTCGGTCATGTCGTAATCGGCGGCGGTTTTACGCACGGCGCGCAACTGTTCCTGCACGCCAACGTCGATGATGAAGGTGCGCGGCGGCACCAGATGGCCCGAGGCGATCAACTCGCCCAACCGGACCTGATCACCGACATTGTCGAAGATCTCGCGCAGACCCTTGCGGTCGCCGCGGTTCGGTGTGGCGGTAACGCCGAATATCCGGCAGGCGGGATTGGCACCCCGGACATGATCGATGATCCGGCGATAGCTGTCGGCGACCGCGTGATGCGCCTCGTCGATGACCAGCAGGTCCAGCGCGGGCATCGCGGCCAGGTTGGCGGGCCGCGACAGCGACGGCACCATAGCGAAGGTCGCCTGACCGGCCCAGCTCTTGGTCTCGGCATCGAACACCGAGCTGGTGATATCAGGTGCGACCCGGCCGAACTTGGTCCGGTTTTGCGCGGTCAACTCATCGCGATGCGCGAGGATGCAGGCCTTTGCGTCGCTCCCTTCGAGGGATTTCGCGACGACCGCCGACAGGGCGATGGTCTTGCCGAACCCCGTCGACGCGATGCTGAGGGTGTTACCGTGATCGCAGAGCGCAGCGAGGCTGCGCTCTGCGAACAGGCTTTGACGGGGGCGAAGGCGCATGGATCAGACCCTCACTGCGCCCAGGACGGACGACCCGGCACGCCCGCCGATGGCTGCGGTGCCGCGGCAGGTTGCTGGACGGCCGCTGCAGCGGGTTGCCCCGCGAAGGACGGCGCCAGCCCCATGTTCTGGGCGTAATCCCGGTGGTCCGGCGTCACCGCGCTCCGAATCTCGTTCTTGTCGTCACCGCTGGCATCGGTGCCGACGTCGATCCGGGCCAGGAACTCGATCCCGTCGAGATCCTTGAGCCCGTTGATCCGGCGCGCGGACTGCGCCTGCGGCGACTGGTCCTTGTCAGAAATCCCACGCGCCGAATTCAGCATGCCGCGCACGAGGCTGCGGCCCATGTTCGCCCAATCCGGGCCCTTGGGGCTGTAAAGTCCGATCAGGGTGAAGATTTTGCGCCGGGCATACTGGCCCTCGGTGACGGTGAACTCGCCGTTCAGATTGACCGCGCCGGTCGAGCCGCGCGTGGCGTAGCCGCCGGTCCAGCCCTGCGCGGCATCGTCGAAGCCGCCGGGGCGGATCGTCAGGCGCACCTTGGCCAGCGTGCCTTTCGGGATGAGATTGGTATTGCTCTGCGCATCATTGAAATCGTTCCAGGACCCCATGGGGTGCCTCCTTCTGTGATCAGGATTGCGGGTGTTCGGGCGTGGCTGCCTCGACGGGCGGCTGATAGGTCAGCCGTTCGATTGGCGGAGCGGCGGGCTTGCGGATCTTGGCCATCAGGCGGCCGAGGTGGGGTTCTTCGACCGGGCCAAGGCGGCCGGAGCGGTCCTTGGCCGGAAAGCCCCAGGGGTTGATCGTCTGGCAGACGAAGGCGCGGTAGGGATCGCCCCCCTCGGCCTTCAACTCCGCCATGGTAATCACCTCGTCGACGATCCCCGGCAGTTCGAGCCCTGTCTTCGATCCGTCGATCTGCGGCTGGAAAACCTTGCGATTGAAGTCATCGAGTTTCTCGTCGAGGATGCCGACGAACCAGACATTCTTGGCCCGGGTGTGCTGCAGATGCGTCAGCCAGGCTATCATCTCGCGGCCGTGCAGCCCGTAGGCGCCGCGCACGTCCGGCTTGCCGGTCTTTTCCGACAGCGCCTCGGGCTGGCCCTTGCACCATTGAAAGCAGAGCCGCCCGGCGACAGTGATCGAGTCGACAAAGATCGTGTCGTACCGGTCGACGGCGGCCGGGTCGCCGAACTTCTGGCAGACCGCCGCGTGGTGCGCCGGGCTATAGGGTTGCTCGTCCCGCAAGCTGGGGTTCGCCCCGCCGATGAACACCGCGAAGTCCCGGCATTCGGCCCAAGTGCGCGGCCGGATGCTGTCGCCCGGCCAGCCTTCGATGGCGAGGTCGCCCGCTTCCAGATCCATGAACAGCGTGCGGGCGGGATCCAGCGTCCACAGAAGTGAAGTCTTGCCGATTCCACTTTTTCCGAAGATGCAGCCTTTTATCCCGCGCGGCTCGGCCAGCCGCTGGTCGGCGGTGATGATGGGCAGGGTCACTGCGCACCCCCTTGCGGGAGGATCTCGACCTTCAGAGTGCCGGTCCGCACCGTACGGGCGGGCTCGAAGCCCTGACGGATGGCCTCGGGCCAGGCGACGTAGTTGCGCTCCGGCACCTTGAAGCTGATCTCGACATACTCAGCGGGGTCATCCCCTGCGGAGCGGATGCGCTCGACCATGGCGGCCAGCCGGTCCTGATCCCAATCCACCCGCTTCGGCAGATCGGCGACGATGGTGAAATCACCCTCGTCGAAACGAACCGTCCCGGTATCCTTGCCGGATGCGCTGCGCACTTCGGCAGCGCGGGTGGCAAACCGGACTTCCAGCGCGGTGCTGAAGCGGGCGGTCACGGCCTTCATCTGCTTGGCCGCCGCGTCGATCTCGCGCTGCATGGCGGCCAACAGGTCCACCGGAAGCAGGGCGATCTCGCCCACGGGGAGGTTGATCAGCTCGTTGATGCCTGGCGTGTTATTTGGGAAGGGCATTTCAGTCTCCGTATTGGGGGATGGGGGTCAGGCGGCCTCGAGCAGGCGCACCGAGAGGGCGGCACCGGCCCGACGGGGCTTGCGCCGGGCGACGGCGATGTAGGCAAACTGGTCGGGTCCGATCCGGGCCTGAACGAGATGGACGAGGTCCTGCTCGGCGGCGCGCAGGGCGGCAGCTGCAACCAGCCGCAGCACGCGCTGCTGATCGGAGGGCAGTTTCGAGATGACGGAAGTCGCATCGACAGCGAGAAAGCCGCGATGATAGACCAGCGTCTCTCCGGGTTCGGCCTGCGCGATCCACGCCGAAAGCCCGATTTCACCGAGCGCCGGACCGGCTGCGCCGAAGATCGACAAGACGCCGGTTGCGCGGATTGCAGAATGAAGGGCCATCATGCCGCGCCCCGCTCGGCGGTGCTGCGGCGCTGGCGCGCCTGCTCATAGGCCAGCACATCCTCGAGGCGGTAGACCACGCGTCCGCCGATTTTCAGGAAGGCCGGGCCATCGCCGGTCCAGCGCCAGCGTTCAAGGGTGCGCGCCGAAATCGTCCAGCGCGCGGCAAGTTCAGTCTGGTTCAGGCAGGTTCTCGACTGCATCGTCTTCTCCCGGTGTCTCTATGGGAGGAAGATGCACGGTCCTATGCGGGGATGTCGTCGGGATCAGAGTGGGATACGGCGGGGGATTGGCCGAGGCGCTGCAATCATGGGATGAATCACGCGGCGGGGGATCACCATCCTCCCCCATCCCCCTGCGCATCCCACGGCGGGGATCCCGAGGGGGAGGCAGGGCAGGCTGGACTCAGAGCCCGGCGAGGCGATAGGCCCCGCGACCGTTCGATTCGATCAGCAGTGGCCAGTCCTTCTTCGACTTGAAGATGTCGGACATCTTGAGGCTGCGCGACCCCGCCTCCCCCAGCACAGCCTTACCGCTCTGCCACGGCTCCCCCCGCTGTGCCGCCGCGTGCAGGATGCGCACCACCTGCGCCTGGATCGGCCCAAGCTGGAACTCATGACCGTTGCAGCGGACGTTGTGGTAGTCGGCGGAGGCGTGAAAAGCCTTGGCCTGCTTCACTCCCGCTGCCTCACGGAATCCGGATTTTGCCTCGAAACGGTCGCGTTCCTCACGGCTTAGCACGAGATCGGGCTTGCGGGTCTTGAGAGTCTCGCGCGATCCAAAGAAACAGGCATAGTCCGCCTTCGTGGTGCGAAACCGGGTGACGCTGACCTCGCCTGTACGGAAGAGCTGGAAAACATCCTGAACATGCAGATCGAGAAGCCCGTTGAATGAGGACCGCTCACAGGGGATCGAGTAGCACCTGCCGTCGTCCGTTTCCTCGAAATCACCGAACTCGATCGGCAGGTTGAGGATGCGGATCGAGAGTCGCAGCTGGTCGTTCTCGGCCAGATAGGCGACGTCGGCCTCGGGCAGTGACCACCGGTCAAGCACCTCAGCCAGGGTGAAATATGCCTTCGCGATCTCCATTCTGGCCCCCGATTCCGATGCAAAGTGTTTGGCTTTTGTTCTAGCCGCTTGACGATCCCAATTCAATCCTGTCTTATCCTATCTTATCCACATGGCGCTGGGGACAACATGAGAGAGAACCACACCTTGGCCGACCGTCTGCGGGCCCGCTCAGATCAGCTAGGCCTGGCACCGGCCCATGTCGCAGAAATGGCGGGGGTCAACCGCTCCTTCGTCTATGACATCCTGCGCGGGCGATCCTCGCGCCCCGGCATCGACCGGATTGCTGATATTGCCCGGGTGCTGAAGGTCGACCGCGACTGGCTGATCCACGGCATTGGCGAGGTCGAGGGCCCCTCCCCCTTCCATGAGAACCCCGACGATGCCTTCGTGGCGATTGCCCATGCCACGCCTCGCCCTTCGATGGGCGGCGGCGCAGTGGTGACCGAAGATGGCGACACGCCCGGTCGCGCCTACCACTTCCGCCAGTCGTGGATCCGCCACAAGCTGAAAGCCAGCCCCGCACAACTCAGGATCATGCATGTGGAAGGCGACAGCATGGCACCGACCCTGCTTGGCGGCGACGCGGTGTTGGTCGACATGACGCGCCAACTGCCCAACCCGCCCGGCATCTTCGTGCTCGACGATGGCATGGGCCTCGTGGCCAAGCGGCTCGAGCATATCCCAAACAGCGACCCGCCGGCTGTGCGGGTGATCTCGGACAACAAGCTCTATCCCGAGTATGAACGCACTGCCGAAGAGATCCGCATCATCGGCCGCATCCGCTGGTTTGCGCGGGAGATATGAGCGGTCGGCTGAAACGAAAAAGCGCCCGAGAGGGTACTCTCCGGGCGCACTTGTTCCATGATCAGATAAGACGTCAAGGGGGGCAGGTGTGTCAAGTCGAATTCTGCATCAGATTCAGTAAGATGCAGGCTATCGGACTTCGAGCGTTCTGCGGCGAATTTCATGGTATCATTAGCTGTTAATTCACCACGGACCCGGTCAGTATCGTCGGTTGGATCTCGCGGTACGGTCGCGAAATGTAGATGACCAAACCGGGGCTGGTCCGCCGTGTCGGGGGCGACATATTCGTCCGTCAGAATGATGGCGATCAGGAGTGCGATGGACAACGACCGGAAATCAAACGGCATGCGAGAGGCACCCGCAACCTTCGTCGCGGCGACGGGCCAGCGCCACGAAGTCCTGGCCGGGCTGGTCGAGCGCGTAACATTCCACAGCACCGAGACCGGCTTTTGCGTCCTTCGCATCAAGGCACGCGGGCATCGGGATCTTGTCACCACCATTGGCCATGCGGCGATGATCTCGGCCGGGGAATGGGTGACTGCATCGGGCGAATGGACCAATGATCACACGCACGGCCTGCAATTTCGCGCACGGTTTCTGAAGGCATCGGCGCCCTCCTCACTTGAGGGCATTGAGAAGTATCTCGGCTCGGGCATGATCCGTGGGATCGGCCCCACCTACGCCAAGCGCATGGTCAAGTTGTTCGGCAAGGACGTCTTCGACATTATCGAGGCCGCCCCCGAACGCTTGCGTGAGGTTGAGGGGATCGGGGCGATGCGGGCTGCAAAGATCACCTCTGCTTGGGCGGACCAGAAGATCATCCGCGAAATCATGGTGTTCCTGCATGAACACGGCGTCGGAACCGCGCGCGCCGTGCGGATCTTCAAGACTTATGGCACGGACGCCATTCAGGTGATGAGCGAGAACCCGTACCGCTTGGCGCGCGACATACGCGGGATCGGGTTCCGGACAGCCGATCTCATCGCCGAAAAGCTCGGCATCGCGAAGACCGCGATGATCCGCGTTCGCGCGGGCATTTCTTATGCGCTGACCGAGGCGATGGGAAATGGCCATTGCGGGTTGCCGAAGGTTGAACTGGTCCCACTCGCCATAAAACTGCTCGAGGTGCCGGACAGCCTGATCGATACGGCGATTGGGTTGGAGATGGCCGAAGCCACGGTTACCGCCGATACGGTCGCCGGAACAGCCTGCATCTTCCTGACCGGGCTCTACCATGCAGAGCAAGGCATCGCCGGACGGTTGCAGCGGCTAACCTCTGGGCCCCTCCCCTGGGCGGAAATCGACGCCGACAAGGCGCTGCCTTGGATTGAGAGCAAAACTGGCCTCACCCTTGCGGCCAGTCAGGCCGAGGCCATTCGTCTGGCGCTGCGTTCCAAGGCGCTCGTCATCACGGGCGGTCCCGGCGTCGGCAAGACCACGATCGTGAACTCCATCCTGCGCATTCTGGCAGCCAAGGCGGTCAAGCTGCTCCTATGCGCCCCGACCGGCCGGGCCGCCAAGCGGATGACCGAGGCCACCGGCATGGAAGCCAAGACGATCCACCGTCTTCTGGAATTCGATCCCAAGGCCTTCGGCTTCAAGCGGGGCGAGGAGAACCCGCTCGACTGCGATCTTCTGGTCATCGACGAAAGCTCCATGGTCGATGTGTTGCTGATGCAATCCCTGCTGAAGGCAGTTCCGGATCATGCCGCCATCCTGATAGTGGGCGACATCGACCAGTTGCCCTCGGTCGGCCCGGGTCAGGTTCTGGCTGATATCATTGCCTCCGGCGCGGTGCCGGTGGTGCGCTTGACGGAGGTTTTCCGCCAGGCTGCTCAAAGCCGGATCATCACCAGCGCGCACAGGATCAACCAAGGACAGATCCCCGATCTTGCTAAGCCTGAAGGAGAGACGGATTTCTACTTCGTGGCGGCTGATGAGCCCGAACAAGCCGTCGAGCGTATCATCACCCTCGTCAAATCGCGCATCCCGCGCCGCTTCGGCCTTGATCCGATCCGCGATATTCAGGTGCTCTGCCCAATGAACAGGGGCGGTGTCGGCGCGAGGTCTCTGAACGTGGCACTGCAGGCGGCGCTAAACCCCTCCGGCGACAACAAGATCGAACGGTTCGGCTCGACCTTCGCGCCCGGTGACAAGGTGATGCAGATCGAGAACGACTACGACAAGGAAGTCTACAACGGCGATATCGGCTATGTCGA
This sequence comes from Paracoccaceae bacterium Fryx2, assembly GCA_032334235.1. Lineage (NCBI taxonomy): Bacteria > Pseudomonadati > Pseudomonadota > Alphaproteobacteria > Rhodobacterales > Paracoccaceae > Paracoccaceae bacterium Fryx2. Next base: position 1,307,602 of record JAVSGI010000003.1, read on the forward strand.
AAGCCTCGACTTGGCCGAGGGCGAACTGGCGGTCACCTTCGACGGCCGCTCGGTCACTTACATGTTCGGCGAACTCGATACTCTCGTGCCAGCCTATGCCGCCACGATTCACAAGAGTCAGGGATCGGAATACCCCGCCGTGGTCATTCCTGTCATGACGCAGCACTTCACCATGCTGCAGCGCAATCTGCTTTACACCGGCGTCACCCGCGGCAAGAAGCTGGTCGTTCTGGTCGGGCAGAAGAAGGCCGTCGCGATCGCGGTGAAGAACGTCTCCGGTCGGCGGCGCTGGTCGAAGCTCGATGAATGGCTTGGGCATCCTGAGGCAACTGCCCGCCACATCATGGACTGAGTCTTGGCTGAGCAACGCGAAGGGTGCGGATTTCGCGGAGAATGGGCGCTGATTTCGCGCGATCGTGGGCACGCGTTTCGCGCCATTCTGGGCAGTCATTTCACGGGATCGTGGGCAGGCTGGCCGACGCTTTCATGGAGTCAGGCTTGAACGATTTGGTCAAGCTTTTTTGTGACGGCGGAGCGCCTGCGCAGGCTTTCACCTGAGAGGGTGAGGCGGTGTGCGTTGTGAACGAGGCGGTCGAGGATGGCATCTGCGAGCGTTGGGTCGCCGATGGCTTCGTGCCACTGGTCAACGGGGAGTTGGCTTGTGACGATGGTGGAAGCGCGGCCGTGGCGGTCTTCGAGGATTTCCAGCAGGTCACGGCGCTCCGGGGCGGTGAGGACGGCGAGGCCCCAATCGTCAATGATCAGCACATCCATGCGGGCGATGGTTTTGAGGATGCGTTCATGGCGGCCATCGCCACGGGCCAGAGCAAGGGCCTCGAACATGCGCGGCGCACGTTGATAGAGGACGGGCCGCCCATCCCGGCACGCCTTGTGGCCAAGGGCGCAGGCGATCCAGCTTTTGCCCAAACCGGTCGGCCCGGTTATCAGCAGGTTCTCGTGCCGGGCGATCCAGCCGCCATCGGCAAGATGCGCCATGACACTGCGGTCAAGACCACGTGGGCTGCGCAGGTCCAGATCCTCGACGCTGGCATCTTGGCGCAGAGCCGCAAACTTGAGCCGGGAGGCCAGTTTCTTGGTGTCGCGCTCTGCAGCCTCGCGGTCGACCAGCAGGCCGAGACGCTCTTCGAACGAGAGGGCGTCGAAGGCGGTTGACCTGCGTTGTTCTTCGAGCGCCGATGCAATGCCGGTCAGGCCGAGCGCCAACAGTCGGTCGTGGGTGGGATGGGTCAGCATTTTAGTCCTTTCTCAATGGTAATAGCTGCCGCCACGAATGTTGGCGTGCTGGAGGGGGGCGACCTCTTCGGAGCCTTCCAGGAAGGCGCGATCGAGGCCGGTCTTGAGGATCGAACGAATGGAGGTGACGGTGCGGGCCCGGATGGTCACACCCCGCTGGCAGGCCGCATCAACGCGCTCCGGCCCATAGGTTTTGACCAAGGCCAGCACACCCAGGCAGGTGCGGAACCCCTGTTCAGGATGGGGGCGGTCAGCCATCACCATCTCGCAAAAGGCGGCGACGGCGGGGCCGGTCTTGGTTGCCTGCGCCAGCATTCTGGCCGGGGTCCATTCGGCAAAGCGACGATGGGCCGATGGCATATGGTCGGCCACGGTGACATGGCTGCGCCGCCCCGGGGTGCGCACGTGGCTCGCAACCCTCTGACCACGATGGAATATCTCGACCGTCTGGCCGCTTGTGCGAACATCGACCTCTTGTTTGATCAGCGCGAAGGGCACGGAATACCATGAGCTGTCGACCTCAACGTGATAGTCGGGTGCCACGCGGGCGCGCTTCCAGCGGGCGAAGACATAAGGTTCGGGCGGTAGGGGCTGAAGATTGGGCCGATCCAAAGTGGCAAACAGATCGGCGCGGCTGGCGCCATAGCCGCGCATCACGCGCATGTTCAACTCGTCCAGCAGCCGCCGGATCGCCACGTTCAACTCGGCCAATGAGAAGAACCGGTGGTTCCGCAGCCGCGCCAGAATCCAGCGTTGTGCCACTTGGACAGCCACTTCCACCTTCGCCTTGTCCCGGGGTTTGCGCGGCCGGGCGGGCAGAACGGCGGTGCCATAATGCGCCGCCATCTCGGCATAGGTCCGGTTCAGCCCCGGATCAAACCGGTCTGCCTTGATCACGGCGGACTTCAGATTGTCCGGAACCACCGCCTTTGGCACGCCGCCCAGAAAGGCGAACATCCGGATATGCGCGAGGATCCAATCTTCCAACCCCTCCGATGCCACCGCCTCGGCATAGGTGTGATTCGATGCCCCCATTGCCGCCACGAACAGCTTCATGGCCCGCGCTTCGCCGGTCGTGGGGTCGATCACGTCGATGGTGTCGCCGGCAAAGTCAACGAACACCTTCTCGCCGCCCACATGTGTCTGGCGCATCGTCGGGCGCACCCGACCCTTCCAAGCCTCGTAATGCGTGCAAAACCAAGTATAGGCAAAACCCCCGGGGTGCGCGGCACGGTATTCTTCCCAGAGCAGCATCCGCGTCACCCCAGGGCGGCGCAACTCGCGGTCAATCTCCGCCCAGTCGGGCACAAGCCGCTCCGCGTCCGGCACCGTGGGCGGGGCTGGAAACAAAAGAAGTTCAAGGCTGTCGTCATCGATCCCCTCCGGCAAGGGCCACGTGAGCCCGGCATGACGCGCCCGTTGGGTGTAGCTTCCGACGCTCCCCTTGCTCAGACCGAGGGAAGCGGCAATGGACCGCTCGCTCAGGCCTTGCCCAAGCTTCAATCGCAAAACATCTCGTATCCGGCGCATGTTCAATCGTCCTGTCGGCATCAAGCCACCCCTTCATTCCTGAAGGCGCAACTATCCTCAATTTGCCGACCAGACCTGCCCGCGATCCCGCGAAATCAGTGCCCAGCTTCACGCGAAATGACTGCCCATGATCCCGTGAAATCGATGCCCACCATCAAGCGAAACACGCAATCAAACGGATCGCTGCCCTTTATGCAGTGGAAAAAGAGGCGCGCTACAAGCCTGCTGAAGAGCGCGTTGCCCTGCGGCTGGAAAAGGCAAAGCCGGTCTTCGACAATCTCGAAGTCTGGCTGCAGCTGCAATTGCCCAAGATCTCCGGCAAATCGTCGCTGGCCGAGGCTATCCGCTATGCGCTCGGTCGCATGCCCAAGGCCCGGGCCTATCTTGAAAACGGCCAGCTCGAGCTGGACAACAACATCTGTGAGCGATCAATTCGGCCGGTGACTCTCGGCCGCAAAAACTATCTCTTCATGGGATCAAAGGGCGGCGGTGAAGCTGCGGCCATAGCCTACACGCTCATCGAAACCGCCCGCATGAACAAGGTAGATCCCGAAGCCTGGCTTCGCTGGGTTCTCGAGCGCGTTGCAGACCACAAGATGACCCGCCTCGAAGAACTCATGCCATGGAACTGGGCTGCCGAATAAGTCAACACCAGTCAGACCGGACGGATACGTTCAATCAGCTTTCGCATGAGCGCCGTAATGGCGACTTTTGGTGGCTTTCCAGCTTTGATCATGGCTTGGTATTTGGCCTTGAGGTCGGGATTGTGTCTCATCGCCACCAGGGCGGGCATGTAGAGGGCGTTCCTCACTACTTTGCGCCCACCCTGAATGAATGATTTCCCACGCCATTGCCCAGATTGACGTGTCATAGGCGCTACTCCGGTCAAACTAGCCACCTGCTTTCGGTCCATACTCCCGATTTCGGGCATCTCTATCAAAATGGTGGACGCACAGACCGCACCGATTCCTGGAATTGAGCGGAGAATTTTCATCGAGTGCGCCAGTGTGTCGTTGGAGTTTATCAGACGGTCAACCTCAGCATCAATTTCAGCGATTTGCTTTTCAACGTGAACCAAGCGTGCTTTACTTTGACGGCAAGTGATGGACAGTGTTTGGGTTTTCAAACGGCTCATGATGCGCGTTCGGTCTTTGACCAATCCTGAACGGAAAGTGCGTAACTCCTTCAGATCATGCTGTGTTTTTGTAGCCGGTTCATCTGGTGCTAATACAAAAGCATCCCCCATGACGGCCAACATTTTGGCATCAACGGCGTCGGTTTTTGCGCGCATGCCTTGTGCTTGCGCAAATCGGCGCGCCTGCAAAGGGTTCACTTTTACCAATGGCAAATGCACGCCCAAGGCGCGTTCAAGCCCGCTGTGGTAGGCGCCTGTTGCTTCATAAACAACGCGTATCACAGCCGTCTGTGCGCAGAACTTGGCAAGTGCCCTAAATCCTGCGGGGCAATTGCTAAACGACATAATCTTCCCGTCGCTCAGCCGGTGAATGTCTAAAGTTGCTTTGGAAATGTCTATACCAATGGTATCATCCGTCATCTTCGTCATATCCTATGCTTGTCCTAGAGGGCTTTGCGCCGCTCTGTATCCGTTCAGGCCTTTGGCGAAGGTGGTGGTTGATCTTACTCTCGAACGGTCCTCAAAGACCAAGCGTCTTACGATCCAACCACCACCACAGATCAGCATTCTAGAATGCTGATCTGTGGCTCTTGTTTCGCACAAAAGCTGGGATCTTCATAAGACAAGCATCCACGCAGGCAAGGTGCCGATCACCAGGACCGGCGACTGGAGCGACGTCACCGTTGTGGATGCCGACGGCAACCGCATCCCCTGGACCGAGGTCTCGCACATCAACGATGACGAAATGCGCGACCTGATGCGAGATGTTGTTAACCGCCTCTACACGTTTCACCTCTGCGCCGATGAGCCGGGGCTGCAGGCCGAGATCGAACGGTGGATGGCCGTCGCCAGCAAATGGGACGCGCCGGAAATCGATCCTCGGATGATCGGTGGCATGGTCGAGCAGCGCTGAAACACTCAGGCTCGGGCTTTAACCTCGCGGGTAATCCAAAGGATCTCTACTTCGGGTCTGTGTCTATGGTCGGTCATAGTGCCGGATCTATGCTGATATCGTCAGCTCAGAAAGACGGCCCTCGGCGTGGGCTTGCCACCAAACTGACCTTGGGAATCTTATGTCAGGTGGGGAGCACTGGTATAACGGCGAGCATCTGCACAGCGCCATCCGCTTCGTCCCACCCAACAGCCTGCTCCGGTTAGCGGGGCTGAACTGGCCCGTACCGAACTTCTCTACCCTGTGCCGCAGGCAAAAGACCTTGGCAGTTCAGATCCCCTATCCTACGCTGGGACACGTGTCGTGTGCTTCGATAACAAAGAGGGAGATGCACGCAAGCAATCCGTTGCAGAGGGTCGGCTCGCGTTCATGGATTCATGGACGCTCCGTTGTTTGACGCCACATCGCCCGTAGCGCCGCACCAAAATCCGCAGCATAACGATCTGCGTCCCAGCCCGGGCGGGTCAGTAGCCGGGCGCGCAGCCCGCGTTTAAGGTTAAGAAGCGCTGGCCTATCCTGGCCAAGCTCCACCGCTTTGGCGACATAGGCGGTGTCATCCTTGGCGACCCAATCGGGCAGACCCGCCGCGGTCATGAAGCTTGCGCCCATGCGGGAGACGAACTGACCGCCCTCCATAGTCAGGACTGGCACCCCCATCCAGAGCGCCTGGAGCGTGGTAGTGCCGCCGCAATAGGGGAAGGGATCGAGGGCGATGTCGATCTCACCATAGGCCTGCATCATCACGTCAAGCGCGACAGGGCCACGGAAGGTCAGGCGCTCTGGCGCGATGCCCTCCTCGCTGAAGAGGCGGCGGAACCGGGCGACGGCAGCCGCATCCTTGAAGCTTGGCGCGCGCAGGAGGAGCTGGGAGTCAGGCCCGGCTTTGAGCACATCAGCCCAGAGGCGGATCGTGCGCGGGGTCAGTTTTGGAGTGTTGTTGAAGGAGCCAAAGGTCAGTGGGCGGCCACGTGTCAGCCCCACGAAATCCGGCAGGGGATAGTCCACCTCTGGCGCGAAGCAGAACACCGTGTTTGGAAGGCGCATCACGTGTTCGCTGCACAAATGATCAGCTTCGGGGGGCGTCACCAGCGGATCACCGATCAGCCAGTCGATGTTCGGCACGCCGGTGGAGCCGGGATAGCCGAGGAAACTGGCTTGGAGGGGCGCCATGCGCCGGGCAAAGGCGCGCATGGTGCCGCCTGCGGTATGGCCTGCCAGATCGATCAGGATGTCGATCCGGTCTGCTGCGACTGCTTCGGCAAGCTGGGCTGTGGTCACGTCGCGCCAGACACCCACGCGGCTACGGGCAAGCCTGGTCTGATCGTCCACCGCGGAGCCGGTGTTGTAGATAGTCAGTGGCAGGCCCGCGTGATCCCATCGCGCCAGAAGCGGTTGGAGGAAGATGTTTACCGGGTGCTGATGGTGCAGATCGCCACTGACCATGCCGATTCGAAGCGGGCGGTTCGGGTCTGGATCGGCCCGAAAGCTCTCCTGCGACCGCGCCTCATTTCCCCATTCCGCGAACAGGGCGCGGTGACGGTGGGCCACCTCTTGCGGGGTCGCGCTATCGGCGTAGAGCAGGCTCATCGCGGCGTTCGGCGCGAAACTGTCCTGTCCGTTCGCCACCAGGCCTTCATACAGGGCGAGAGCCGTATCCGCGTCCCCAAGCCGGTTGGCGATCGAGGCGCGCAGGGCCGCGCTGGCGGTCGGCGGCACAGATCCGGAGGCTTCGGCTCTGTTGAGTGAAATCAGGGCTTGCTCCAGCAACCAGGCCTTCACCTGCATGTCGGCCAGATCGAGATGGGCCTGGGCGTTATCGGGGAACAGCTTGGTCCAGCGTTCAAGGATCGCCACCGCCTCGGCCCAGAAATTGAACCGGTAGGCGAGCTGCGCCAGCTTGCGGATTTCGCGGAGAATGGGCGCTGATTTCGCGCGATCGTGGGCACGCGTTTCGCGCCATTCTGGGCAGTCATTTCACGGGATCGTGGGCAGGCTGGCCGACGCTTTCATGGAGTCAGGCTTGAACGATTTGGTCAAGCTTTTTTGTGACGGCGGAGCGCCTGCGCAGGCTTTCACCTGAGAGGGTGAGGCGGTGTGCGTTGTGAACGAGGCGGTCGAGGATGGCATCTGCGAGCGTTGGGTCGCCGATGGCTTCGTGCCACTGGTCAACGGGGAGTTGGCTTGTGACGATGGTGGAAGCGCGGCCGTGGCGGTCTTCGAGGATTTCCAGCAGGTCACGGCGCTCCGGGGCGGTGAGGACGGCGAGGCCCCAATCGTCAATGATCAGCACATCCATGCGGGCGATGGTTTTGAGGATGCGTTCATGGCGGCCATCGCCACGGGCCAGAGCAAGGGCCTCGAACATGCGCGGCGCACGTTGATAGAGGACGGGCCGCCCATCCCGGCACGCCTTGTGGCCAAGGGCGCAGGCGATCCAGCTTTTGCCCAAACCGGTCGGCCCGGTTATCAGCAGGTTCTCGTGCCGGGCGATCCAGCCGCCATCGGCAAGATGCGCCATGACACTGCGGTCAAGACCACGTGGGCTGCGCAGGTCCAGATCCTCGACGCTGGCATCTTGGCGCAGAGCCGCAAACTTGAGCCGGGAGGCCAGTTTCTTGGTGTCGCGCTCTGCAGCCTCGCGGTCGACCAGCAGGCCGAGACGCTCTTCGAACGAGAGGGCGTCGAAGGCGGTTGACCTGCGTTGTTCTTCGAGCGCCGATGCAATGCCGGTCAGGCCGAGCGCCAACAGTCGGTCGTGGGTGGGATGGGTCAGCATTTTAGTCCTTTCTCAATGGTAATAGCTGCCGCCACGAATGTTGGCGTGCTGGAGGGGGGCGACCTCTTCGGAGCCTTCCAGGAAGGCGCGATCGAGGCCGGTCTTGAGGATCGAACGAATGGAGGTGACGGTGCGGGCCCGGATGGTCACACCCCGCTGGCAGGCCGCATCAACGCGCTCCGGCCCATAGGTTTTGACCAAGGCCAGCACACCCAGGCAGGTGCGGAACCCCTGTTCAGGATGGGGGCGGTCAGCCATCACCATCTCGCAAAAGGCGGCGACGGCGGGGCCGGTCTTGGTTGCCTGCGCCAGCATTCTGGCCGGGGTCCATTCGGCAAAGCGACGATGGGCCGATGGCATATGGTCGGCCACGGTGACATGGCTGCGCCGCCCCGGGGTGCGCACGTGGCTCGCAACCCTCTGACCACGATGGAATATCTCGACCGTCTGGCCGCTTGTGCGAACATCGACCTCTTGTTTGATCAGCGCGAAGGGCACGGAATACCATGAGCTGTCGACCTCAACGTGATAGTCGGGTGCCACGCGGGCGCGCTTCCAGCGGGCGAAGACATAAGGTTCGGGCGGTAGGGGCTGAAGATTGGGCCGATCCAAAGTGGCAAACAGATCGGCGCGGCTGGCGCCATAGCCGCGCATCACGCGCATGTTCAACTCGTCCAGCAGCCGCCGGATCGCCACGTTCAACTCGGCCAATGAGAAGAACCGGTGGTTCCGCAGCCGCGCCAGAATCCAGCGTTGTGCCACTTGGACAGCCACTTCCACCTTCGCCTTGTCCCGGGGTTTGCGCGGCCGGGCGGGCAGAACGGCGGTGCCATAATGCGCCGCCATCTCGGCATAGGTCCGGTTCAGCCCCGGATCAAACCGGTCTGCCTTGATCACGGCGGACTTCAGATTGTCCGGAACCACCGCCTTTGGCACGCCGCCCAGAAAGGCGAACATCCGGATATGCGCGAGGATCCAATCTTCCAACCCCTCCGATGCCACCGCCTCGGCATAGGTGTGATTCGATGCCCCCATTGCCGCCACGAACAGCTTCATGGCCCGCGCTTCGCCGGTCGTGGGGTCGATCACGTCGATGGTGTCGCCGGCAAAGTCGACGAACACCTTCTCGCCGCCCACATGTGTCTGGCGCATCGTCGGGCGCACCCGACCCTTCCAAGCCTCGTAATGCGTGCAAAACCAAGTATAGGCAAAACCCCCGGGGTGCGCGGCACGGTATTCTTCCCAGAGCAGCATCCGCGTCACCCCAGGGCGGCGCAACTCGCGGTCAATCTCCGCCCAGTCGGGCACAAGCCGCTCCGCGTCCGGCACCGTGGGCGGGGCTGGAAACAAAAGAAGTTCAAGGCTGTCGTCATCGATCCCCTCCGGCAAGGGCCACGTGAGCCCGGCATGACGCGCCCGTTGGGTGTAGCTTCCGACGCTCCCCTTGCTCAGACCGAGGGAAGCGGCAATGGACCGCTCGCTCAGGCCTTGCCCAAGCTTCAATCGCAAAACATCTCGTATCCGGCGCATGTTCAATCGTCCTGTCGGCATCAAGCCACCCCTTCATTCCTGAAGGCGCAACTATCCTCAATTTGCCGACCAGACCTGCCCGCGATCCCGCGAAATCAGTGCCCAGCTTCACGCGAAATGACTGCCCATGATCCCGTGAAATCGATGCCCACCATCAAGCGAAACACGCAGTGATGTGGGCGGAATGGCCGAGGCCGGTGACTGCGTAGATCATGGTGCGGCCGTCGCCGATCGCCGCGCCAAAGGCCTGCGCCTCGGGCAGGGTCGCGAATTGCTCCCGCGTGCGGGTGGCGGGCGTGCGGCCCCGGGCGGCGACAAAGTGTGCGGCGTTCTTCAGGCAGAATTCTTCGTGGTTTGTCAGGGGCTTGGTGGCGGCCTTCATGGCAGTCTCCGTTGCGTTGCGATGGGTGCAGACAGCCGCTGAGACCAAAAGAGAGCAACTCCTAAGTCACTGACTAAATGATATTTATTGTGATACTAACGCGGCGAAATCGCTGGAAGCCTATTGCCCGCCCACCAATCGGGGCGGTTGACGCGAGTGCTACTTGGTATTACTTTACGTCAAAAGGAGTGCCCTTATGACGGTGAAATCCTCGATCTCGCTGACCGACGAACAGCACAGTTTCGTCAAGGAACTGGTCGAAGCCGGGCGCTATTCGAGTGTGAGCGCGGTGCTGCAACAGGGGATCGACCTGCTGCGGCAACGCATGCAAGATGACGATTTGCACCGGACAGCGCTGAAAGCGCTGCTGGACCAGCGCAGCGCCGGGGCGTTTGTCAGCGGCGCCCAGATGGACAAGACCATCGCGCGCATGATCGCTGAGAAACGCCGCGCACATGCGGTTCAGAATTGAGTTTTCGGCGGAAGCCGAGCGTGATTTTGCCCTGATCTTCGACCACCTCTTTGAAAGCTACCGAGGCTTCGGCGAAAGCATTGAAGCGTCACTGGATCATTGCGAGGCCCGCATCCACGAGATCCGGCAGGAAGCCGACCGGCTGTGTGCGGCGCCATTTCGTGGTGAGCGTCACGATGATCTGCTGCCGGGTCTGCGACATCTAACGATCGATCGGGCGATCTACTGGTTCGAAGTGAACGAAGCGGAACAGCGGGTCCGCATATTGGCGATCTTTTTCGGCGGCCAGGATCATGTCCGCCATATGCTTACGCGGCTTCTTACGCCCTGAAACGCGCAGCCCTTTGCTCGGCGTCGCTGGGTCAAGCGGCGTCTTTTCAAGAGTATTCTCAAGGCAGTCAGGGACAGCATGGGACGTTCACGTCGCGCCGGTGCGGCGCATCGCCACCCTGCAGGACGTCACGATCGATGCCGCCCTGAATTTCCAAGTGGATGTCCAGACCGATCCGACCAAGGGGCGCGGCGCCTGCACGCCCCCAGGATGAGCACTAAAACAGAGGCGGGACCGGCGCTGGGCCCGCCTCCAAGCCGGTAGGCAGGCAGCGGGAGACTAGTGTTCCCCACCTGACACAGGATTCCCATTGAGGGCCTGATGTGCCATATTCGGGGCATGAGACGCGATGACATTTGCCTTTACCTTGGCCCCGCCGACCGTGCTGAGCTTCAAGCTCTGATCACCAACCGCAACACTGCGCGCAAGCTCGTCTGGCGTTCCGAGATCGTGCTGGCGACAGCGGACGGTCACGGCACTTTTGAGATCATGCGGCGCGCACGCACTTCGAAGCCCACGGTCTGGCGCTGGCAGGCTCGGTATCTCGATGAGGGTGTGGACGGCCTCAAGCGCGACAAGACAAGGCCCTCGCGCGTGCCGCCATTGCCCATGGAAACAAGGCTGAAGGTGATCACCAAGACGGTGCAGGAGACGCCGCCCAACGCCACCCACTGGAGCCGCGCCCTGATGGCCGAAGCCATGGGGATTTCGCCGTCGAGTGTGGGTCGCATATGGGCCGAAGCTGGCTTGAAGCCGCATCTCACGAAGGGGTTCAAGGTCTCGAATGACCCGCTGTTCGAGGAAAAGGTCACGGATATCGTCGGTCTCTACCTTGATCCACCGGATCGGGCTGTGGTTCTGTGTGTTGATGAGAAGTCGCAGATCCAGGCGTTGGATCGGACGCAACCCGGTCTGCCGCTCAAGAAGGGGCGCGCAGCTACCATGACACACGATTATAAGCGGCACGGCACGACCACGCTGTTCGCCGCGCTGGATGTGAAATCCGGCAAGGTCATCGGCGATTGCATGCCCCGCCATCGCGCCAAGGAGTTCCTGAAATTTCTGCGGCAGATCGACAAGGCCGTGCCCGCGCGTCGTCACGTGCACCTGGTGCTCGACAACTACGCCACCCACAAGACGCCCGAGGTGAAAGCATGGCTGGACAAGCACCCGCGCTTCAAGCTGCACTTCACGCCCACCAGCGCCTCATGGCTGAACCTGGTCGAACGCTTCTTCGCCGAAATCACATCGAGGCGCATCCGACGTGGCAGCTATTCCAGCGTCGATGACCTGAAGACCGCGATCTACGACTATCTGGCGCAGCACAACGAGAAGCCGAAGCCCTTCAGGTGGACCAAAACCGCCGAGGACATCCTCACCCGAGAACGCCGCGCGCTCGACAAACTCGACGAAATTCGCGGAAACAGGTAGGAAGTGTCAGACTCAGAACACTAGTGTTCCCCACCTGACACAGGATTCCCATTGAGGGCCTGATGTGCCATATTCGGGGCATGAGACGCGATGACATTTGCCTTTACCTTGGCCCCGCCGACCGTGCTGAGCTTCAAGCTCTGATCACCAACCGCAACACTGCGCGCAAGCTCGTCTGGCGTTCCGAGATCGTGCTGGCGACAGCGGACGGTCACGGCACTTTTGAGATCATGCGGCGCGCACGCACTTCGAAGCCCACGGTCTGGCGCTGGCAGGCTCGGTATCTCGATGAGGGTGTGGACGGCCTCAAGCGCGACAAGACAAGGCCCTCGCGCGTGCCGCCATTGCCCATGGAAACAAGGCTGAAGGTGATCACCAAGACGGTGCAGGAGACGCCGCCCAACGCCACCCACTGGAGCCGCGCCCTGATGGCCGAAGCCATGGGGATTTCGCCGTCGAGTGTGGGTCGCATATGGGCCGAAGCTGGCTTGAAGCCGCATCTCACGAAGGGGTTCAAGGTCTCGAATGACCCGCTGTTCGAGGAAAAGGTCACGGATATCGTCGGTCTCTACCTTGATCCACCGGATCGGGCTGTGGTTCTGTGTGTTGATGAGAAGTCGCAGATCCAGGCGTTGGATCGGACGCAACCCGGTCTGCCGCTCAAGAAGGGGCGCGCAGCTACCATGACACACGATTATAAGCGGCACGGCACGACCACGCTGTTCGCCGCGCTGGATGTGAAATCCGGCAAGGTCATCGGCGATTGCATGCCCCGCCATCGCGCCAAGGAGTTCCTGAAATTTCTGCGGCAGATCGACAAGGCCGTGCCCGCGCGTCGTCACGTGCACCTGGTGCTCGACAACTACGCCACCCACAAGACGCCCGAGGTGAAAGCATGGCTGGACAAGCACCCGCGCTTCAAGCTGCACTTCACGCCCACCAGCGCCTCATGGCTGAACCTGGTCGAACGCTTCTTCGCCGAAATCACATCGAGGCGCATCCGACGTGGCAGCTATTCCAGCGTCGATGACCTGAAGACCGCGATCTACGACTATCTGGCGCAGCACAACGAGAAGCCGAAGCCCTTCAGGTGGACCAAAACCGCCGAGGACATCCTCACCCGAGAACGCCGCGCGCTCGACAAACTCGACGAAATTCGCGGAAACAGGTAGGAAGTGTCAGACTCAGAACACTAGCGTACGATGGCCGACAGAATAACCGCCTGCAGGTCCGTCCCGACGCGGAGAAAACCCATCAGACGCGCTATAGCGCGCACCATGTCCTCGGGTGGCATTTCGCCGCTCTCAGACGCGATCAGACGGGCGGCGGCCGCAATTTCCATCGGAGGCAGCGCTGTTGCCCTCAGCAGCGTACCACTTTCGGCTGATCGGTCTCGCACTGGCGGATTTTCGGCTTGCGGGCCGGTCAGCCAAAAAATCACCAATCGGTCGGATGCCGTCCGGGGCCTGGCGCATTGCATGTTTCAGCGCTGCCAGCGTCGCATCCGTGATACGGCTCCCTGTCCGGGCTTTGCCAAACGCTGCGGACACACGCCGGGCAACCTCATCGCTGTGGACCGGACCCTCAATCTCCACAATCCGCGACACAAGACCCGCCAGTTGATGAATCGGCGCCTCGTGCGGCTCGACCGCGCTTTGCAGCCGGATATCCGCGCGCTGATAGGCGGGCACCGTCAGGCGAATATCGTCGATGACAATCGGTGCTGTCTCAGGCTCTTCGATCTTGCCCCCCACAACCTCGCGCCCGATGTTTGCCCCTCTGACCTTGATCCCCTGCCCCGCGGCCTGCCGTGCAGTCTCCAGCGCCGCGGCAAGACGGCGGATTTCACTGTCACGCCGGTGGAACCAGTCCGTGCTCCAGATCCGGTGGAACTGCCAGCCGAGGTTTTCAAGGATGTCCTGCCGCAATCGATCACGCTCACGCGCCCAGAGGGCAGAATGATAGGTGGCGCCGTCACACTCGATAGCCGCGATGTACTGGCCGGGCCTCTCAGGGTGGCGGATTCCAAGGTCGATCCGAAATCCTGCACTGCCGACCTGCGCGTCAGCCTCATAGCCAAGTGAGCGGATTACTTCGGCCACGTCCTCTTCGAACGGGCTGTCGGCATCAAGACCGGTTGGCAGGCGCTCGTCAATGATGCCGGTCTTTGCGAAATCGAGAAAGCGTTTCAGCACGCGTGGGCCATCGCGGAGTGTGCGCGAAGGGTCGATATCGCCGGGATCGAACGAGGCAAACACCTCGCATCTCACTCGGGCGCGACTAAACAGCACGTTGAGCCTGCGCTCACCTCCTTCGCCGTTTACAGGGCCAAATGTCATGCTGGACAGTCGGCCATTGGCCTCATGCGGGCCGTAGCCCACGGAAATTAGGATGACATCGCGTTCATCGCCCTGCACGTTTTCGATATTCTTGACGAACACGTCCTCGTGCTGGCCTTCGCGCAGGAACGCATCCAGCACGGAATCCTGACGGCGGCCATGTTCCAGCACCTCGGTCAACATATCGGCCTGGGCTTTGGAAAAGGCCACGACCCCAAGCGACAAATCGGGCCAGTCCCGCGCGTGGCGAGCCATCGCGGCGACAATTTCATGCGCCTCGATCTTGTTGGTGCCAGCACGGCCACCGCCCTTGCTCGCACTAGAATAGACGCCCGGCACCCTACGAAACTTCAAGCCGTAGTTGTCATCCAGTTCGAGCGGCGACGGCGGCAGCACCAAATTATTGCCGTAGAATTCGGCGTTCGACACCCGGATCAGTGATGGATCGCGCGAGCGATAGTGCCATTCCAGCATCCGTTGCCGCAACCCGCGCGCCTCGCACAAGGTCAGGATACTTTCCATATCGGCGGCCGACGCGGCTACGGGCGCGTCCGCATCCTCGGCATCATTATCGTCCACATCATCAACCAGCCGATCGAAGAACGACGTCGGTGGAAGCTGTTTCTGATCGCCCACAACTACGATCTGCCGCGAACGGGCCACAACGCCCAGCGCGTCTTCAGGTCGGATCTGGCTCGCCTCATCGATGACCAGCAGATCAAAGGTGACAGACCCCGGCGGCAGGAATTGTGCCACGGAAATCGGGCTCATCAACATCACGGGCTTGATGCGCTGCACCATGGAGCCCGCATTCTTCATCACCCAACGAATGGATTTATGGCCACGCTTGCGGGCAATTTCGCCCCGGATGACGGCCATCTCGCCCATATGGCCTTTGGGCATCTGCTCAAAATGCCGTGCGAGCACAAGGGATTGCGCATCTTTCAGGCGGTCGCGTTCAAGACCCCGAAACACCTCCACCAGATCGTGACGGTTCAGTGTGGCCAGTTCGTTCAGGTCCGGGCGGACCTTGCGGGCCAGTCGCCAGCGCGCCTCAGCACAAGCGTAGGTGAATTCGGTCTGGGCCTGCGCCGCATCCAGCCTGCCTTCGGCGACGGCATCGACGATGGCTTCGGCCCCGCCCTTGACCAATGTTCCGATGCAAAGACTAAGCGCCGTCCAGTCAGCGTAACGCGCAAGACTGCCTCGCATTTGTTCCAGCCGAAAAACGATCTGCGGCAAATGCACGGACGCCAGAGTTTCACCCAAGCCCGCCTGCGCCAGATCGAGGCCTAGCCGCGCTATGGGCACCCCCAGCCGGGTTTCTGCCTCCTGCCGGTCTCGTGCAAGCGCCGCCGCCTGTGCATCGGGATCGGGCACTGCACCCATTGCCGAACTCAAGGCAGCGGGCGATGTGAACACCCCTGCACGCCGCACGGCAGCCAGCCAAGCCGCGGCGGTCTGCGCTTCGTCAAAGCGGGTCCGTTCGCCACGCCACGCTTCACCCAGCACGGTTTGCAACCAGCCCTCCTCATCGGCGAGGCTGCGACGTTTGCGATGCACATCGGCCAGCTGATCGACCAGAGCAAGGCGTATCGCAGGGGCTTTTGGCAGGGGCGTTTTCAACAGGCTGGCGAGTTCAGCACTGACACGCCGATACGGGCCGAACAAACGCGCGAAGTACGACGCTTGCCCACGCAGGATGCCTGATCGCAGCGGGGCAGGATCAACTGACCATGCCGCATCAGTGAAATCCGTTTCGGCGGACCGGCGCGCATTTGCCCAGCTGGCACCGCTGGCCAGCGCCTCAGTCAGGCGGGGTTCCGTAGCGCGGTCAAACAGCTGAGTTATCTGGGCGGCACCGGTGGCCGGTGCAGCACCGAGCGCCGCAAGCGCCTCGCCAAGTGCGGCGATGGCACCCAGGGATTCTGGAATGGAAAGACCAAGGGCCGCGGCCAGTTGGGCCGCTTTTCCCGCAACTCGCGCTGAAGCGGCAAGCGCTACGTCCAGTTCCTGACCAAGGCGCGCAAGATCAGTCGGCTGAAGGTCCAGCACCGTCACCCCGGCGAAAGGGTGATCCGCAGGTTCGCCCACAGCGGCAAGGGCCGCGACGAAACGGTCGATCCCCGCCCGCGTGTCGACGCGCGCGTCAGAGCCGAGCAGTTCGAGCCCTTCCAGTGGGATCGCAGGCGGCGACACATTCCGGCCAATGAAACGGGTGATTTCTGACATAGCCTGAAACGGTGTCTCGGTGCCCGGTGCGATCGGCAAGTGCAACAAATCGGAAATGCGGTTCAAATCATCGCGCGTGCGGCGCAGACGGGCCGTATCGCTTACAGGTGGCAGCGGGCGGGTGCTGGCCATCAGGGTGCGGCCCAGCTCCTGCGCCAGCGCCTTCTTGTTGGCACCGCGCGAATGCAGTTCCAGACAGATGTCGCGCAACCCGGTCTTGACCAGCCGGTCATGCACCACCGACAGCGCTGCCATCTTTTCGGCGACGAACAGCACTGTCTTGCCGTCATGCGCTGCGGCGGCAATCAGGTTTGTGATGGTTTGCGATTTGCCAGTTCCGGGCGGCCCCTGCACAACAAGGCTGGACCCGCGCCGGACCTCTTCGATTACTTTGGTCTGGGAGGCGTCGGCATCGATCACCTGAATGATTTCGGCCGGGTCAAGCAGGGTATCCAGTCGGTCCTCTGGGCCAAAGATCGAGGGCTCATGTGCGAAACCTTCGGACAGCAGCCCACGCACCAGCTCATTCTCCGCCACGCCACCTTCGGGCCATGTCTCCGGATCAAGATCTCGGTGCATCAACAGTTTGGCGAAAGAAAAGAACCCCAACTGCATTCCATCGGCGTCAATCGACCAACCCGGCTTGGCTGCAATCACTTCGCGGACCTGCGCAAAATAGTGGGCTGGGGTCCATTCTTCCGCTTCGCCGATATCAGGCAAGATCAGGCCGAAATCCTGCTTCAGCCGTTCCTGAAGCGGCAGGTTGGTCGAAAGGTCATCGTCGCGGCAGCGGATATCATAGGTTGAGGTGCGTTCATTGCGGATCAGTTCCACCGGCAGCAGGATCAGCGGTGCCTCGCGGTTGATCTGCGATGAACTGTCCTCGCGCCAGACCAGAAAACCCAGCGCCAGATACAGAATGTTGATGCCCTGCTCTTCTTCTGCGGTGCGGGCATCCACGGCAAGGCGCAGCAGACGCCGTTGCAACGCGTTCGGGCCCAGCAGCGTTTCCAGATATTGGTCGGTCTGGCGTTCAGCACCAGTGGGCTGATCAACAATCGCCAGATCAAACAACGCATCCTGATCCTCGGCGTCGCGGTCCTTGCCCATGGCCTTGAATCGCATCCGACGTGTGCCACCCAGCAATTGCGCGTAAACATCATCTGATCGCTCATTGATCACGTTCAGGCAGTTTGCCCGCTGATTGGCGCGGTTGACGTGGATCAGACGGTTGCGCGTGCCGGTTTCCAAAAGCTTGCGCCGCGCCGCTTCCAAAACCGAAGTTACGTAGCGGCCAGTATCCGAGGAAGTCATTCCCATACAGTCGTTGCCTTCCTTTAATCCATTGTCGAAAATAGGTTTTCGTTCTTTTTTGTCATCGCCCGGATTTCAGGCAATACTAAGGCGTGAAAGTAGGTGGGATGGGCTGTCTTGCACAATCGCGATCCGATTGCTGTTCCAGCGCGACAGCCATTTGAACCAGTCTGGACCTGCCTCTTTGCCATCACGCCGTCAGCGCCCCTGTTTCGGCAGATCACGCTGCGGCAGCCCGGCGTCACGGACCAGCAACACGATTTGCTGATCCTGCGGACGTCTTGCCGAGGGATCGGTATCCAATCCCAACCGCTTCAGCGCATAATAGAGCATAGCCCTGCGAACATGGATTGTTAGCCGACCATCGATCATCCCATAATCCAGGGCGATAGCGGCTCTTTGCGGTGGTGAAAGCTCGGGATGCGGGCCGATTTCAAGAGCCGTGATCTCTGACCAATCCGCGTCCGAAGCTTGATCCACGCCGCCTGCCCTGATGGCTCGCGTGTCAAGCATGCGCGACAACACAAAATCCTTGAAGCATTCGTCGA
Source organism: Paracoccaceae bacterium Fryx2 (assembly GCA_032334235.1). Classification (NCBI taxonomy): domain Bacteria; kingdom Pseudomonadati; phylum Pseudomonadota; class Alphaproteobacteria; order Rhodobacterales; family Paracoccaceae; species Paracoccaceae bacterium Fryx2. The sequence goes on from JAVSGI010000003.1 coordinate 1,325,828, forward strand.
CTTCGCACCACGCCCTTGCATGCCAGCGAAAACCATCAAAGGCCAAAGCATGCGGCGCCATCCACCGCCACATCGGTTCGGGGCGCGAAAACGATTGATAACGCACTTCCAGCGCCTGTTTGCGCCCGATTGCCTCGACTACAGCACGCAGGATTTCTGCATCCACACCGCGCACAGGAACGGGGGTGGCATCATGTGCCGGTGGCGCTGACAGCCAGCTATCGGCTTGCGCAATCAACCCGGCGCTGACCGCCCGCAAAGACGAAAGATACCGGTTGGCATCGGGTTTGAAAAAGCGAGGCGTGAAGTCCGGTGCACGCTCGTAGCTGCGGACACGAACATTATAGACCATGTTGCCCGGGGCAAGGTCCGAATACTTTGTCAGGTCACCAGAGGCCTGATTGACCGAGACCTGAAACGTTTCGATCAGGTCGGACCGGTTCACTTGCCCCTGCCAGAACAGCCGGAACTCGATGAATTCAAGGCGCTGCTCGACACTCCAGCGCAGTTCGCCGACTTCCTTCGCCACCAAAGCCTCCTCCAGCATAGCAGATGGTGTATAACCAGTAACTAGACAGGGTAGATATTTTGTCGCACGATGGCAAGATCGAATCGGTTCAGCCGTGTTTGGCAGTCCGAGGCAACGGTGTCAGGTCACGTTAGCGGAACAGGAAGGTTGAGCGCATGAAAATTGACCCGATCCTGACGGCCCACCCTGTCACCGGTGCTGTGCGGCACATCACGGCAGATCTGCTAGGCGCAACCTATCTAGCCCCTCGCACGCCCACCTTCGACCTGACGGTGGCGTTGCAGCAGGGCCCGTCACCGTGGCGCGACAGCTTCACCGCCGCACCCGCAGAAACTGCACTGGCAATTGAGCGCGGGATCGTCTCGCTTGCCCGAGCGACCAAAACACTTTCGCCAGAGGCGATCGAGATGCGCGATTTGCCGGACGGCCGCGCGCGACGGCATCTGTCGGCGCTGGGCGATCTTTGGCGGCAGATAGGTGACGCCCTGCCGGATGATCTGGGGGTCTTGGCGCATGTGTTGCACTCGGAATCAGACCAAGCCGTCGAAGCCTTGCCCGTGCTTAATCCAACGGCTTGCGCTTTTTCCGATCCGGCGGAAGTCGCGCTGATCGAGAGGCTTGTGGCACATCACGGATCGGCCCCACCGGAAGCGCGCGCTGCTTGGCAAAGCAGCAGAGTTTCCCCGCACGCCAATGCGACCGGTGCCTTGGGGCACCTTCAGGCGAACTTGACCAGCAACTCCGCGCCCTTTGACCCTGACAGCAGTATAGCCGTTTTTGGCCTGCGCGATCCCATCGAGGAGGCCGCCTTTGCCGCGGCCCGCACCCGGCAGTTGTTGGACAGCAGGGTCATTTCCTCGCCACAAGAAGTTGGCCTGCTGATCCCGGACGACGCCATCTATCTGGAACAACTTGCACAATCGTTCGACGCTCTTGGACTGCCACTGGCGGGTCTTCCCGTCGAACCCGCAACGCGTGACCATGTCGGTGAACTGTTGACTGCGGCCTTGGCAATTCTGCGTGGTCCAGCCCCCAGAACCGCGCTTGCAAGTCTTTTCACCTCGCCCTTGGCGCCCTGGAGCGCAGATCAAGGCGCGTTGATGGCCAGAGAGACAATGGAAAACGGCCGGTCGCGCAGTGCAAAGAGCCTTGAGGGGATTTCTGCAGATCTGGTCGATACTCTGCGTCCAGTCGCAACGACGGCACGCATGATGGCACGTTTACAGGCGATTGCATCGACTCTGCCGGACCCGGAGGCCAGACGCGATTTCCAGTCGCGGGTCGCCCTGATCGGGGCAGGCCAGAACGATGAGGCTCCCGAATGGACATTAGCCTTGCGCAAAGCGGCAGCACGCCCGAACGCAAGCTCAGGGTCGGACCGCTTTGTCGAAGGAGTCAGCCTTTTCACCGAAAGCGCTTTGCCATGGCGCCCAGTGCGGCAATTGATCGTGCTGGGCATGGCGGGCCGCGCCTGGCCGCGCTCGGCGCCAGCAAACCCGCTGTTCACCGACAGCGAAATAGCACAGATCAAAGAGCATACCGGTCTGACGATGCGGACCCGCGCCGATGTGCTGAACCGCAGGCTGGAATTGTTCCGCCGCCAGCTTTGTGCCGCCAGTGACGGCGCCACCCTGCTGGTGCCCGCCCGGGATGCTGCAGGAAAGTCGCTTGCGCCTGCCACTGTGCTCGCCCTGATCGGACGGGCACTGAAGGCGGCAAAGCCGGAGGATTTGGTGACAGACCTGCGCGCCATGCCCTCTGCGGCATGGCCGGTTGCGCATCGACTGACCGCGCGGCTAATGGGGGGCGGCGCGCCTGAAGTCCCCGACACCGGAATCTTGCGGATTGGCACCGATCTGTTGCGGATCAGGCGCGAAGACGATGGGCGAGGCAAGCCGCAATCACCTTCCCGGTTGGAGACGTTGATCGTCAGCCCACTCGCCTGGGTTCTGGAGGAATTGGGCGCAAGAGACCGAACCTGGACACCTGAAGGTCTTGACGTGCTGGTCCTTGGCAGCATCGTGCATGAAGTGCTGGAAATCCTGTTTCCGAAAGCCGCGCCCATTCCTGACATGGCACAGATCGAGGCATGGGCCGATGCGGCACTGGACACAGCCATTGGTATCCACGCCCCATTCTTGTCAGCAACGGACTGGGCGGCGGAACGCGCAAGCCTGGCCCGTGAAGTGAGGCGTGTGGCACTAAGTTGGGCGCGGTTCCTAACCGCCAATGGGGCCGAGATCCTGGACAACGAGTTCCAGCTAGCGGGCGATCAGCGCGGTCTTCGCATTGCCGGGCGTGCCGATACGCTGCTGCGGCTGGCTGATGGGCGGATTGTGATCGTCGATCACAAACGGTCCGCCTCAAAGGGGCGGCGCGACCGTATGGAAAAGGGCTGGGACCTACAGGTAGCTCTTTACCGGGCGATGATGGAACGGCCCGAAGTGGATACCGAACTGACCCGGCTTGTGACGGCTGGAGTCAGCCCCGTGACTGCGTACCACCTGACCAATGACGGCACTATCCTGACCGGGCCTGCAGGCGCAGGCATTCCCGGAGCGCAGGCGGTTGTGTCAGACATCGCAGAACATGCGCTTGACCACCTTAACCAGACCATTGCCGCAGTCGGCGCGGGCGATATTGTGTTGAACCGCAGCGGCGATTCGAAACACATCCGAAAAGACCGGGGCATCACGCCTTACGCGCTGGAGAACAATAGCTTTCTGGCAGCCTTCACCTTGAGCGACCTTGCCGAGGAGCCGGACGATGACGAATGATCTGACCCTGGTGCCCGCCGGTGCGGGATCGGGCAAGACCCACAGGATCGAACAGGAACTGGCCGGGCTGGTGGAGCGCGGCCAAGTCGGTGCAAGCCGCATTCTGGCAGTCACCTTCACCGAAAGCGCCGCCGCCGAACTACGTGGTCGTATCCGGGGCGAGTTGATGAAGCGCGGCCGGATCGAGGATGCGCTGGCGATCGACCGCGCCTATGTCGGCACCATCCATGCGCTGGGCCAACGCCTGTTGACCGAACACACCTTCGCCGCAGGGCGCAATCCAGATGCCCGTCTGGTCACCGAGGCCGAGCGTGACCTTCTGATCCGACGCGAAGTTGGCCGGTCTGCCGCCCTACTGCCGATCATCTCGGACCTTGAGCGGTTTGGCTATGCCTGGGACCGCGTCAGTGGTGACAGCGCAGAGGACAGTTTTCGCAAGGCGGTGCTGAAGACTACTGATCTTTTGCGCGGGCTTGGCAATCGGGCCATGGACCCCGACATCGCGGCCGGGGCGCTGGACTTCATCCGCCAGACTTATGGCGTTTGCGACAACGATGGAACGGCATTGGAAACATCTCTGCGGCGGGCCTGTGGTGAATTGTTAAGCGCATTCCCCAACTGCATTGCGACGCCGGATATGGCAAACGCGGCGCGCGATGCGTTCTGGTCGGATTTCCGCAACCTGCGCGATGCGGCGCATAAACCCGACGAGTTGGCCCGCAACTGGCCGCTTTGGCAAAAACTGCGTGGGCTGCGCATGACCAAGCGCGGTTGCCCAACCCCATCTGGCTATGACGACCGTGCGCAGGCCGTGATGACCGCCGCAGACGGGTTGTTGCGCCATCCGGGGCCACTGCAGGATGCCCTGACCCATCTTACGGCGCTGGTGCAGGGAGTTCAGGGTGCAATGGCCGCCTATGCCGGGGCCAAGCGGCAGGCAGGTCTAATCGACTATGCCGACATGATCGCCGACACCGAAGCTCTCTTGCGCAGCCAGCCCGATATCCTGGCCTCTGTCGTGGCGGAAATCGACTGTGTGGTGATCGACGAGTTTCAGGATACCAACCCGGTGCAATTCGCCCTTCTGTGGCGGCTGGCTCAAGCAGCGCCGCGCGCATTGATCGTTGGTGACACCAAACAGGCGATCATGGATTTTCAGGGCGCCGACCCACGCCTCGCTGCGGCGCTGGAGGCCAAATTTCCCGCCTGCGTCCAGCCGCAGGACCGAAACTGGCGCAGCGATCCTCGGATCATGGCCTTCATCAATGCCATAGGCCCTAGGCTGTTCCCGGGTGCCTATACGCCCCTCGCCCCGACGCGCGCCGAGACTGGCGTAACGGCGCTGGAGGCGATATCTCGCCCGAGTTCATGGACCGACAAGAAAGATCACACTGCTGATTGTGCCGCCGACCGGATCGCAGCAATCTTGTCGGACGCTGAGCAGGTCGTCTGCCCGGTTGAAAAGACGCGTCGTGCCGCAAGACCTGCCGATATCGCGGTTCTTTGCTACACTCGGGCGCAGGGTGCCAAAGTGGCCGATGCCTTACGCAAACGCGGGCTGCCTGCCCGTATTCAAAGCGAAGGATGGCTTGAGGCACCCGCCACCTCCGTCGCTCGCGCGGCAATCGCACTTGTGGCTGATCCCGACGACCGGCTAGCCGCCCTCGGCCTTGTCACGCGTGGTCCAGCGCGGATGCCTCTGGCGCAGGCATTGCGCGCGACAATTGACACCACCCTGGATGCCCATTCTGACCTTGAACGCCTGGCTGAAATCTCAGCGCTGGTGCGGGATCTGCCGGTTGGTGATCTGGTGCCTCGCATCATCGCCGCCGCCCGCCTGCGTGATTGGGCCAAAGGGCTGGCGGCACCCGAACAGGCGCTGGCCGACCTTGCACGGCTGGAGGCAGAGGCCCGCGTCTTTGACCAACTGCCCGATGAACTGAAATCCGCGGCAGGCTTCTTCGGATCTGGCCCGCAGGTTTTTCTGGGCTGGCTTGCTGCCCAGACCGAGCGGGATTTCGACCGCCATCCCGACCCCGCCGGTTGGTCCGCGCCGGGGGTCGAAGTCGTGACATGGCACGCGGCAAAGGGACGCGAATGGCCGATCACGGTGGTTCTGGGCCTCGATCAGAAGATCGTGGAACGCCCCAACACCTTGCGTGCAGATTTCTCAGATTTCGATGACCTGAGCCACGTGCTTGAAAAAGCGGGCCTGCACTGGACACCGAATTTAGCCGCCCCCGAAAAGCAACTACCGTTTCAAGAGGCGCGACAGGCGGCCGATGAGGCTTCCGCGGCCCGCCTGATGTATGTGGCCCTGACCCGCGCGCGCGACCGCCTGATCCTGATGGTGCCTCCTCCGCCCTCAAAACCTAAGGACCGGCCCGAACGGATGATCGACCTGCTGCGTGATCGCACCGGGCTAACCTTAGCCATGGATGGAACTGGCCTGAAGGCCTGCGATTCCGTATTTCCGGCACGCATCACCGCGCTGGGCCGGGAGTGGGTCGAGCCGCCGATGATCGCAGAACCAGTCGACCCAGTTGCCAGCTTTGGCATGCTCAAGCCGCATGCCGGTGGCGGCAGGACACCATGGCGGCAAAGCCCGTCCACACTTGTCGCGGCTTTGGACGGCCCCGCGCCGCACCTCCAACACGCGGATCTGGGCCCCAGAATTGGTGTCGCGCGCGATGGCATTGGTTTGGCTACCGATCGGGGCACCGCCTGGCACCTCGCGTTCCGCGTGCTATCCGAACGACCAGAGATGACAGCGCGACTGTCCACCGCCAGCGGGCTCGACCCGGCGACGCTGGACGCCATTGCAGCGCAATCAAGCGCAATGCGCGATTGGCTTGCGGCACAGGGATACACCCGACTGCACCATGAGCTTCCCCTGCAGATCACTGCACTGGATGGCTCACAAATCAACGGCGTCATCGATTGCCTGGCAGAAGGGCCGGAGGGTTACGCCATCATCGACCATAAATCCGGACCCTGCCCGGACCCTGACACCCGTTTCGCAACCTATCTTCCACAATTGCGAGCCTATGCCGCCGCGGTCGAACACTGCATGCCGGGCAAACCCGTGCGGCTGCTTGCAATCAACTGGATGAACGAAGGCCGTATCTCCAGCCACCGCATTTCCGAACCTGAAAGCGTCACATGAGGCGAACAACCTATCGCCGCCCTGCGTTTTCGCGGTGGAGATCCAACCCACCAACCGATACCCGCCGAGACCGTGAACTTCGACCCCCTGCTATTGTTTGGCTGACCTGACGGGTCGCGGCCGACGCCGCTTTCATCACGGCCATCCGACTTATCGATTAACAAAGACAGGCTAATCCGAATGCGCATTATTCACACCGCCGACTGGCACATCGGTCAAACCCTGAATGGCTGGAACCGTGAGGCGGAACATCGTGCCTTTCTGGGTAATCTGGGCCAGTTGATCGCTGACCATCAGGTGGATGTGCTGCTGGTGGCGGGCGATGTGTTCGATGGGATCAACCCGTCGGGTGATGCCCAGCGCCTGCTTTACGGCGCGCTGGCGGACTTCCTGCGCCAAAGGCCCGGCCTTACAGTGGTGATGATTGCCGGAAACCACGACCCTGCCGGGCGGCTGGAGGCACCCGGCGCGGTGCTGCGCGCGCTTGGCGTGCATGTCGTGGGCACGATGCAACGCCAAACCGGCGGGGTCGACATGGACCGCCACCTGATCCCGCTGCGGGATGCGGCAGGTGTGACGCGCGCGCATGTGCTGGCCATTCCGTTTCTGCGTGCTTCTGATCTGCCGGGCTTGACCCTTGGGGCGACGGGCGGCACTGAATCGGCCATCGTGACTGCCACTCGAGCCCTGCACGCGCAGATGACCGATGCCGCAATTGCTTGTGCCGGTGGCGTGCCGGTCATCGCGATGGGGCATTTGACCTGTGCGGGCGGGCTGGAATCCGAAGGGGCAGAGCGGCGCATCCTGATCGGCGGCGAACATGCCGTGCCGCCCGATATCTATCCGCCGGGGCTGTGTTATGTGGCGCTTGGCCATTTGCACCGCCCGCAAAGCCTTGATGGCGGTCGTGTAAGGTATTCCGGCTCTCCCTTCCCGCTTTCGGCGACCGAAATTCCTTATGATCACGGGGTGACGCTGATCGACCTTTCACCGGGTGGGATGACCATCACGCATCTCCCGATGGCACGCCCTGTCGATGTGCTGCGCCTGCCTTCTGCGGGCGCGCTGACCCCGGCCGAACTGGACGCTGCGCTTGTCGCCCTGTCACTGGATGCAGGGCTTGCACCGGATCTGCAGCCCTTCGTCCATGCCGTGATCCGCGCCGAACATGCCGTACCGGTGGTTCTGGCCGAAGTTGAGGCGGTGTTGGCCCGCCATCCCGTGCGGCTTGCCGATATTCACCTTAGTCGGCCCGAGACCACGACAATCAACGAGCCTCCTCCGACAACGCTGGCGGAAACCTCGCCCGAGGTTCTCTTCCTTGCCGCTTTCCGTGATACGCATGGAATAGACCCAGATGGCCGCCATCTTGCAGCCTTCCGTGATACTTTGGCCGAGGTCTGACCCGATGCGCATCCTTTCCATCTGCGGCCAGAACATCGCCAGCCTTGCCGATCGGTTCGAGATTGATTTTACCGCCGAACCCCTGCGCTCGGCCGGGCTTTTTGCGATCACGGGCGAAACGGGGGCGGGGAAATCGTCGATCCTCGACGCACTTTGTCTGGCGCTTTATGGCGAATGCCCGCGCCTGACCATGGGCGGAAGTGGCGACGAGGTACCCGATGCGGGCGGTGATCCGATCCGAGCCCGCGATCCGCGTGCTGTGCTGCGCCGGGGCGCAGCGCAAGGATGGGCTCAGGTCACCTTCGTCGGCGTGGACGGTGAGACATACCGTGCCGAATGGTCGGCCCGTCGCGCACGCGACAGAGTTGACGGCAAGCTGCAATCCGTCTCGCGTGCGGTGATCCGGGCAAGCGACGGGCAGGTGCTGGAAAACCAGTCCACCGCTGTCGCCCAAAAGGTGCAGACGCTAACCGGCCTCAGCTATGATGAGTTCCGCCGCACCGTTCTTCTGGCGCAGGGGGACTTTGACGCCTTCTTGCGTGCTGACACGAATGATCGGGCGGCGTTGTTGGAAAAGGTCACCGGAACTGGGCTCTACCGCGACATATCTGCCCGTATCTTCGAGCGGACTGAAGCAGCGCGCACCGAACACAAGGAGCTGGAAATTCAGCGCGCAGCACACCGTCTGTTGTCCGACGATACCATCTCCGCGTTGACGGAAGAGCGGATGATGCTCGCCGGGGCAATCGAGGCTGGGAATGCTGCGCGCGGAACAATCACGGCGGATCTGGACCGGCATCGCAGAATCGTGGCGGCGCGCGCTCTGTTTAATGAGGCCGTACAGGCGGTCGGCAGGGCCGATGCCGCCAGCGTAGCGGCGCAGCCGGACCGAAACCGTTTGTTGCAGATCGACAGCTGCGAACCCTTGCGCTTGCCGTGGCAAACGGCGCGAAGCACTGAAGCCGCCTGGTCAAGCGCAGTGCAGACCCTTGCCGTGGCCGAAAGCGCGGTGTCGGCGGCAGAGGCCGAAGTACTGACCCGGCGCAGCGCGGCAGAATTGTCCAGTACAGCGCATCAGGCAAAAGAGGCTGAATTCAAGACCCTCGGCCCGATCTGGAGCAAGGCCGCCGCGCTGGACACTCAGATCGAAGGGGCGACGGAAGAGCTTTCAAAGGCAGACGCCGTTGCAATGAAGGCCGGGGCAGACGCAGGGACCGCGCAAGCAAAAGTTGCCAACCTGACGCAGCGTGAGGGTTTGGCCAGTGCCGCATGGGCTGACGCATCCGCGCTGTTGGCAAATCTTGCCCCCATCGCGCCGCTTGCCGCGCGGTGGGCGGATATCGCCCGCGATCTTGCCGAACGAACCCGCACCCTGCAGGACGAGGAAATCGCCCGCACAGCGTTGGCGGCGCTTGACACCAAAGCTGCGGACTTTTCCCGGCAACTTGCACTACTTGAGGCTGACGATACGCAGGATCGCAACACCCGGACCGATCTTGTCGCGCAGGTCGAAGAGTTTGCCGCCCTGATTGCCACGATAGAGGCGGACCGCCCGCAAGACCTTGCCAACCGGCTTGCCGATCTGGCGGACACCCTGACAAACCTTGACCGCGCCACGCGGGAGCATACCGCAGCAGTGACAGTCGTGGCCACCGCTGCAGCCAATAAAATTAAAGCCGAAGCCGATGGCCAGCAGGCCGCAGCAGAGATTGCTGCGCAGAACAATGCTTTTGTGCGGGCCGAGGCCGCCGGACAAAGCCTGTCAGCACCGTTGGAACGGGCCTCGGCTGCTGCATCGGAGAATGCACAAGCGCTGCGGTTGCGCCTTGTACAGGGCGAACCCTGCCCCGTCTGCGGCGCGACCGACCACCCGACCCTTGCGGATGCTGCCCTTGCCAATCTGGCGCACCAGTTGCGCGCCGATCTGGAGGCCGCACGGCAGGCAGGCGCAGCGGCGCGTCTTGCGCTGAAAACTGCCGAAGGTCAGGCTGCCAAAGCCGCCGCTGTCGTGCAACATGCGTCGGATGCCAGCGCAGAAGGTTTGGCGCGGGCGGAAGAAGCCGCCAAGATTTGGCAAGTCGCGCGCGACAAGGCGCTAGGCTCCGGTCTTTGCTCCGATCTGCCCGAAACCCCTGCAGACGGCGCGAATGCTGTGGCAACTGCGCTGGCGGAAGTGGGCCAGCGGCGGAAGGCTCTGCAGACCACTTTGCTGCAGATCAGCAATCTGCGCGACGAACAGACGCGGGCCACCGAGGCGCGGAACAATCTGACCACGCGGATGGAAACCCGGGGCGCTGACCGCAGCCGCCTCGCGGGCGAGTTCGCACAGACCGCCCAACAAGTCGCCCTCACTCAGCAAACAGCCAGGACTGCGGCGCAGCGGCGCGATGATCTGGATACCGTTTTGTCGCCCTTGCTGATGCTGGCGGGCGAAAGCATCGCCGCACTTGGCACCGCACCGGATGCGGTTGCATCCCGGCTGCTGGACCAGGTCAAAGCGCTTGGCGCGGCGACAACGGCAATGGCCGCCGCCGAGGTCGAACTTGCCACGATCCGCCCTGCGCTCCAGACCGAAACCGCGCTTGCGGCGCAGGCGGTGGTGGATCTGACTGGCCTGAAAAACGCGGCAACCGACCGCCGGAATGCGCTTGCGGTGCTGCGCTCGGATCGTGCGGGGCTGTTGAACGGCGAGGCGACAGACAGCCACCGGACGCGGTTCAACGACGCCCGGCTTGCGGCGCAAACGGAACAGTCAACCGCTGCGACGGCGCTGGCCGAGGCCGCGTCGAAACTGGCGCACGCCGCGGGCCAAATGCAGTTAGCCGCCAGCCACGTTGCCGACTGCAATCTTGCCGCGTCCGCGGCGGGCAATGCGTTGCGCGCCGCGCTGGCCTTGACCGATCAGACAACCGCAACGCTCGACGCGACATTCGCACTGGCGCAGGCCGAGGTTGACGTCCTGCGGACCGCACTTCGCAAACTGGATGACGACATGACCGCCGCCATCTCGGCCCGAAACGCGCGGCAGGCCGATCTGGACGCCGCCGAGGCGACCGGCCTACCCGAAACCCCGGCCGAGGCCCTGCAAGATGCGCTGGCCACCCTTGACGCCCAACAACGCCTCCAAACCGAACGCACGGGGGAAATTGGCGGACAGCTGGCCGCCGACGCAGCATCCCGTGCTGCACTCAGCGGACTTGAGGCAGAAATCTCCACGGCAAAGGCAACGCTGGAGGTATGGCAGGCCGTCAACATGGCTGTCGGATCGAAGAATGGCGATCGCTTTGCACGGCTGGCGCAATCAATCACGCTGGATGTTCTAGTGGACCGCGCGAACCACCATCTGCGCGATCTGAAGCCCCGCTACCGCCTGAAACGGGCAGGCACCGAACTGGCGCTGAACATCGTCGATCAGGACATGGGGGATGAAGAACGTTCCACCCGCAGCCTTTCGGGCGGCGAGCGTTTTCTGGTATCGCTTTCGCTGGCGCTTGCGCTGTCCCGCATGGGCGGCAGCGGCGGTCTGGCGGCGACGCTGTTCATCGACGAAGGCTTCGGGTCTTTGGATGCCGAAAGCCTTGATCTGGCCATCGACGCGCTGGAGGCGCTGCAAAGCCAGGGGCGCACTGTCGGTGTCATCAGCCATGTCGATGCGATGAAAGAACGCATACCCGTTCAGATTCGCGTAAAGCGTCAAGGCGGAGGGCGCAGCAAGATCTCCGTGGAAGGGCCCGGCACGGAGTTGATGTGATCGATCGGCAGTACCGCCTGCAGTTGTTTCGCCCATGGTAAAGATCCCCGAGGTCCAACAGGATCGGGACCGTCGGCGAAGGCCAAAGGGCTGCATGAGCAGGTGGCAAATGAAGAAAATTCGATTTAGCGAGGTGCCAACTATGCGATTCTGCGGCAGGCTCACTCAGGCGAAGAAACGGATCAAAGTGCTGAAGAAAATTATTGGAGCGTCGATGCCGTTGAGAATTGTCTGCGGATCATGAACCCGCATTCCCCAAGTAATCCGCTGATTTCGCTGTCGTGACCATGGTATTTTCTATATAAATCATAGTGTTGATGGCTTCGAGGGACGGATTTCATGGATCACCCAGAGGGTGCGGGCTTGCAGCGGGCAGATCGGGTAGAATTCGACTCTCGCGTGCGGTTGGAATTCCGCGGCACGCAGCTCAGTTCGGACGGTGACCTTCTGGTGATGCGCGAGTTGGATGACGCGCTTGGGTTGTCTGACCTTGCGTCATCGGCGCTGTGCGACACCCGTCGTGGCAAGAACACGGTCCACCGGCTCGACGGGCTGTTTCGGCAGTCGGTCTATGGACGGCTGGCCGGATACGAGGATGTCAACGATGCTGACCGTCTCGCCCTCGATCCCGTGATGCGTCAGGTCGTGGGCGGCAGGGCAGTCGATGCACAAGCGGCCTCGGCCTCGCAGATGGGGCGGTTCGAGACAGAGACGATGGCCCTGGTCGAAAACCGGGAAGCGCTGGCCGATCTGAATGGCCAATGGATCGACCGGTTTCATGACCGTAACGGGCTGAAGTTCATCGTGCTGGACATGGACAGCTCGGTCAGCCCGACCCATGGTGATCAGGAAGGGTCCGCCTGGAACGGGCATTTCGACTGCACCTGCTATCACCCGAACTTTCTGTTCAACCAGTTCGGCATGCTGGAACGCTGTGCCCTGCGCAATGGCAACGTCCACAGCGCCGACGGCTGGCGGGATGTCCTCGATCCGGTGATCGCTCGGTATGCCAAACGTGACATCCTGCGGTTCTTCCGGGCCGATGCCGCCTACGCGATCCCGGCGATCTATGCGCGGCTCGAAGAGGCAGGCTATTTCTACGCCATCCGACTGCCCGCCAACAGCGTCCTGCGCGAGAAGATCGCACATCGGCTGACCCGGCCGGTGGGGCGGCCTTCGCTGACCAAGGTCAAACGCTTCTTCGAGGATTTCCACTATCAGGCCGCGTCCTGGGACAAGGAGCGCCGCGTAATCGCCAAGATCGAATGGCATCCGGGCGAGCTGTTCCCCCGCGTGGGCTTCATCGTCACCAACCTGCCGATGGAGCCGGACTGGGTGATGGGCTTCTACAACCAGCGCGGCACGGCCGACCAGCACATCAAGGAGGGTAAATATGCCTTTCACTGGACACGGCTGTCATGCAGGAAGTTTCGCGACAACGAGGTCCGACTGCAGCTGCACGCGCTGGCCTACAACCTGGCCACCTTCTTGCGCTGCATCGAACTGCCCGAGGAAATGGCCGACTGGTCGTTGACCAGCCTGCAATTGAAACTGATCAAGATCGGGGCCCGCGTCGTGCGTCATGCCCGCGCCATCACCTTCCAACTGGCCGAAGTCGCTGTCACCGGCCCGATGGTACGCGCCATCCTCGCCCCCATTCGCCGATTGCGAGCGCCAGCGTCATGCACTTGACGGCGAACTAGGCCCGAACTGAACGAAAGCGGCTCCATAGGTCCGTCCGCCGCGCTGAAAAACGTCGCCGCCGGGCACCGACGCGGCCGCTTTGCGGCCAAATCCGCACAACTCCAACCGTCTGCGCGACCACAGACACCGCTCAGGGCGAAAAACACTTGATCAACTGGCCCAATCAAGCGATATTGCCGACAGATCGTATCCCGCATTCCCCAAGTAAATCTATGATTTCGCTGTCCTGAACTCATTATTTCCTATATAAATCATAGTGTTGATGGCTGCGAGGGACGTGTTTTATGGATCACCCAGAGGGTGCGGGTTCGGATCAAGGTCATCGGGTCGATTTCGACCGCCGCGTGCGGCTGGAGTTCCGGGGTGCGCAGATCAGTTCGGACGGCGGTTTGCTGGTGATGCGCGAGCTCGATGACGCGCTCGGGCTGTCGGGCCTTGCGTCAGAGGCGCTACGCGATAACCGCACCGGCAAGAACACCGTCCATCGGCTCGACGGGCTGTTCCGGCAGTCAGTATTCGGGCGGCTGGCCGGATACGAGGACGTCAACGATGCCGACCGTCTCGCGCTCGATCCCGTGATGCGTCAGGTTGTCGGTGGCCGGGCTGTCGATGCGCAAGCGGCCTCAGCAACGCAGATGGGGCGATTTGAGACCGAGACCTTGGCCTCGCCCACGAACCGGGCGGCGCTGGCAGACCTGAACGGCCAATGGATCGACCGCTTCCACGACCGCAACGGGCTGAAGTATATCGTGCTGGACATGGACAGCTCGGTCAGCCCCACCCATGGCGATCAGGAAGGGTCCGCCTGGAACGGCCATTTCGACTGCACCTGTTATCACCCGAATTTCCTGTTCAACCAGTTCGGCATGCTGGAACGCTGCGCCCTGCGCAACGGCAATGTTCACAGCGCCGACGGCTGGCGGGATGTCCTCGATCCCGTCATCGCCCGTTATGCTGGCCGCAACCTTGGTGGCCGCTTCTTCCGCGCCGACGCCGCCTATGCGATCCCTGCGATCTACGCGCGGCTGGAAGAGACGGGCTATTTCTACACCATCCGGTTGCCCTCCAATGCAGTGCTCAAGGAGAAGATCGCGCATCGACTGACCCGGCCCGTAGGCCGTCCGTCGCTGACCAAGGTCAAACGCTTTTACGAGGACTTCGAGTATCAGGCGGCGTCCTGGGACAAGCCCCGCCGTGTCATCGCCAAGATCGAATGGCACCCCGGAGAGCTGTTCCCCAAAGTCGGCTTCATCATCACCAACCTGCCCATGGAGCCAGATTGGGTGGTGCGCTTCTACAACCAGCGTGGCACCGCCGAACAGCACATCAAGGAGGGCAAATACGCCTTCCACTGGACGCGGCTGTCATGCAAGCGGTTCCGTGACAACGAGGTCCGGCTGCAACTGCACGCGCTGGCCTACAACCTGGCAACGTTCCTGCGCTGCATCGATCTGCCCGAGGCCATGGCCAACTGGTCGCTGACATCCCTCCAGCTCAAGCTGATCAAGATCGGGGCCCGCGTCGTGCGTCACGCCCGCGCCATCACCTTCCAACTTGCCGAGGTGGCGGTCACAGGCCCCATGGTCAGAGCCATCCTAACTGCAATTCACCGCCTTCGAGCGCCACCGTCATGTGCGTGACCGCGAACCTGACAGAAACTGAACGAAAGCGGCAGGACAGTTCTGTCCACCGCGCTGAAGAACGGCGATGCTGGGCCAGAATGATGCGAGTTTGCGGCCCGACCCCCCCGCATTCGAACGTTCTGGCGCACGCAAACGCCGCTCAGGGCCCAAAACGCTTGATCGGCAAGCGAGTTTAGGTGATCTTGGCGTCAAACGGCATGCCACTTGGGGAATGTCGGCCAGAATCGATCCCGCCCTTAGCCACAAGAGGTTCAGATCACGTCGTCAGTGCCAAACGCGATTCCCCTGCGTATAGGAATAGGGCCCGGGAGGAACCATGCCGGGGGGGATGCGCCCCGTTTCTTGCATGTGGCAATCTTGCGGCACAACGATTATCGCATCCTTGTCTGGGCTGACCCTGACGGGATCGTTCGCGCAATCAGGCGTTGACCCGGCCCCTTCGAGAGGTTAAAGAGTTTTTTATTCAGAATTGATTTTGGAATATCACATTCTGGTGAACCCTGGTCGGGGGGGTGAGTAATGTATCTGGTTCTTTATTTATTTTGCGCATTCATTGGGTCGCTTTTTTCTGGCTTTATTTTGCTCCGGATCAGGCAGCAACTGAACGGTGTATCAAAGCCGCGTGACGATGGAACCGCCGTCCAATCCTCTCACGTCGGAAACCCGCTGCGTTTAGGTGGATTGGCGGCCGTTGCCGGTCTGGCTTTCGCCGTAGCCCTGCAAATGCTGAACGAGGGCGAAAGCTTCGCGCCGCTGTTGCTTCTGTCGGTTCTTCCGGTCTTCATTACGGGGCTGGCCGAGGATCTCGGCCATCACGTGTCGCCGCGCGGGCGATTTCTGGCGGCGGTATTCTCTGGCGTTGCTGCGGTTGCCCTGTTGGGGGTTTGGGTGCCGAAAGCGGACATACCGGGCATCGACTGGGCTATGGCCACGCCTGCGGTTGCCATCATTCTGACCGTGATCTTTTCGGCCGGGTTTTGTCATGCTGTCAACCTGATCGACGGAATGAATGGTCTGGCAGCGTCGGTGATCACGACATCGGCACTGGGCTGCGCCGCAATTGCTACGCTAGCGTCCTTGCCCGCTGTCACCGGCTTTGCCCTGTTGCTGGTAGCCGCCACAATAGGTTTCCTGTTTCTGAACTGGCCGGTCGCGCGTGTGTTTTTCGGCGATGCCGGTGCCTATGGTCTGGGTCATCTGCTTGTCTTTTTGATGTTCCTGCTGGCATCGCTCTCCAGCGAAGTGGCAGTGCCGGCTTTGCTTTTGGTGATCTTCTGGCCGCTTGCCGACGTGTTCCACACGATCCTGCGGCGCGTGGCCGACAAGGTTTCCATAACACAGCCTGACAGGATGCATCTGCATCAGAAGGTCCGACGCACGCTGGACATCGTCTGGTTCGGATACCGGGGGCGCTATCGGTCCAACCCTTTGACGACGATCATCCTGCTGCCGTTCATCATCGCCCCCGTCGTGACCGGTGTCCTGCTCTGGAACAATCCGGGTGCCGCATGGTTCGCGCTGGGGGGCTATATGCTGGCATTCTCGGCCTGCCATCCATTGACGATACGACTCGCGCGGAGGTTCCGGAGATGGACATCTTACACCCGCAAATCGCACTGACCACGCAAAATATGCTGGCAAGACACCTGTCAGACCGCTAAAGATGGAGTAATGGGCAACCAGTTTGTTGTCCGGGCATTTTAAATGGGTTGAACAGGCCCGATTAGGAAATCGCAAATATATGACAACCACAGCTGCCCACCATGCATCGCTTTTCGGGACCGTGGTCGGTGGTGGCTGGCTTGGCAAGTGGATCCGCGCTTTGATGGGTCTGCTTGCCGTTCTTGTGCTTGTGGCCTGCTCGGACGGTTATGTTGTCTTCCCTACCACGCCCGAAGGTCAGCGCGCACTGGGCGACGATGTCGAGGTGGTTGTCCTAGATGCGACGAACATCGGCAACTACACCAGTCCGGCCCGGGGACATCGTGCATCGTCGCTGCCGGCAGGCCGCCAGTGGATCTATCACGTCGGTCCCGGCGACATCCTGTCAGTGATCGTTTTCAATCACCCCGAACTGACGCTTCCTTCAGGCCCGCAGCGCAGCGCTGCGGAAAGCGGGATGAACACACCCAACATAACTCTACAGCAAGAGCAGGTTGCATTTCGATACGAGGCTGGCTTGCTTGGCAGCATCCAGCAAGCGCTTACAGGCTTGCACGGCTTCGACGTAATGGCGTTGGAGATTATTCAGAGCGGAGACGACGTTTATGTCGATCTGAGTTCCGACAGCTTTGCGGATCGCTGTCTTGAAACGAAAGGTAAGAGATTGGAAATGGACAGTGCATGTTCCAAAAAGCTATTTGATGAGACTGGTTACAAGGCAATCGCTATCGATAACCGCTTTATTCACGATTTTGTCGATTTTTCTGAATTGGGAGCACCCTTGCAAAGCACTTCACATGGGCAGCCCTTTGTCACGGGCCATCGGCCTTTAATGACAACGACCACCGCCTGATGTCCGCCCTTGCCTGGATCGACTTTGACCAGACTGACCGCGACCGCGCGCGCCGGATCATGGACCTGTTCGGGGTCGAGGACTCACGCGATGAACTGGGGCTAGGGTCGATCCGCGATGCGCTGTCGGATCTGATGTTCCCGGGGACCAGCACGATCCAGACGCGGCTGCGCTACATGCTGTTCGTGCCCTGGCTTTACCGGATGGCGGCAAAGTCCGGCGGTCGCGCTGATCAGGCGCGGCGGCTGGAGATTCA
The DNA here is from genome assembly GCA_032334235.1 of Paracoccaceae bacterium Fryx2. NCBI lineage: Bacteria > Pseudomonadati > Pseudomonadota > Alphaproteobacteria > Rhodobacterales > Paracoccaceae > Paracoccaceae bacterium Fryx2. The sequence goes on from JAVSGI010000003.1 coordinate 1,343,573, forward strand.
GCTGATCACCTCACTGTTGCGCGGAGGTGAGACGGAAAACGTCATCGGGTCCGAGGCGCGCGACAGCCTGAAGCGATTGCCAAGTGATGTGTATTGGGCGGGGCTTCTGGCGCTGGGTATCCGCACCTCGCCCGGCAGTCGGGCCGAGATGCTGGCGGCACAGGACGCCTCTGGCTTGTGGTCGCCCGGCCTGCCTGCGGCACCGGAGACCTTGCTGGACGAGGCGAGTTTTCGCCTGACGCCCGAGGAAGGCAGCTTCCTGCGCGACCGTCTGGCCGTATCGGCACGCGACAGCCTTTTCAACGAATTGGCGCAATCGGGCGATCGGGCGGGGTCGATGTCGATCTGGCTCCACCCGATGCGTGCGAACTGGAGCGCGCGCAATCGCGCCGTCGTCGATCAAACTGAACGCTTTGCCCGCGTGATGAACGGTGCATCCTTGCTCTACAACCTGATGCTGGCCGAACGCGCCGCCGCGATGCAGGGAACAGAGCATGGCCGCTGGCACGATCTTGCCGCCACCTACCGCGCCCGTCTGGACGTTTGGCAGACAGAAGACCCGGGCCGTCTCGCAGCGGGCTGGAGCCTTGCAGGGCTTTGGGCACAGACTTCTGAGACAGTCCACCGAGTGGCACCACAGACCACGGCCTTCGTCACTGAATGGGCGGCTATCACGCAGCGCGGACATAACATAGCCGATGATCCGGACGCCCGCGCGCTGATCCTGCGGCGGGAAACGCGTCTGAAGGGGCCGAAGGCGCGGCTGACCAATGACGCGGCCTTAGCGCGCTGGGGTGGGGCCTCGGGGGCTGGCGTGCTGAACTTTCGCTGGACCGTTGTGCAACGCCATCTGCGGGACCTCGCCGATGCCGTCGGACAGCCCGCTCGACCCGGAAAACCGCGCGCTCTATGGCGAAATCCTGCGGGCCCCGCCAGGCTATGAGGTCGATATGGCGCTTGCCACGACCTATTCGCTGGATTTTGAAACCGCTTTGGTGATCCCGGCGAGCATGGCCTTTCAGGCAGCCGAAAGCCGCGCGCAGGTGCTGGATACGCCGCTTGCGCTGCTGGACGGTCTGGAGCGGCTGGCCGAAAGGGTGGCAATCTTCTGCGAGGCCGGACGCATCGCCGCCCAACCTCGCGCAGCCAACCGTCTGACCGCTCTGCTGGAAGACACGGTGACCGAGGTGCTTGCCCCGAAAGGTGGTGCGTTTCATCCGAAGATCTGGGTGCTGCGGTTTGTCCCGCTGACCGGCGCGGGTCCCGTTCGCTTGCGCCTTGCCATCTTGTCGCGCAACCTCACCACGGACCGCAGCTGGGACCTGTCACTGTCGCTGGACGGCGAAGTGACCGGGGTCGCACAGGCCGATAACGCGCCCATCTCGGCGCTCCTTCGCGCCCTGCCCGGGCTGGCGCGGGGCCGCCCGACGCCCGCGCGCAATCGCAAGATCGCCGAGGCGCTGGCCCGCGATCTGGATCACGCGATATGGACCCTGCCCGATGGCGCGCGGCGCCTACGCTTTGCCGTCAACGGGCTGGGGCAGCCACCGTTCCGGCCACGCGTCGGCAATGCGCAGGGCATTATCTCCCCCTTCCTGTCGGCAGAGGCGTTGATCCAGCTGACAAAGGGCCTCGCGCCCGCGGACTGCTGGCTGCTGAGCCGGGCCGAAGAACTGGCACAGATGCCGCCCGAGGTGCTGGCACGGTTCGGGCAGGTATTGGTGCTGGACGATCTTGCAGAAACCGAGGACGGGGAAGAAGCCGAGGCCGCTTCCGCCGCGCTTGGCCTGCATGCCAAGGTCTTTGTGACCGAACGCTACCCGCGACCGGAATCGACGACAGACCTGACGGTCGGATCGGGTAACGCCACAGCGGCCGCCCTTTTGAACGGCAGCAATGTCGAAGTGTTTGCCACGCTGTCGGGCCCGTCCCGCAGGATGGGTTGGGTGGCCGATCACATCGCGCCGGAACGGCTGGGCCGGTTTCTGCGGCCGTGGCAACCACCGGCCACGGCACCTCCCCCCGATCCGGCCGTGGCGGCCGAGGCGCGCCTTGATGCGGTGCGCAAGGCGCTGGCGGCAGCCGACCTGACCCTGCGTTGCGCCCCTGCAGTGGAGGACCGGATCAGCCTGACCCTGACAGCGCGCAGCAAGATGGCCCTGCCCGACGGCCTTCGCGCCGAACTTTGGCCGCTGACGCTTGGCCCGAACCATGCCCTCACCCTCATGGCCCCGCTTGGGCGCACCGGCCTGCACCTTGGCCAGTTCGCCTTGGCCGATGTGACGCGCTGGCTGGGGGTGCGGTTGACTGACCTCGAAACCGGGGCCGAACTGGTCTTTACCCTCGGCACCACGCTCAAGGACCTGCCCGACGCGCGCACAGCCGAAATCCTGCGCAGCATCATCGAGAACCGTGAGGCGTTCCTGCGCTACATCCGCCTGCTTCTGGGTGATCCGCAGGCGGCGGCGCAGATCATCCTGCAAGGTGGCAAGGGTAGCTTCCTTGGCTTTGCAGGCTTTGCCGACGATGCACCAATCCTGGAGGATATGGTCCGGTCGCTCTCCGGCGACGGCCGCCGCCTGCGCGACATCGAGCGGCTGATGACCCGGCTGGGCGATGCCAAGGGCGCGGATGGGGAACTGGTCATTCCGCCCCGTTTCGCAGCATTGTGGGAGGTGTTCCGCAGCGTTTTGCTGAGCGAGGTGCGCCGTGGCTGACGCCCGCTTTGACCCCGGCCCGGCGCTGGCCCCCCTCAAGGCTTTCCAGCGCGCGACGGTAGATCACGTCTGCCGCCGCCTGCTGACCGATGCCGACGCCACGCGCCAGTTTCTCGTGGCCGACGAGGTGGGCCTCGGCAAGACCATGGTGGCCCGCGGCGTGATTGCCCGCACGATCGAGGCGCTTTGGGAAAAGGTGCCAAGAATCGACATCATCTATGTCTGTTCCAACGGCGCGATCGCCGCGCAAAACCTCGCCCGTCTCAACGTGATGGAGCGCGAGGCGAAGGTGCTGCCGACGCGGCTGACCCTGCTGCCCTTGGTGCTGGGTGGGGAAAACAGTCTGCGCCACAACAGGGTGAACTTCATCAGCCTGACGCCCGGAACAACCTTCGATCTGAAATCCTCGGGCGGCTGGGCGCGCGAGCGGGCGCTGATCCTGCGGCTGCTGGATGGTCGCCTGGCCCACCCCAAAGGCGCAGTCCGGCTGTTTCAGGGCTGGTCGGGTGAAACTGGCTGGGAGGGGGAGCGTGCGCGGGTCGCGACCCTGCCAGTGGACCGCGAAATTGCGAACCGGTTTCAGGATGCTGTTGCCTCCAGCCCCGGCCTGATCACGCGGATCGATGATCTTTGTGCCGAGGTCGCGCGCTATCGGCAGGTCGACGGCGACCTGCGTCACGCCTGCACCGCCGTGATCGGTGAATTGCGAGGAATGCTGGCACAGGCCTCGGTTCAGTCCCTCGAACCTGATCTGATCATCCTCGACGAGTTCCAGCGATTTCACGATCTTCTGCACGGCGACAGCGAGGCGGCCGATCTGGCGCGCCAGTTGTTCAACCATACTGACAGCATGGGCAACAGCGCCAAGACCTTGCTGCTGTCAGCAACACCCTACCGTATGCTGACACTTGCGGGCGACGCACCGGAAGAGGGCGATCACCACCGCGATTTCCTCGACGTGCTGGAATTCCTTTTCGGTGCTGAAGATGGCAAGCGCCGTCGCGACGAGATCGCCGTCGAGATGCGCCACTTTCGCAAGGCGATGCAGGCGCTGCCAGGAGGATTCGAGAACGCCAGAACCATCCGGCACGGGATTGAGGGGCAGTTGCGCCGGATCATCGCGCGCACGGAACGCGTGTCAGAGACGGCAGACCGCGACGCCATGATCCGGGAGGTGCGTCATGAGCTAGACCTGACCGCGGGCGACCTTATCGAGGCGCGCGCCATCGCGGCGGTGGCGGCTGCGGCCGGGGCACCAGGCACCGTGGAATACTGGAAATCCTCGCCGTGGCTTTTGAACCTGATGCGTGGCTACAAGCTGGCCGATCTGCTGAAAGAGCAGGCCAAGGCCCCTTCGCCCGCCCTTCGTTCTGCCATGAAGGCGGCAATCCCCCTGCAGATCGCTCCGCAAACTGTGGAAAGCTATGCTCCGCTGACCCCGGCCAATGGTCGGATGCGCAAACTGGCAGAATTGGCCTTTGCCGAAGGCATGGCGCGCCGCCTGTGGATCGCGCCCTCGATGCCCTACTTTGGCACCAGCCAGCCGGTCAGCAAGATGCTGATCTTCTCGGAATGGACGATGGTCCCCGATGCGATCGCCGGGTTCCTGTCCTATGAGGCCGAGCGGCAGATGGGGATGGGCAAGGACCACGGCTATACCGATCCACCGACCACACGCCCCTTGCAGTTCCGCCGCGCCCAAGGTCGCCTTGCGGGTCTGCGTGCGCTGCAACTGGTGATCCCCTCGCCCCGTCTGGCGGCGCTGGCCGATCCGCTGACCTTGCTGCGCGAGGATGGCCCCTTTGCCGATCTCGACGCGATGCGTCGCGCCGCGGCAAATAGATTGCGCCCGCTTGCCGAAAACCTGACAGACCGCTGCACCGAGGCCGCGGAAGGCGGTTGGGACTGGAGCAGTGCTGCCGCCCTCGATATCTCGACAACTGGCTTTGCAGGTTGGCTGAGCAGCCCCACCTTGCGGCAGGAGGGTGACGAGGAAGCTTGGCCAGATCATCTGGCTGATCTCGCGCAAGCAGCCAAACAGCCGATCGGCCGCGCAGACACAGAGCAAGTCCTCGCCCATCTTGTCGATGTGGCGCTGGGCAGCCCGGCAACCTGCGCGCTGCGCGCGTTATCTCGCATCGCACCTGGTCTATCATTGGACGATCCCGCCCTTCTTTCCGCCGCCACGCATGTGGGCATGGCGTTCCGGACGCTGTTCAACCAGCCGGAATCGCAGGCGCTCCTGCGCGCCGAAGGCGATGTATACTGGCGGGCTGTCTTGCGTCATTCGGCCGAACATGACCTGCAGTCTGTCCTGGACGAGTACACCCATGTTCTGTTCGAGGCGGAAGGGCAGGTTGGCCATGCGCCGGTCTCTGCCGTACGCGTAATCGCTGAACGTATGGCCGAAGCGCTGTCGCTACGCCCTGCACAGATCGAGTTGAACCATTATACCTTGCAGCGTGGCCGCATCGTGCAAACGCACCCGATCACGCTACGCGGCCGATTTGCCATGCGATTGGCCCAGAAAGGCGAGGATGAGACCGGCGTAAACCGGACCGGTCTGGTCCGCACGGCCTTCAACTCTCCCTTCAAACCGTTCGTTCTGGCGTCAACATCCGTCGGACAGGAAGGGCTGGATTTCCACCCCTACTGTCACCGCGTCGTCCACTGGAACCTGCCAGGCAATCCAGTCGACATGGAGCAGCGCGAAGGCCGCGTCCACCGTTACAAGAACCATGCGGTCCGGCTGAACCTTGTCACAGGGCATTTTCAAGATGCGCTTGACGGTCAGGCAAGCGATCCTTGGGCCAGCATGTTCGACGCAGCGCATGCCGGAGCAAAGCACAAGGGCGATCTCGAACCATTCTGGGTGATGGATGGCCCGATCAAGGTCGAGCGCCACATTCTGTCGCTTCCGTTCAGTCGAGAGGAAACACGGCTGTCCTGGTTGAACCGTTCGGTCGCGCTTTACCGCTTGGCATTCGGGCAGCCCCGACAGGACGATCTTCTGGCGCTGCTGGATCAAGTTCGGAACGATATAGTCCCCGAGGAGCTTGCCCAGTTACAGATCAGCCTCCGTCCCGATTGAGCGCGGCCTTCTGCAGTTTTGGCGCGGTCGGCGTCCTGTCGGACTACTATCCAACTGGAATCGTTGCGGTTTTCGCGATTTTGTTGACCTATTGTTGACCTGGATTTTGGACAGCAAAAATCACCGCGGTTGGCGGGGCGTAATGCATTGTAGTTATTAGTTTTTTTGGTTGCGGGGACAGGATTTGAACCTGTGACCTTCAGGTTATGAGCCGCTTCTGCCGGAGGATCGGCGATCCTTTGATTTCAATAGGTTACGCGATAAGCCATTGAACTGGCGTTGCTTTCTAACTGCGTCGCGCCGCAGCCAACCGCAGCGGACGGGTCCAAACGGGGAACGAGGCAGTTAGACAGGTTGACCTATTGTTGACCCACTTCGGAATCACCTGTTTCGTACACTACCGCCGATCCCCGATCTCCTCTCTCCGGCCGAGGGACCGAGGTTAGCTTAAACCAATGAAGGTAGCCGCCTCTCGTTAACTGATTTGGAACCAGTCGTTTGCTAAATGTTCTTGAAAATGGGGAATCACTCCGACATTGTGTCAGAAAAATACCCAGACGGATGAGCAACGATGACCGAGTTCGAGGAACTGCTTCTGAAGGCAGGCTACACCGTTCCAGAGGCCGCCAAGGTTCTCGACTATTCTGAGGGTCATATATATCGCTTCAAGCGGGGCGATGAACAGCCCCGGGAAGGCGTGCTGGAGCTGATGCGTATGAAAGTTGCTGCACGGCAGGCTGGGATGCCGACGGCGCCGTCTTTCACCTTCGTTGATCTCTTCGCGGGGATTGGCGGGCTTCGCCGCGCGATGGAGTCTGCCGGGGGCCGGTGCGTGTTCACCTCGGAATGGGACCGGTTTGCCCAGCAGACCTATCTTGCTAACTTCCCGGACAACCGGCCGATTGCCGGTGATATCCGCGACGTGGATGCTGCCGACATTCCCGATCATGATGTTCTGGTGGCGGGCTTTCCCTGTCAGCCGTTCTCGATCGCCGGGGTGTCAAAAAAGAATGCGCTGGGCAGGCTGCACGGGTTCCAGGATGAAACGCAAGGCACACTGTTCTTCGATGTCCTGCGCATCCTGAAAGCTCACAGGCCAGCGGCGTTCCTGCTTGAGAACGTGAAGAACCTGACCAGCCATGACCGCGGCCGCACCTTCGAAGTTATCCGGCGCAAGCTGGCCGAGGAACTGGGCTATTCTCTCCACCTGCGCGTTATAGATGCGGGCCATTTCGTGCCTCAGCATCGGGAGCGCATCGTCATGGTGGGCTTCCGGGACAAGGTCGCTTTTTCATGGGACGATCTCGCCCTGCCCGCCTATGGCCACCGGCGCTTGCGGGATATCCTTCACCCGGAGGATGGCAGCGAGCAGCCGGAAGGGCATTTCACCGTCGGCCCCGATGCGCGCATCAACGTCAAGTATACTCTCACACCCGGGCTCTGGCAGTATCTTCAGGATTATGCGGCCAAGCACAAAGCCAAGGGCAACGGATTTGGCTTCGGCCTCGTCGATGGAAGTAACATCTCACGGACGCTTTCAGCGCGTTATTACAAGGACGGCTCCGAGATTCTGATCAGTCGTGGGGAGGGGAACAACCCAAGGCGCCTGACCCCGCGTGAATGTGCCCGGCTGATGGGATATGGCGACGATTTCCGCATCCCGGTCTCTGACACCCAAGCCTACAAGCAGTTTGGCAATTCGGTAGCCGTGCCGGTGTTTGCCGAGGTCGCGCGCATCATGCAGCCGCATATCGCGACAGTAATGCGGCAGGCAGCCGACGCTCCGGCCCTGAAGGTTGGCTGACGTCCACGATCCCGAAACCCGCAGCCGGAATATGGCGGCGATCAGGGGCTCCGACACAAAGCCTGAGCTGCTGATCCGCAAACTGCTGCACCGGCAAGGGTTCCGGTATCGGCTGCACGACCGGTTGCTCCTAGGAAAGCCTGATCTAGTATTTCTCAAATTCCGTGCGGTTCTGTTTGTAAACGGCTGCTTCTGGCATGGGCATGACTGTCCGCAGTTTCACTGGCCAAAGTCCCGGGAGGACTTCTGGCGGGAGAAAATCGGCGGCAATGTGCGCCGCGACTTGCGGAATGAGGCAGTGCTCAGCACTGCGGGCTGGCGGATTGGCCTGATCTGGGAGTGCGCAATCAAGGGGCCGGGGCGGCTGCCGGTCGGCGAAGTGATTGACAACGCTGCTGCTTTTCTCGAGGGTTCTGGCATGCACTTTTCCATTCAGGGCCAGTCGGTTGATCGATTCACTGAACAAACTGCTGGACATGATGCAGGCTCAGGGGGCCGTGCGTTTCTACGCAAAACGCCTTGCGGCTAATGACAACTCGAAGAACCAAGTTTATCTCGGCGGTGGCTTCGGCGCGCTGAACGTTCTGCCGCACGCGCCTGTGACGAGCGACGAGACTGTCATCGCTGGCAGCATTCGACGCCGCGACAAGGCCGACGTGCGGTTTTTTTGGATCGATGAATCCGGCCTGTCACCCGCGCCAGACGCCCAACTGATCCTTTACCCAAAATACCCCGAAGTGCGGATGTCGGGCTTTCTGCGCAGCGTCGAACGCGCACCAGGTGACCTCATGCGGTCCCGCGATCCGGGCCGGGTTCTGTTTCTTGGGATATGCGGCGACGGCCGCATCATTGGCTTCGCAGCAGCATCAGACCACCCTGTTGTCGCTGGCCTCGACGCAGCAGCCATCACTGAACTGGCCGGAGTGTTTCTCGATCTGACGCCTCTTCGGGCCGGGGTTGGCAATTCCCGCGACGCTCTTGTTGCCGCGCTCAGGGCGATCCACCTGAAGGGCTGGATACAATCCCAAAAAATCGGCCGCAGCGGGCTCCCCGAGCCCTACAGCGCAATGAACGGTGGCGGTTACACTCTCGAAGCCGAGCTTGGTATATCGCCCAACGGCTACTCCGAGCCGGATTTCCTCGGCTGGGAGGTTAAGCAATACGGTGTCAGCGACTTCACCAACTACCGGCCCAAGAGCCCGGTGACGCTGATGACACCAGAGCCCACCGGCGGCATTTATCGTGATGGCGTCGAGGCCTTCCTCCGCGAGTTCGGCTATGCGGACAAGACAGGGCGCCCGGACAGGATCAATTTCGGCGGCGTGTACCGGGCAGGCGGCGATTTCCATCCTGATACTGGGCTCGCGCTGCGGATCACCGGGTTCGATCAGACAACGGGCAAGATCACCGATCTTGACGGTGCGCTGCTGCTTCTGGATGTCAGAGATCGTATCGCCGCATCGTGGGGCCTGCGCAGGCTGATGGATCACTGGAACCGCAAGCACGCAAAAGCCGTCTATGTACCATCGCTGGCCCGCAACCCACCGCAAGAATATCAGTATGGATCAATCGTCCAACTCTGCGAGGCTCTGTTGCACAAATCGGGTGACAGACAGATCTCCCCTTTCCCTGGACAGACTCATCCCACGGCTTCAGTGACGGGTATACCGAGCGCCGTGAAGCCGTTCAGCACGGCTACACGGACCTGAAACTCGGCGACCTGACGGTCAAAGTCCCGCGCCATGAGGCGCTGACCCAGCAATTTGACGCAGTGCATCTTCGTCTCGACGCGGCTTCGGCGGTGATAACCGCTCCATCGTCGCCAGATGGTTCGGCCGAAGCGTTTCGACGCGCGTAGGGCTTCGTTGCGGGCGATTGCCCCGGGGGTGTCGGGCTTCCATGGCTTGGCGTTCTTGCGGGGCGGAATGATGGCGGCCGCACCGCGGGCGGCGATGGCGTCGTGACACTTGCGTGTGTCGAAGGCGCCATCAGCGGTGACGCTGGCGATCTCCTGATCGGGCGGGATCTGGTCGAGCAGTTCGGGCAGCATCGGCGCGTCACCGACATCGCTGGTGGTGAACTCGGCTGCGCGGATTTCCAGTGTTTTCTCGTCTATCCCGATGTGAATCTTGCGCCAGACCCGACGTTTGGTGCCGCCGTGCTTGCGCGCATTCCATTCACCTTCGCCTTCAACCTTGATCCCGGTGCTATCGATCAGAAGATGCAGCGGGCCTTGCGAGCCGCGGTGGGGGATGTTGACCTTCAGGGTCTTCTGGCGACGGCTCAGCGTGCTGAAATTGGGCACAGCCCAATCCAAATCGATGAGCCCCAGCAGGCTTTCGACGAAGCCAGTCGTCTGTCTGAGCGCCATGCCAAACAACACCTTGATGGTCAGGCAGGTCTGGATCGCGGCATCGCTATAGTCAGGCTGTCGGCCGCGCTTACCTGTCGGCGCAGCCTCCCAGATCATGGCGGTATCAAACCAGATCGTCAGCGAGCCGCGGCGCTTCAGCGCTTCGTTATAGGCGGGCCAGTTCCTGGTCTTGTAGGCGGGGGGTATGGGTCTGCTCATGCCGTCCAGCTACCACGCTGGATTCACAAGATGAATCCCTCACGGGATTTGTGCAACAGAGCCGGATTTTGCCCAAAGCCATCTCCGGAATCCGGAGTATAACCTTGTAAGGGAACCTTTAACTAAACCAGTAAAGGAGGAGGAGGAGGACGCAGCTGCGCGCGAGATCGATTTTGATCGTTTCTTCGCAGAGCTGCTGACCGCGCTCGGCCTTGATCCGAACGGAACCCTGCCTGCCTGGTGGCAAGGCTGGCCAGCCAAAACCCATGTGCGCCGCTGGATCGACGACCTTGGCCTCACCGAGGATCGGATCATAGAAACCGCCACCGAAACCCGGAGGGACCACCCTGCCCCGCCTGATGGGCCCAAGGCACTGGACCGGGCGATGGAACGCGCCGCCGAGCGTGACGCTCAACTCGCAGCAACCTCCCCGAAGGCCCCGACCGGCAAACGCCAGCCCAAACGCACAGAGGGCGCACGACCCAGCGCCGATGAACTCGCGGCCTTTTACGCAGACATGGTCAACTCCGACCGCTACCTGCCCGCCAACGCGATCAGCAACACAATCCGCGACGCGATGCTGTCACGCGGTCTCGTCACGCCAGATCGGTTGCGGGCGCGGGGCGTGCATTGAACCAATCGTGATCTTCGGCCAGTCTGGCCTGCGCTGCGGACGGACCATCTCGGCACCTCTGGCCAAGGGAAGCGCCGCCCCTTCAGTGCAGCATTTCCTCCAGCCCCAACGCTACGAATGCAGCCTTCATCTGCGGATCAAACCCCGGATCGATCCGCGCTGGGCCATAGCCGTGCGCCCGGTTCCAAGCATCGATCTCGCGCAGTTCAGCTGCGAACTCCTCGGGCGAGGCGGCCTCCTTCAAGGTCGTGTCACCCTCGCAATAGCTGAAGATCATCAGGCGGGTCGGGTCGGCCCATGTCCCGAAATACGCGGCGTCCTGTGCCGTATCGATCTGCGCCCAGCCCTTCTCGTAGCTGCAGAGCCCGAAATCATAGACGTAGCGATCAGCCGGGGCGAATTCGCGGGTGATCTTCATGCGGCCACCTGCGCGCGGGCAGTTATGGCGATCACACAAAGGTCGCGGTAGCGGGCCATGGCCTTCGGGCTGCTTGAGACCGGGTTGATCTCGAAAGCGCGCAAACCGGCGATGTCGCCCGCCTCAGCCAAGGCGACGATCTGGGCAAGCTTGGCGCGGAACCTGGCGTGGGTCGGCTTGGAGAAATCCGGCGCCTGCGGTAGCGCACCGGTTTGCGCCTGATTGAGAACGGCTTGACGCTTGCCGATAGCGGAGGAAGCTGCCGCCTTTGGTTCGTCGACGGGCGCCGGAATTACCTCGCCCGCAGGATCGGGGTTGCCGTAGTCCAGCACCAAGGTCAGCCGGGCCTCGGCCTGATCGAAGGTGTCGGCCGTCATTATCGACGTGAAGGCAAGGGTGGCGCGGGCGGCGCCAATCCTTGCCGCCAGCAAGCGGGCGAAAGCGTCACCCGCCTTCTTCGCGCTGGCGCCGGGTTCGATCGGCGTGTCGGAAAGGCGCTGGGCGAGCGTATCGATCTGCGCGGCGGTCAGGGCTTTGGTTTTCATGGTCGGGTTCCTTCAGGCGTTGGTGATGTGGGCGGAAAGCCCGAGGGTTGTGACCGCGTAGATCATCGTCCGGCCGTCACCGATCGCCGTGCCGTAAGCCTGCGCCTCGGGCAGGGTCGCGAATTGCGCGCGCGTGCGGGTGGCGGGCGTCCGGCCGCGGGCGGCGACAAAGTGCGCGGCGTTCTTGAGGCAGAATTCTTCGTGGTTCGTCAGGGGCTTGGTTGCGGTATTCATGGCGGTCTCCGTTGCGTTGCGATGGCTGCAGACAGCGCACGAGATCGAAAGAGAGCAACTTCTAAGTCACTGAATAGATGAGGTTTCGGTCAGAATGGGAGTATCCCGGCGAAGCTATGCCGCGCAACGCGGGGTCTCTGAAGCAGCGGTCCGAAAAGCCATTGCCACCGGGTGGATCACCACCCTGCCCGACGGCACGATCGATCCGGCACGGGTGGGTTGCGAGTGGGGCGCCCAGATTGATCCGGCCCTAGCGGCACAAAGCTTAAGGTAAGAATGCGCGGCACCACTCCGACGAAAGTGATCGCCTGAGTGATCGCTTCGGGCGGAAATACTCGACCAGTGGGCGTTTTCAGGTAGGCTGCGATGGCAAAGCTCAATATTCCCACCAGCAGCATTTGATGGACATAACCCGTGGCGCGCTTCTGCCAGCTTCCGGTCCATAAGAGACCCGGTGCTATCGTCATCGTCAGATCGACGGGCCCGTCTTTAGCTCGCGTGGCTTTTTTGCCGCTTTTCTATTCGCCTCTGGCTACGGCAACCCGTGATCGAGAAGGATTCCTACGAGTGCCTGTCTGCGAGCGCACAACGCATGTCGGACATCGGCAAGGGTCTTGCGCCGCGAGCTTAAAGGTAGGTCCCCAGCCGCTCACTGTGTTTGTGTGAGCTAAAGATCTTTTGAAAGGGATTGTACGTCCGCCTCGGTCACACCCACCATCGGGCCGGGGAACCGCAGAACGAACTTGTGGCGATCGGCGCGGACGACGGTGATCACGGTTTCCTGGTCGAGGCAGGCCGGATCCTTGCAGGCAAGCTCCGCCAGCATGATGGTGTCCTTGTCCGACAGGCCCATGAGGGCACCTCGATTTTTGACTGTTTTCGCGGCAACGGCATAGCAGGTTCTGCCCGAAGCGCGGCAGCGACCTTCAGCTGACCGATTGTTGCCTTGGTTTTTATGATCTGCCGCCCATTTCGCCTCGCGGACCTTCGGTTCAGGGCCGTTTTTAGCGATGCGCGGGGCGATCTGCGTCCTTGGCCGACCGTTTTCAGGCTGGGTGCGGGTTGATGCGACCCAGTTGGCCGAGGCGGCGCATGTTGTAGGCGAGATTCTTCATGCCGACTTTGGCCTTCGCCCGCACCAAGCCGATGGTGCGCACCAGGGTGCCGCCCATGTCGTTGGCCTGCGCGCCGAAGATGTGCTCAACCCGGACCCGCACGGTGGATTTGGTGCGGTTGCTGCCCTTGGCCTGGTCGGTCAGCGGCTTGCCCCGATTGCCCTTGCGGTGGATGTGGCTTTTCAGTTTTAAGGCGCGGAGTTTGGCCTCCATCTCCTCGGACCGATAAGCAGCATCCGCCCACACGCCAGACCCGGTGTTGCCCTGCATCAGCAGATGATCCACTGCCTGGCTGTCATGCACAGCGGCGTCGGTGACGTGGTAGCGCCGGACCAGCTTATGCGTGCGGTCCACATTCACATGGTTCTTGTAGCCGTAGTGGCTCTTGCCGTGCTTTTTCGTCCAACGTGCGTCCACATCCTTTTGCACCCGTTTCGCTGGCTTATCAGCCCAATCCTCGGGGACCTCGCCCTTCTTGATCGTTGCGTTTTCATCGCGCGTGTTGTGATTGCGCGGCACCGGCACGATGGAGGCGTCCAGGATCTGACCGCCGCGCGCAATGTAGCCCCGCCGCGCCAAATGACCGTCAAACAACCCGAACAACTCCTCCACCTTCGGCCTGCGCCAGCGCATCGCGATACAGCCACACCGTCTTGGCGTCGGGCACCCGGTCACCAAGGCCCAACCCCAGGAAGCGCATAAAGGAAAGCCGGTCGCGGACCTGATATTCGATCTGATCATCCGACAGGTTGTAAAGCGCGCTCAGAACCAGCGTCTTGAACATCAGCACCGCATCTATCGGCTTGCGCCCCGCGCGGGACTTGCGATCCGCAACAGGCTTGCGCCAGACCCGCTCAAGAGCCGGACGAAACTCCTCCCACGGCACGACGGCATCAATTTCGACCAGCGGATCCCTTTTGGCATCGAGGCTCGCGTAACGGTCCGAAAGATCGAAAAAACCCATCTGCGCCATCGTTGCATCCCCAATGCCAGTTCACTGTCTCACCATACCGAAGTGCGGGGGATGGGGCAATTTATAGAGGTGCCCATGAGTGACCCGACCCACGCCTTGAGCCGCTCTGTCACCACCGGATCGGCGGCGGGCCTGCGTTTGAAGAGGCCCAACATCAGCCTGTTGGCCCTAATGGGGCCCAGAGCACCACCCCGTCTTCGGCGGCGGCCAGCATCCAGCCGCTGTCCGGGGTCACCACCAGATGGGTGATCGCAGCCCCGCTGCGGCGCTTGATGACACGGGGCTGGGCGATGGGATCAATCTCGCTGAACAGCACCACACCGTTGTCAAACCCACAGAGCAGACCATCATGGCCGGGCAGGCCCACGACGGCGGTTGCCAGCGTGTCGCCATCATAGCAAAGCGTCAGCGGCTTTTGCCCCATCGGGCCATTGGCGCCATCGAACGGCCAGCAGATCGCCTCTTGCGCTCCGCTGGAAGCGAGGAACGGCAGTTTTCCCACCCAATCCATCGACTTCACCTTTGCCGGATAGCCCGACATCCGCATGTCGGCCTTGTCGCGCAGCCGCCAGCCGTGGAGGGCGTTCTCCTGCATGGTCGAGACGATAAACCGGTTGTCCGGGCTCCATGTCACCCCCACATGGCTGCCCGCCCATTTCAGCGATGACGGTTTCCAGTCGCGCCGCCCGCGCGTCCAGAGCGTGACCCCACCGTAATGTGCGACGGCCAGACGCTCGCCTTTGCGGTCAAAGGCGAGGCCGCCCACAGTGCTGGGATGGTCAAGCTTATGCGCCCTCCCGTCTGCATCGTGAACGTGCGCCGTCTTGCCCACGGATGCGGCCCACGCGCCCTTGCGGTGAGACGCGATGCAATCCACCCACCGCAGCCCGTGGCTGGCGATCTCCGTTACCTCGCCATCATCGCTGATCTTCAAGACCCGTCCGTCATCGCCCCCGGTCAGCACGCCCGCGCTATGGCGAGCCATGCACAGCACCGTACCCCGATGGACAGGCACTTCCTGCATCGGCAGGTCGGGGCGGAAGATCCGCACCACCCCGTCGCCAAAGCCTGCAAAAACGGTGTCATCCAAAGCCACCGTACAGGTCGGCACCGCATCGCAGATGAAATACCGCCCCAGCTTTTCGATGGCCGTCGGCTCGGCTGTGCGCGCCACTGGATCAAGGATCGTCACGCCGCCTTGCATGCCTCGAACCCTTCGCGGAGATTCATGCTGTCAAGATTGCGACCGATGAACACCAATTTGGTCTGGCGCGGCTTGTCGGTCGGCCATGGCCCCAGCAGGTTGCCATCCATCAGCATATGCACGCCCTGAATGACATAGCGCTGATCCTCGCCCGCCATGTCGATGATGCCTTTGGAGCGCAGCAGGTCTTGGCCCTTTTCGCGCAGGAGTTTGCTGAACCAAATCTGGAACGCATCCGGGTTCATGGGCACATCGGAGTGCAGCGAGATGCTGGTGACCTCGTCATCATGCTCATGGGCGTGGTCTTCGGTCAGGAAGTCGGGCTCGATTTCCAGCACGCGCTCCAGCTCAAACGCTTTCAGGCCCAGCACCTGATCCAGATCCACGGCGCAGCGCGCGGTGCGGATGATGCGGGCCGTGGGGTTGATGCTGCGCAGCCGCGCCTCGACCGCCGTCAGGGCGTTGGCATCCACCAGATCAGTCTTGTTCAACAGCACGATGTCGGCAAAGGCGATCTGCTCGGCGGCCTCGTGGCTCTCGTCCAGATGGGTGGACAGGTTCACCGCATCGGCCACGGTCAGGATTGCGTCCAGCCGGGTGCGGGCTGCAACATCGGCATCGACGTAGAACGTCTGCGCCACCGGAGCGGGGTCGGCAAGGCCGGTGGTTTCGATCAGGATGCCGTCCAGCCCCTTGCGCTTCATCAGCCCGCCGATGATGCGGATCAGATCGCCGCGCACGGTGCAGCAGATGCAGCCGTTGTTCATCTCGAACACTTCCTCGTCGGCATGGGTGACAAGGTCATTGTCGATGCCGGTCTCACCGAATTCGTTGATGATGACGGCAAACTTGCGGCCGTGGTTTTCGGTCAGGATGCGGTTCAGAAGCGTGGTCTTGCCTGCGCCGAGAAACCCGGTGAGGACGGTGACGGGGATTTGTGCGGTCATGGTCATTCCTTCAAGGCTGCGGTGAGGGTGGCCACGTTGTGGCGCATCATGGCAAGGTAAGTGCCGGCCGGGCCATCGGGGCCGGACAAGGCATCGGAGAACAGCGTGCCGCCGATCTGGGCCCCGGTCTCGGATGTGATCTGTTCCAGCAACCGGCTGTCGGTGATGTTTTCTACAAACACGGCCGGGATCGCTTCGGCCTTCATCTGGGTGATCAGGGCGGCCACATCGGCGGCAGAGGCTTCGGCTTCGGTGCTGAGGCCTTCGGGCGCGTGGAAGGTCATGCCGTAGGCGGCAGCGAAGTAGCCGAACGCATCATGCGATGTGACGACCGACCGGCGGTCTTCCGGCAGAGCGATCATCGCGGCCCTGATCTCGGCATCGAGCCCCGAAAGCTCGGCCAGATAGGCGGTGGCGTTTGCGGAATAGACCTCTTCGCCAGCCGGATCGGCGGCAATCAGGGCCTGCGCGATGTTGGAGACGTAAATCTTGGCGTTATCGATGCTTTGCCAGGCATGAGGATCAACAGCACCGTGATCGTGGCCCGTATGGTCATCGTGGTCATGCGCCTCACCCTCGGCATGCGCCTCGCCTTCGGCATGATCGTCATGGCCTTCCTCGACCATTTCCAGCGCCTTGATGCCATCGGTGGCCACCACAACCGGCCCCTTGAATTCCGACGCCTCGATCAGCCGGTCAAGCCAGCCCTCGAACCCAATGCCGTTGACAAATACCACCCTTGCTGCAGCCACCGTCTGCGCATCGGCCGGGGTCGGCGCGTAGACATGCGCATCACCATCCGGGCCGACCAGCGTGGTCACGGCAACCCGGTCGCCACCAACTTCGGCCACCATGTCGCCAAGGATGGAAAAGCTGGCGACAACGGGCAGTTTGTCTTGGGCAAAGGCCGACATTGGCAGGATGGCAAGGGCAGTCGTCAGGCCAAGAAACATACGGCGATGCATGGGGTTATCCTTTCAGGATTGCAGATGGGGGCGCGGCAGATAGCGCGCCATGAGGCTGCCTTGCGGGCCAAAGATGACCGAAGCGGCATAGAGTGCGCCCGCAACCAGGATGATCGCAGGGCCGGTGGGGAGGGATGCGTGGTAGGACAACAGAAGGCCGGTGATGCTGGACGCCACCGCCACAAGGATCGCCACGCCGATCATCCCGGCAATGCCTTGCGCCCAGAATCGGGCGCTTGCGGCGGGCAGGATCATCAGGCCGACCGACATCAGCGTGCCAAGCGCCTGAAACCCGGCGACAAGGTTCAGCACCACCAAGGCCAGAAAGCCGAAATGCGTGATCGCCGACATTCGGCTGACCGAGGCGAGGAACTGCGGATCGGCACATTCCAGCACCAGCGGGCGAAACAGCACTGCCAGCGCAAACCATGTGATCGTGGCAATCGAACAGAGCAGAACCAGCGCATCATCATTCAGCGCCAGCACCGTGCCGAACAGCACATGCAACAGGTCCACGCTGCTGCCCTTGACCGACACGATCAGTACCCCTGCGGCCAGACTGATCAGATAGAAGGCGGCCATGCTTGCGTCTTCCTTCAGCGCGGTCATGCGGGTGACAAAGCCCGACAGCAGCGCCACAGCCATGCCCGCCACCAAGCCGCCGATGGTCATCGCGCCCAGCGACAGGCCAGACACCAAGAACCCTACAGCGGCACCGGGCAGGATGGCATGGGCCATCGCGTCGCCGGTCAGGCTCATCCGGCGCAGCATCAGGAAGACGCCAATGGGCGTGGCCCCGATGGATATGGCGATGCAGCCCAGAAGCGCGCGGCGCATGAAGGCGAAGTCGAGGAACGGGGAGATGATCAGGTCGATCATGCCGCGCCTCGGTTTTGTTTGCGTGTCTCGGGCAGACAGACGGCGGCGTCCTCATCAAACGCCTCGCACATCTGGCGGGCGCGCAAGAGGTTGGCGGGCGTCAGCACCGATGCGGTCGGCCCGTGTGCGACCATCTCGCGCGCGATCATCAGGGTGTTGGGGAACTGTGCCCGCACGGTGTCAAGGTCATGCAGCACCGCCACCACGGTGCGCCCCTCGCCATGCCAGCGCTGAACCAGCGCCATCAGATCGGCGGCGGTCTTGGCGTCGATGGAAGTAAAGGGTTCGTCCAGCAGGATCACCTGCGCCTCTTGCAGCAACAGCCGTGCGAAGAGCACCCGCTGCATCTGCCCACCCGAGAGCGCACCAATCGGGCGGCGCTCAAACCCGGTCAACCCCACGGCGGCAAGGGCCATAGCAATCCGGTCAGCATGCCCTGCGGTGATCCGGCCAAAGGGGCCGATGTCCGCCCAAAGCCCCATGGCCACCAGATCGCGCACCGACACAGGAAAACTGCGGTCAATCTCGGCTTGTTGCGGCAGATAGGCCACGCGCGATTTCGCCAACGATATGTGCCCCTCGAGCGGACGCAGCGCGCCGATGATGCCCTTGAGCAGGGTCGATTTCCCAGCGCCGTTGGGGCCGACAATCGCTGTCAAACTGCCTGATGGAATTGTCGCATCCAGATGATGCACCGTAGGGTGGCGGTCATAGCCCAGCGTCAGATCCTGCAAGACGATGGCTGGCATGGCTTAACCCACCACGACCGCAAAGGCCGCCCACAGCAGGCCCCACACCACTGCCGCCACAGCCAGCCGCAGGCCAAGCCCCGACAGGATCAGGCTGAACCCGGTCACGCCTTGGCCCCCGCCCCGTTGTCTGTGCCCGCGTCACAGTCGCCGCAGCGGCCATGCACCTCGACCACAGGATGGGTTGGGCGAAAGCCGTCCTTGGCCAGCGCCTTGGTGATGCGCCCTACCTCGGCCCCGGCGTCACGTTCCTGCACTCGACCACAGTCATCGCAGATCGCAAAGACAACGGCGCGATCAGGGGTATCCGTGGCGGGCAGATAGGCGTTCAGCGATTCAATCCGCCGCACACGGCCCGCGCGGATCAGATGCTCCAGCGCGCGGTACACGGTCGTGGGGGCAATCCGGGGGCGGTCAGGCTTCAGCCGGTCAAGGATGTCATAGGCCGAAACGGGACCGTTCGCTGCGCGCAATACATCAAAGACCAGCCGGTCGTTGCCGGTTGGCTGGAGGGGATGGTCATGGGTCGGGAACGGTCTGATCACGCTGGCCTCATTGGTTCTAGAATAGTTATACTATAACATAACACTCCACAAGCCGACCGCGGGTCGTAATCCCCTAGGCGTTACATCCGCCGTCGCGCCAGAAGGCCTACGAAGAACGCCCCGCCAATCAGGCCGGTCACCACACCAATCGGCATGTCTTCGGGGGCCATCACGACGCGGGCGATGATGTCGGCCCAGATCAGGAAGATCGCGCCGAACAGGGCCGAGAACGGCAGCACGCGCGCGTTGTTGCCGCCCATCACCAGCCGCACGATATGGGGCATCATCAGGCCGACAAAGCCGATGATCCCGGAAAACGCCACCATAACCCCGGTGATCAGCGCCCCCGCCACGAACACCTGCAGCCGGAACCGTGCAGGCGCGATGCCCAGTGTGGCGGCGGTTTCATCCCCCACACTCATCGCGTTCATTTCGGGCGCGCGCAGCCACAGCCACGCCCCTGTCGGCACCAGCACAGCCAGCGGCCAGACCATATGCGACCACTGCGCAAGGCCAAGCCCGCCCAGCATCCAGAACACCACCGTATGCGTGGCGCGCGGATCGCCCAGGAAAATCAGCACATTGGCCCCGGCCATCACGATAAAGCTGACCGCAACACCGGCCAGAACCAGTCGGTCGGCCCCGTTGGCCCCGGTCAGGTGAACCACACCCACCACCAGCATCGCCGCCACCAATGCCCCCGCAAAGGCCAGCAAAGGCACCGTCAGCAGCCCCAGAAACAGCCCGGTGTGCAGCAGGGCAAGGATCGCGCCAAAAGCGGCGCCCGACGAGATGCCAAGGAGATGCGGATCGGCCAGCGGGTTGCGCGTCACAGCTTGCAAGGCCGCCCCCACCAGCCCCAGCCCCGCCCCCACAAGCGCCGCCAGCAGCACGCGAGGAAAGCGGATGTCCCAGACAATCGCCTCGCGTCCGTTGGACCACGTCGCCTCAACCAGCCCCGGAGCCAGTTGGTTGGCCAATACCCCCACCACGGTTGGCAAGGGCACGGGCACCGCCCCCACGGCCACCGCCACAAGGATGGATGCGCCCAGCACGCACAGGCCAAGCGTGGCCCGTGCCCCAAGGTGCAGGCGGCGTTGCGTGGCGTGGGTCAGGGTGCTGTCGGTCATCTGAACCTCCGGTGAAAAGGCCCGCGCCGATACGCGCGGGCCGCGTTGATCACTTGGCCGTAAAGCCCGCGACCACCTTTTCCACCGCCGCAATGTTGCGCGGCCCCGGCGTCGCCTCGACGTATTCCAGCACCACGAACCGGTCATTCACCACGGCGTCGATGCTCGCAAAAGCCGGGTTGTTTTTCATGAAGTCGATCTTCTGCTGAGCTGTCACATCGCCGTAGTTCACGATGACGATGACCTGCGGGTTGCGCTCTACCACCGGCTCCCACGCAATCTCGGTCCAGCTTTTCTCGACATCGTCCATGATGTTCACGCCCCCCGCTGCCTCGATCATCGCGGTGGGCATGGCGTACTTCCCTGCGGTGAACGGTGCCTCTTCGCCGCTGTCATAGACAAACACGCGCAGTGGGTTGCTGCGGTCCACCCCTGCCGTCACCTCGGCCAGACGCGCCTTGTAGCCATCAACCAGCACCACGGCACGGTCCGACACGCCGAAGATCGTGCCGAGGTTCAGAAGATCATTATACATGTCCTCCATCGCCACCTTGTCTTTCGGGCCAAGGTGGATGCAGCTTTCGGTCAGCTCGTAGGTCTGGATGCCAAAGGGTTCCTGCGTCTCGGGCGTCACCTCGCCGCCGACCTTCATGCCGTAGTTCCAGCCGGCAAAGAAGAAGTCCGGCTCGGCGCCGACCAGCACTTCCTTGGTCGGATATTTGGCCGACAGTTCCGGCAGTTCGGCGATGCCTTCCCGCATCTGTGCGTCCAGCGTCTTCCAGCCGGAAATGCCGGTGTAGCCGACCATCTGGTCTCGCAAGCCCAGGACAAGCATCATTTCGGTCAGGTTTACATCGTTTGAAATCGCCCGCGTCGGGGCGGCATTGAAGGTCACCTCGCGGTCGCAGCTTTTCACCGTGACGGGGAAGGCCGCCGCAGAGGTGGCGGACAGCAGCAAGGCAAGGGCGGCAAGTTTCATCGAAGTCTCCGGATTACAGGTGGAAGGAATAGCGCGGGCTGGGGCCGCTGGCGTCGATGCGGGCGGTCACGTCAAAGGCGCGGGTGATCGTGTCTGGCGTCAGCACATCGCAGGGCGGGCCATGCGCAAGCAGGCGGCCCTGATGCAGGATCAGCAGCGCATCGGCGTGTTCGGCGGCCAGCGTCAGATCATGCAGCGTCAGCACCACCGTCAGGCCAAGACCGCGCAGCAGGGACAGCACCTCCAACTGATGGCGGATATCCAGGTGATTGGTGGGTTCGTCCAGCACCAGCAGTTCCGGTTCCTGCGCCAGCGCGCGGGCCACCATGACGCGCTGCCGCTCGCCCCCTGACAGGGTGCCAAAGGGCATGTCCGCAAAACGCACAAGGTCCATCCGGTGCAGGCTGGCCGCGATCACCTCTGCGTCGCGCGCCCCTGCCCCGGCAAACCCCGACCGGTGCGGCGTACGGCCAAGGCCGACCATCTCACGCACGGTCAGGGCAAAATCGGTGGGTTGTTCCTGCAAGACAGCCGCCACCCGGCGCGCAGCGGCCCGCGGCGACAGCGCCCACAGATCATCACTGCCCAGCGTCACCCGCCCCACATCCGGGCGCAGATAGCGATAGAGCATCCGCAATAGCGTGGATTTCCCCGCACCATTTGCCCCACAGATTGCCAGTACCTGGCCGCGCAGCACGGTAAAGCTGACATCCGACAGGATCGGGGCCGCCCCGCGCGGTGCCCACGTCAGTCCTTTGGCGACAAGATGTGTCATAGCTCGGCCAAATTCGGGGTGACCATCAATGGGGCCGCCGGGATGCGCGCCAAAGCTGACCGGGCCAGTTTTCCCGGTCGTTCAGTGGAGCGGCACCAGCCATCGGGCAAAGCCGCATAAAGTTGGGCAAAAGCCACCAGATCGTCGATGTCGGCATTTGGATCAATATCGCCAAAGAGCCAAGTAGCCTTGCCCGCTGCACACCATGCCACCGTGCAGGGCCGATCGCAGCCCGCCATGCAGTCAACCCCGGAGACGTCAAACTGATCCAGTCCCCTGGCGTGCAGCGCTTGGCGCAACCTCGTGATCAATTCGGGGCCAGGTTCGGTCATGCTCCAATGACGGCACGATACGCAGACGGCGATCTGGTGGCGCAGCACTGCGTCAGGGCCAGGCTGCGCCATCACAGCTGCGTCGGGTTCGGCGAGTCACCATATACGGTGACCGGATCGAAAACCTTCGCGTTTTCGACAAATCGAAGCTCGCCGTCAGCGTCAACCGCCCGATAGAAACACGACCGATATCCGACATGGCACGACGCCCCGCCCGCCACATCAACCCGCAGCCAGATCGCATCCTGATCATCGTCAATGCGAACTTCGACCACCCGCTGCACAAAGCCCGAGGTTGCTCCCTTGTGCCACAGGCATTGGCGCGCGCGGCTCCAGTAATGCGCCTCGCCGGTCTGGATCGTCAGGCGCAAAGCTTCCACCGTCATCACGCCCATCATCAGAACTTCACCTGACTGCGCGTCGGTCGTGACCACAGGGATATGGCCATCGGCGTCAAATCGGGGTGCAAGGGACGTGCCTTCCTCGACCTGCGGAATGCTCGTGCGGCTGGCAAAGGGGATGGTGGGCATCGCAGGCTCCAGTCAATGGCAGCGCCTTGCTTAATGTAATGTTATAATATAACGCAAGTGGAAATCGACGTGACGAAAGGACGCCCGAAATGACCGCATCTGCATTTCCCATTCCAGTGACCCTGCTGACCGGGTTCCTCGGGTCTGGCAAAACCACGCTGCTGAACCACCTGATCCGTGATCCGGGCATGGGGCGGGTGGCGGTGATCATCAATGAGTTCGGGGATATCGGGCTTGACCACGACCTGATCGAGGAAGCGACCGAAGAGATGGTCTTGCTGCAATCGGGCTGTCTGTGCTGCACCATCCGCGGCGATCTGGTGACGGCGATGCTGGCGCTTCTGCGCCGTCAGGCGGCTGGCGAGGTGGCGTTTGACCGTGTGGTGATCGAGACGACGGGCCTTGCCGACCCTGCCCCGATCCTGCACACGCTGCTTGTTGAGCGGGAACTGGCGCAGGCCTTCCGGCTAGACGGCGTGGTGACGACCGCCTGTGCCGCCACCGGCCCGCGGAGCCTTGATAAGCAGTTCGAGGCAGTCAATCAGATTGCCCTTGCCGACCGGATCGTGCTGACCAAGACCGACCTTGTCACCCCGCCCGAGCTGCGCCGGTTCGAGGACCGCTTGGCGCAGATCAACCCCGGTGCGGCCCGCATCACTGCCGATCATGGCCGCGTGCCACCCGGAGTATTGTTCAACATCAGCGGGATGCACGACAAAGCTGCGCCAGATCAAACGCTGGCTTGGGTCAATGCCGCAGCCTATGCCCCCTCAAAGCCGACAGTACCCACGCAACCGATCGGCAGCGGCAACCCTGCCTACGGGCTGTTCGCGCCGAACCCCGCCACTGACCCCTTTGCCAGCCTGTCGATGGGCTTTCACCGCCCCTCGCCCGCAGCACCCGTCAGCCTGCACGATACCCGGATCAATTCGGTTTCCATCACCATCGATGATCCGATCCCGGCAAATCTTTTCGATTTCTGGCTGGATAACCTGATCGCGCTGCGCGGCCCTGATATCCTGCGCATGAAGGGCATCGTGCACGTCGAAGGCATCCCCCACCCCTTCGCATTCCATGGCGTGCAGCACATCTTTCACCCTCCGGTCAGCCTGCCGCACTGGCCCGAGGGCGACCGCAAAAGCCGGATCGTGGTCATCGGCCGCGACATCCCGCGCGACATTCTGGATAGCAGCCTTGCGGTCCTGCGGATGCGCCCAGAACAAACTGGGTCAGGTGGGATGATGGCGCAGCACGTTCAAATGCCGTTCTGACCGTCCCCTGTGTTCCGTTGGTCGGCGGGAGAAGTAGCGCATCGTCACCGAAACAGCATCCAGATCGCGACGGCGGCGAGCATGATACCAAAGGCAATGTTTATCGGCCGCGCAGCAGAGGCACTGCGAAACCGTCGCAACAGAAGGTCGCCTGCCAGCGTCCAGATGGTGAAGGCCACGAAGTTGTTCACGGTGAACACGGTCGTGATCCAGAGGACAAGTGCTGCATCGCTTATCGCCGAGGCGGGCAAAAACTGGCTGAACATCAAGACAACGATCAGATAGGCTTTGGGGTTCAGGATCAGCAGGATCGCCCCATCCAACGCTGTTGCCTCGCGCGCCTTGGCGACACCTGTCGTGGCGCCTGCACGCAAGAACAGCCATGCCAGCCAAAGGACGTAAACCGATCCGCCAATTCGCAGAACTTCTAACGCACTTGAACTCAGCCCGGCCAATTCGGCAAAGCCAAGCCCAATGACCGCTGTCACGATAAATGTGGCCAGGTGATAGCCTGTGGTCGCGGGCAGCGATGCACGCAGCCCAAAGCGCGCGCCAATTGCCGCAAAGAACATGTTCCCCGGCCCCGGGCTGTACGCCAGCGGCAAGAGAAACAGCAAAAGGGCAAGCGTAAATTCGAACATGCGACACGATCTCCAGAAAATGAGTTTCCTTGTCGCGCGGCAGTCGCAGCCAAGCGACCCGGTTATTGCGCAATGCCTGTTGCAAGGTTATTGCCAGAGGCCCGGCGCATGATGAGCAACGTGCGGGCTAACAGTCCGAGCCTGACTCCATCCTAAACGCACAACCCGGACTGGACCTGCAGCGGGATGACAGTGCGGATGGAATTGAAGCCAGCGGTCGGGGCGGTTATCATCAATCGATGAGCGTTACACCCACATCTTCTTTACCGTCCAAGCGCCGCCGAGGCAGTGGCTTTCAGGGCCTCGCGCTTGTCCTTGGCGGGCTGTGCCTGTTCCCTCTGGTTGCCGTCGTGCTGGCCGCTTTGACAGGCGGGGGGGAGACCGCCCTGCATCTGGCGACCACCCGCCTGCCGGTGTTGGCGGGCAACACGGTTCTTCTGGTGGCGCTGGTGGCGGTTGGCACAGCGGTGATCGGCACGGGGGCCGCGTGGCTGGTCACGATGACGCGCTTTCCGGGGGGCCGCGTGCTTGAATATCTCCTGCCGCTGCCGCTGGCGTTTCCGGCCTATGTTCTGGCCTATGCCTATACCACCTTTCTCGATCACCCCGGTCCTGTTCAGCGCACCCTTCGTGAGGTGACGGACTGGGGGCCGAACGACTATTGGTTCCCCGATATCCGGTCTCTGCCCGGGGCGGCGCTGATGCTGATCTTCGTGCTGTATCCGTATGTCTATCTGCTGGTGCGGGCGATGTTTCTGAGCCAGTCGGCCAGCGCCTGGGTTGCGGCGCGTGCGCTGGGGCAAGGCCCCTGGGGGGCGTTTCGTCGTGTCAGCCTGCCGATGGCGCGGCCAGCGATTGCGGGCGGCGTGCTGCTTGCCGTGATGGAGACCATCGCCGACGTGGGCACGGTGTTTCACTTTGGCGTACCGACCTTTGCCACCGGCATCTATCAGGCGTGGTTCTCGATGGGCGACCGGGGCGCGGCGGCGCAGCTGGCGCTGTGCCTGCTGACGGTTGCGCTGGCCTTGGCGATCGCTGAGCGAACGATGCGAGGGCGGGCGCAATTTCACAACACTGGAAGGCGGTTCGAACGTGTCGAGCCGCTGCGGCTGCGAGGGCTGGCGGCGATAGGTGCCTTTGTTGCCTGCGCGGTGCCGGTCTTGTTCGGCTTTGTCCTGCCTATCGCCATTCTGGTCGAGATGGCCATCGGGTCGGGCCAGAATCTGCTTTCGGCACGCTATATTGCCCTGATCGGCAATTCGTTGACGCTGGCTGGCCTCGGGGCGTTTCTGACTGTGGCCGCAGCATCTGTGCTGCTGTTCAACGCACGGCTGCATCCGGGGCGCGCGGCGCGCGGCGCAGTCGGCGTAGCGCGGCTGGGCTATGCTGTGCCCGGGGGCGTGATCGCGCTGGGGGTGCTGGTCCCGATGGCGGCGTTCGACAATTGGCTGGATGCGGTGATGCGGGAAACATTCGGCATCTCGACCGGATTGTTGTTCACGGGCAGCCTGCTTCTGTTGCTGCTGGCTTACTATGTGCGCTTTGCCGCTGTGGCGATGAACGGGCTTGATGCCGGGCTGACGGCAGTGCCACCGCAGATGCATCTGGTGGCGCGAACACTGGGCGAGCGGCCCTTGGGTGTGATGCGCCGCATCTTTTTGCCGCTTACGACACCTGCTGCCCTTACGGCGGCGCTGATCGTGTTCGTCGATGTGATGAAGGAACTGCCTGCCACGCTGATCATGCGTCCGCTGAACTTTGATACGCTGGCGGTGCAGGCGTTTCGCCTCGCCGCGGACGAACGTCTGAACGGCGCGGCGGTGCCGTCATTGGTGATCGTGGCCTTCGGCCTTGTTCCGGTTCTGTTGCTGATGCGGCAAGTGGTGCGCGGCCCGCTGCGGGGCGGCTGACAAAAAATGGCCCCCGGTTTCCCGGAGGCCAAGCTGTTGTTGACTGTATCGGTGTTACTTCCAGCCAAGCTCATTGTAGATTTCCTGCGCGCGGGCCTGATGTTCGCCCAAGGCCGCAAGGTTCAGCGTGTCAGCCTTGAAGGTACCCATGCCCTGCACCACTGCATCGACGGCAGCATTCGGCACGGCGGGATGCTCATAGTTGATCGCGGCAAAGAACTGCTGCGCCTCGTCCGATGCAAGGTATTCGAGGAAGGCAACCGCATTGTCACGGTTGGGCGCGTTTGCTGCAATCGCACCACCCGAAATGTTGATATGCGTGCCACGGTCCGCCTGGTTCGGGAACACCCAACCAATCCGCTCGGCACCATCCGCCGGAGTCAATCCATAGACAGTTTCGGCGAGCGCGCGGGCAAAGTAATAGGTATTGGACACAGCAATGGCACATTGTCCCGAAGCAATAGCCCGCAACTGATCGGTGTCGCCGCCTTCGGGTTCGCGCGCAAGGTTTGCCAGCAACCCGGCGCCCCAGGCCGTGGCGGCCTCTTCGCCTTCATGTGCAATGATCGAGGCCATCAGCGACAGCGAATAGATGTTGCTGGCTGACCGCATGCAGATCATGCCCTTGTATTCGGGCTTTGCCAGATCGGCATAGGTCTGCGGCGGGGTGGCAACCTTTTCCTTGTCGTAAAAGAAAACCCGCGCGCGGGTCGCAAAGCCGAACCAGTGACCCTCCGGATGACGCAGTTCCGCCGGAATGCGCTCTTCAAGCACGGCCGAGGTGACCGGCTGCAACAGCCCCGCCTGATCGGCGCGGAACATCCGGCCAGCATCCACCATCAGCAGAACATCGGCCGGACTGTTGGCACCCTCGGCAGTCAGGCGCTCGGTAATCTCGTCGGCATTGCCTTCGATCCGGTTCACGGTGATGCCGGTTGCGGCGGTGAACTGGTCATAAAGTTTGTCATCGTTGTCGTAGTGGCGCGAAGAGTAGATGTTGATTTCGCCTTGCGCGAACGCTGCCGGTGGCCCGGCCACAAAGGCGCACAGCGCCGCCGCAAGAAAGGGTAGTGGACGCATGTTCGTCTCCTTTACATAGAGCCTGACAAAATTTGTCAGGTATGATCGAATACCGTCGCTGCGAAGCCGAGTCAATATTCTTGACTGAATTACTCATCAATCACAGGGTGCGTAGGTGCGTCGTCCAGCGGGCACAATGTCGATTAATCTGCCAGTGAAACGATGTGATTGTCCCAAGCGCAGCTTGTGCTGGCGAGGCGGCGTGGCTGACCCTCGGCAATAGTGATCAATCCCCCAAGCCCGTCACTCGCCAAAAATCCGTCCTCGTGTGCTGCGAGCCCACAAACATCGGTGCGCGAAACCGAGCCGATAAACTTACCCGAAGCCGAAAAGCGGTGGAGCCGGCCGCCGCGCGGAGAGGTGATGGCAACCTCTTCACCGTTGCCGCTGAAAGCGATGCTGCCGGCATAACCTTGCATCGCCAACTCGTCGGCAAAAGGCGCGACAAGGAGCAACGGCACCTCACCCCGACGATGCAGCGCCAGAAGCGGCGGCGCAGCACCTGCCCCGCCTTCCCATTGCATCGCGAATGCGACCAGTCCGTCAGCACGGATCGCGAGGTGGCGAATGGAGTTCGGCCTAAGTGCAACATCAAGCTCCACCTGTTCCAGCAGTGTGCCATCGAGGGCAAGATAGGAAAGGTTCGGGCGCATTGTGTCGAGGTTCAGCTTCGTGCGGTCGGTCGGATCCGTGGCAATGCCGCCATTGGCCACCACCAGCGTCCGACCATCAGGCATCAGGCGCAGGTCATGCGGGCCGATCCCGTGACTGGCGATTTCGCCACTCCGCAGATAGCCTGCGTCCACATGCCAGATGCCAATCACGCCCAGGCTGCTGTCGCGGTCTTGCTCGGCGGTGAAGAGGATCGCGCCGTCCGTCGAAAACACCCCGTGGCCGTTGAACTGCCGCCCCTCGGGGGGTGCAAGCCGTGCGCACACCGCGCCCGTCGCGCAATCGATGACCAGTGCGTAGGTGCCAGGACGACGCGCAAATGCCACAGCCTCGGCACGAAAGGGGTGTCCTGCGCCCGCGTGGCCCCGGGCTGGCAGCGGCACGCGAAACGCCTGCGCGCCATCTTTGCCCAGGCCGAACTGTTCAGCGACAACCATCTTGGCCGGTGCCGACAACCACCTTGGCCGGTGGGGCTGAACGGAAGACGGGCATGCCCGTCTGGAGGGCAGCCGCACCGGCCTGATTGATTTCGGGGAAGGTGCTGGTCGCTGCGGGTTGGTAAGCCGGGTTCCTCTGCCGTCAAACGGAGGATCCGGGTTGGCCTACAAACCCATCAACGACCAGCAATTGAGATTATACATGTCCGACCTCCGATATCACAGTCAGCGCACGTCGGCCGCCCGCGCCGGGTTCAGTGAGCGCACGGCCCGACGGTTCGATGCCAATCCGACGCTGCCCTCGAACCGCAAGATCGTTCACGGGCGCACGGTGGCCGATCCCCTCGAAGGCTTTTGGGAGGGCGACATCCTTCCCTTGCTGGAGAGGGACAGCGCCTTGCAGGCCGTCACCCTGCTGCGCCACCTTCAGGGCCTGCATCCGCTGGCCTTCCCCGATGACCGGATCCGGCGCACCCTGGAACGGCGGGTGCGGCAGTGGCGGGCGTTGAACGGGCCCGAGCGCGACATCATCTTCCGCCAGACGCCGGAGCCGGGCCGCATGGCCCAGTCCGACTTCACTCATGCCGAGGAGCTGGAGGTGACGATCGCGGGCCAGCTATTCCCGCATCTGCTCTACCACTTCGTCATGGTCTACAGCCGGTGGGAGCATGTCGGGGTGGTCCTGGGCGGGGAGAGCTTCACGGCCCTGGCCGAGAACCTGCAGCAGGCGCTCTGGTCGCTCGGCGGGGCACCACAGGAGCATCGCACCGACAGCCTCTCGGCCGCTTTCCGCAACCTGACGGCTGACCAGCGCCAGGATATCACCACGCGCTACAATGCCTTCGTCGGCCATTACGGCATGGAGGCCAGTCGCAACAACCGCGGGGAAGCTCATGAGAACGGCGCGGTGGAATCCCAGAACCGGCACCTGAAGAAGGCCATCGAACAGGCGCTGATCCTGCGCGGCAGCCGCGACTTCGCCAGCATTGAGGACTACCGCCGCTTCATCGACATTCTGGTGGCACGGCGCAACCGGCAGCGGGCGGCGGCCACGCAGGTGGAACGGGCGCATCTGAAGCCCCTGCCGCGCCGGCGCACCACCGACTTTACAGAGACCGTGGTTCCGGTCACCCGCACCAGCGGCTTTCTGGTCAAGAGCATCTTCTACAGCGCCCCGTCGCAGCTGATCGGGCAGCGCTTGCGGGTCCACCTTTACGACGATCGCCTTGAGGCCTTTCTCGGCAGCACCCTGGTCGTCAGCCATACAAGGGCGCGAGGTCGCGGCGATGGCCATCGCGTGCATGTCATCAACTACCATCACGTCATCCATGCGCTGCGGCGCAAACCGCAAGCCCTGTGGAGTTCGATCTACCGCGACAGCCTGTTCCCGCGAACCGAATACGCTGAGGCCTGGAAGGTGCTGCAGCGCGATCTGCCCCGCCGCGACGCCTGCCGCCGCATGGTCGACCTGCTGTTCATCGCCCACGACCGGGCCTGCGAGGCGGAACTGGCACATCTGCTGGCAGCAGAATTGGACGCGGGCCGGGTGCCCGATCCCGGACCTCTGGCATCCTGCCTGAACCCGCGGCAAACGGCGCTGCCGAGAGATGTTGCCGTCGCCCATCCCTCGCTCGACAGCTTCGATGCCCTTCTGGGAGCCTGCGCATGACCTCCCGCGAGATCGACATCCACACGCTGCCAGGCATGCTGACCGCGCTGCGCCTGCCCAGCTTCCACAAGCTTTGGGCCGACATCGCCACCCGTGCCGACACCGAAGGCTGGCCCGCTGCCCGCTTTCTGGCTGTCCTCGCGGAATACGAACTGGCCGAGCGCGACATGCGCCGCATTCAGCGCCACATGAACGAGGCACAGCTACCGGCTGGCAAGACGCTGGCGACCTTCGACTTCAAGGCGCTGCCAACCCTGCCGCGCGCCCGGATCGAGGCCTTGGCGGTCGGCGACTGGCTGGAGGGTGGCGGCAACCTGATCGCCATCGGCAATTCCGGCACGGGCAAAACGCACATTCTCTGCGCGATAGGCCATGCCCTGATCGAGCGGGGACACCGCGTGTTCTATACCCGCACCAGCGATCTGGTGCAGCGACTTCAGGCCGCCCGCCGCGATCTGGTGCTCGAAGCCGCGCTCGCCAAGCTCGACAAGTTCGACCTGATCATCCTCGACGACATCACCTACGCCCACAAGGATCAGGCCGAGACAGGCGTGCTCTTCGAGCTGATCGCCCGGCGCTACGAATGCCGCAGCATCGCCATCGCCGCCAACCAGCCCTTCAGCGGCTGGGACCAGATCTTCCCGGACAAGGCGATGACCGTCGCCGCCATCGACCGGCTGGTTCATCACGCAGCGATCCTGGAGATGAATGCCGAAAGCTTCCGCCAGCGCGCGGCCGCCTCCAACAAAGAGGCGCTGAGCAGACCGCCAACGACAACCATCGCCGACAACAAGGACAAAGGAGAAGGCTGAGCGAAAAACAATTCCAGATACGCCAACCCAGCGGCCTAAAACCGGCCAACGTGGTTGACGGTCACGGACATGCTGGTTGACGCGCTACACCGAACAGCGCAAAGCCACCATCCTGTTCTTGCGCGGCCGCAAGATAGGCAGGGTCGCCAACAGCCGCCCATCCGATGTGCGGAACAGAACCTGCGGCCAAGAGGGCTGCAATAAAGCCGCGGCGCGTGGTCATGGATCAATCTCCATCAAGGGAATTGAACCCCGGCACGATGTCGAGGGCAGCCCCGATCTCGACCTCTATTGCCGAGTGCATCGCCCGAACTGACTGCTGCAGCACTTCGATCCGCAGCCTTGCCTGAGGATCTCCCACGTCCTGAAAACCCGGGTCGGTGATACGCGCGGCCGCCGCAAGGACGTCTTCCAGAGCCGCGTCCGTGCGTGGCAAGGCACCATCGGCAAGGGAATGGGCGAAGGCATGCGCTGCCTCGGCCGCCAAGACGACGTTTCGCAAGGACCGACCCGATCGCCAGGCTTCGGCCAGACGCGGGCGCGGGCGCTCGAACGTGCCCATCGGACGGGCGAGCCTGCTATCCGACGTCATCTGCGTGTTTCGCTTGATGGTGGGCATCGATTTCACGGGATCATGGGCAGTCATTTCGCGTGAAGCTGGGCACTGATTTCGCGGGATCGCGGGCAGGTCTGGTCGGCAAATTGAGGATAGTTGCGCCTTCAGGAATGAAGGGGTGGCTTGATGCCGACAGGACGATTGAACATGCGCCGGATACGAGATGTTTTGCGATTGAAGCTTGGGCAAGGCCTGAGCGAGCGGTCCATTGCCGCTTCCCTCGGTCTGAGCAAGGGGAGCGTCGGAAGCTACACCCAACGGGCGCGTCATGCCGGGCTCACGTGGCCCTTGCCGGAGGGGATCGATGACGACAGCCTTGAACTTCTTTTGTTTCCAGCCCCGCCCACGGTGCCGGACGCGGAGCGGCTTGTGCCCGACTGGGCGGAGATTGACCGCGAGTTGCGCCGCCCTGGGGTGACGCGGATGCTGCTCTGGGAAGAATACCGTGCCGCGCACCCCGGGGGTTTTGCCTATACTTGGTTTTGCACGCATTACGAGGCTTGGAAGGGTCGGGTGCGCCCGACGATGCGCCAGACACATGTGGGCGGCGAGAAGGTGTTCGTTGACTTTGCCGGCGACACCATCGACGTGATCGACCCCACGACCGGCGAAGCGCGGGCCATGAAGCTGTTCGTGGCGGCAATGGGGGCATCGAATCACACCTATGCCGAGGCGGTGGCATCGGAGGGGTTGGAAGATTGGATCCTCGCGCATATCCGGATGTTCGCCTTTCTGGGCGGCGTGCCAAAGGCGGTGGTTCCGGACAATCTGAAGTCCGCCGTGATCAAGGCAGACCGGTTTGATCCGGGGCTGAACCGGACCTATGCCGAGATGGCGGCGCATTATGGCACCGCCGTTCTGCCCGCCCGGCCGCGCAAACCCCGGGACAAGGCGAAGGTGGAAGTGGCTGTCCAAGTGGCACAACGCTGGATTCTGGCGCGGCTGCGGAACCACCGGTTCTTCTCATTGGCCGAGTTGAACGTGGCGATCCGGCGGCTGCTGGACGAGTTGAACATGCGCGTGATGCGCGGCTATGGCGCCAGCCGCGCCGATCTGTTTGCCACTTTGGATCGGCCCAATCTTCAGCCCCTACCGCCCGAACCTTATGTCTTCGCCCGCTGGAAGCGCGCCCGCGTGGCACCCGACTATCACGTTGAGGTCGACAGCTCATGGTATTCCGTGCCCTTCGCGCTGATCAAACAAGAGGTCGATGTTCGCACAAGCGGCCAGACGGTCGAGATATTCCATCGTGGTCAGAGGGTTGCGAGCCACGTGCGCACCCCGGGGCGGCGCAGCCATGTCACCGTGGCCGACCATATGCCATCGGCCCATCGTCGCTTTGCCGAATGGACCCCGGCCAGAATGCTGGCGCAGGCAACCAAGACCGGCCCCGCCGTCGCCGCCTTTTGCGAGATGGTGATGGCTGACCGCCCCCATCCTGAACAGGGGTTCCGCACCTGCCTGGGTGTGCTGGCCTTGGTCAAAACCTATGGGCCGGAGCGCGTTGATGCGGCCTGCCAGCGGGGTGTGACCATCCGGGCCCGCACCGTCACCTCCATTCGTTCGATCCTCAAGACCGGCCTCGATCGCGCCTTCCTGGAAGGCTCCGAAGAGGTCGCCCCCCTCCAGCACGCCAACATTCGTGGCGGCAGCTATTACCATTGAGAAAGGACTAAAATGCTGACCCATCCCACCCACGACCGACTGTTGGCGCTCGGCCTGACCGGCATTGCATCGGCGCTCGAAGAACAACGCAGGTCAACCGCCTTCGACGCCCTCTCGTTCGAAGAGCGTCTCGGCCTGCTGGTCGACCGCGAGGCTGCAGAGCGCGACACCAAGAAACTGGCCTCCCGGCTCAAGTTTGCGGCTCTGCGCCAAGATGCCAGCGTCGAGGATCTGGACCTGCGCAGCCCACGTGGTCTTGACCGCAGTGTCATGGCGCATCTTGCCGATGGCGGCTGGATCGCCCGGCACGAGAACCTGCTGATAACCGGGCCGACCGGTTTGGGCAAAAGCTGGATCGCCTGCGCCCTTGGCCACAAGGCGTGCCGGGATGGGCGGCCCGTCCTCTATCAACGTGCGCCGCGCATGTTCGAGGCCCTTGCTCTGGCCCGTGGCGATGGCCGCCATGAACGCATCCTCAAAACCATCGCCCGCATGGATGTGCTGATCATTGACGATTGGGGCCTCGCCGTCCTCACCGCCCCGGAGCGCCGTGACCTGCTGGAAATCCTCGAAGACCGCCACGGCCGCGCTTCCACCATCGTCACAAGCCAACTCCCCGTTGACCAGTGGCACGAAGCCATCGGCGACCCAACGCTCGCAGATGCCATCCTCGACCGCCTCGTTCACAACGCACACCGCCTCACCCTCTCAGGTGAAAGCCTGCGCAGGCGCTCCGCCGTCACAAAAAAGCTTGACCAAATCGTTCAAGCCTGACTCCATGAAAGCGTCGGCCAGCCTGCCCACGATCCCGTGAAATGACTGCCCAGAATGGCGCGAAACGCGTGCCCACGATCGCGCGAAATCAGCGCCCATTCTCCGCGAAATCCGCATCATCTGCAATCCGGCAAGAATCTGGGTATAAAGCACGCCTGTTGCCTCGTCACCGGACAGATAGGTCGCGTTATCGGCCGCTCCGGCAGTGATCAAGGTCCGCGCAAAGCCATCCGACCATGCGCGTTCAAGATCGGTGGCCTGACGCGAAAGATCGGCGGCAGCTGTCCGGACAAGTTCGCAGGTGTAATCCTGAAGACCATACTCTGAAAAAGCCGGGTCATAGAGCAGCATTTCCAGTGCGAACAGGCCGCGGGCCGCGATCGAGATATCTGCAAAGGCCACTGGATCACGCGCGATGGGATCCTCATTGGCTGTAAGTGCCGAGAGTGCGCGCTGCGTGAAACCGCGATCATCGGGCCAGAACGCTATCGACAGCGCTGCAGTTTCGGACGGTCCAATCCGCATGTCTGCAACTTGCGTCCAGGCATCGAACGCGGTCTGAAATGCAGGCCGTACCTGCGCCGGACGACAATCGGATCGCGCAGCGGCTTCCAGCAGCATCGCTGCGTCGGCGAACCGTGCGAAACCCGGCAGAATCTGCGCCGAGACGACCTCATTCACATCGGCCGAAACTGCCGTCGCCGCACAAAGCGTGATCATCGCGGGAAGCAGGACGCGTTTCATAAACTCTCCAGATAGGTGATGAGGGCTGCACGATCGGCGGCAGACATCGTGACCACGCGGTCGCGCGCGGCTTGCGCCTCACCGCCATGCCAAAGAATTGCCTCCAACAGACTGCGTGCCCGGCCGTCGTGCAGAAAGGTTGCATGTCCGCTGACCAGTTCGGTCAGACCGATCCCCCACAATGGTGCGGTGCGCCATTCAGTGCCGGTTGCGCGGGCCTCGGGGCGATGGTCAGCCAAACCTTCGCCCATGTCATGCAGCAGCATGTCGGTGTAGGGCCAGATCAACTGAAAACTCTGTTCAGGCTGATCTGCCAGCCGATGCGTCACAAAGCTGGGCTGATGGCATGAAGCGCAGCCGCTTGCGTGGAACACTTCGCGGCCTTGCAGAACCTCCGGGGCGTCCTCGCCGCGCCGTGCTGGCACGCCAAGATTTCGGCTGTAGAAGGTGACCAGGTCAAGGCCATGGTCGTCGACCTCGAACCCGTCCTGTCCGGCGTCAGCGCCGTGGATCGACTGTCGGCATTCCGACTGTGTTGCCGTGCAATCACCCCACAAGTCGGGAAATAGCGGCGTCGAAATGCCGATGTCACCTGCGAACGCTGACGCTGACTGTTCGCGGATCGTGGGCATCCCCGCCTTGTGGCCGAACCGGCCAAGCATCGGCTGATTGAACTCCACCGACCAGACGATGTTGGGCCGTCCCGAGATACCGTCGCCATCGGCATCGTCCGGGTCGGCCAGCGCAAGAATATCGGCAGCGGGAACTGCCTCAAGCAAGCCAAGGCCAATCATCTGGTTTGCCACCCGCGGGCTGAGCATCGCATCAGGATGCAATGGGCCGTAGCCAAGGTCAGCAGCCGTGTAGGTCGGCCGACGTAATGTCGCAGTTTCGCCTTCGGACAGTGCTATTTCAATCTCTTCATAACCAACGTCGAGCCGGTATTCGGACGGATGCCCGGCGGTCCCGAAATCCTGCAGTTGGCTGCCATAAACTGGGTCGGGCAAGGTGGCGAGGTAGCCTTCGATGGCGGCCATCGCGGCGGCGTGTTCGTTATCCGACGGTGCCGGGATCGAGATGCGGAGGAACATCGACACCGCTGCATCCTGCGGCCCTTCGGGTGGGTGGCCTCGCCCATCCTTGATGTGGCAGCTTTGGCAGGCCCGCGCATTGTAAAGTGGCCCGAGCCCATCCGAGGCAAGCGTCGAAGACGGCGAAGACACCCAAAGCTTGCGGAAGAGGCCATTTCCTACCCGGAAATCAAGTTCACGCTCGAAACTGATATTCCCGGACGGATCGGAAAAGGCGTCCGGGGTGGTTCGGGCGCGTACTGTGGCCGCCCCCCCGGGTAGCGCTTCGAATGCCCCCGTCACCGAGAAATCCAAGGGAAGGGATGTAACGGCCGCGATCCGGGCAGCTTCTTCGGGTGTGCGTGGGATCACGGTCAGGTGCGGATCGCCGAGGTCTTGTGCCACGGCGATCCACGGGGTTACGCCCGCAAGAGAAAGGGCCAACAGGACGACACGACTATTCGGCCTGATCCATTGGCAAGGCGTTGAGTTGGGCATAACGTTCGGCTCCGAGCTTGTCGTACAGGTCGATCTGCGTTTCCAGAAAGTCGATGTGACCTTCCTCGTCTGCCAGCAGGGTCTCAAACAGCTTCATGGTCACGTAGTCGCCCGCTTGGGCACAATACTCACGCGCCTCCCCGTAAAGCGCCCGCGCCTCCTGTTCGGCCGCCAAATCACAGTCCAGCGTCTCGCGAGGGGTCTGCCCTATGCGCAGCGGGTCCAGCTTTTGCAGGTTCGGATGCCCCTCGAGGAAGATGACCCGCGCGATCAACCTGTCAGCGTGCTGCATCTCCTCGATGCTTTCTTCGCGGCTTTTCTTGGCCATGTGGCCAAGCCCCCAGTCCTCTTGCAGCCGGTAGTGCAACCAGTATTGGCTGACCGCCGTCAGTTCGGCACGGATGGCACGGTTGAGGTATTCAATGACTTTCGCGTCGCCCTTCATTGGGGTTTTCCTGTGTTGGTTCGTGGCGCTTGCGCAGGCCACGAAGGTGCATGGGGACTTCCAGGTTGGCATTCTGTCGCATGGTGGCAAGGAAAAGCGGCATGCAGGATCCGCAGTCAGCCGCTTTTCCCAGCGCATGATAGATCTTGCCCGGCGTGATGATCGTGTCGGGATCGGACGCCCGCATCCAGTCGATGGCCGCGTGCACGTCCCGGTCGCTGATGGACTGGCAATGGCAGACGATCATCGGCGCGGCCTTTCGTTACTGAAATACAGCTGCAGGGTTGTCGAGGCTGTCGGACCCTTCAAAGGCGACCGCATCAAGGCCAAGCGCTTTCACGATGCGCTCGATGCTGCGGGTCTGGTCGATCAGCCCGTTCACGCCAGCCATGATCAGCGCCTCGCCCTCGGCATTGCCTTGCGCCAGCATCATGTCATAGGCAAAGCCACCTTCGGCTGCGGTCTTGATCGCGCCGAGCGCCACCATCGACGCATCAAGCCGGGCGCGCATTTCGGTATCAAGGGCCGGGTTGGTCGCGGCCAGCAGCGCGGCCAGCGATGGCCCTTCGATCACGGTGCCGTCGGTGCGGACATAACGTCCGAGATAAACGTTCTGCACGCCCTGTCCGTTGTAGTAGTGGCTGTTGTGGGTATTGTCGGAAAAGCAGTCATGCTCTTCCTCCGGGTCATTCAGCATCAGGCCAAGGCGCATCCGTTCGCCCGCTTGTTCCCCATATGACAGGCTGCCCATGCCGGTCAGCATAGCCACGAGCCCCGTGCCATCATCTGCCATGACGGCAGCGCGCGCGCCCCCACCATCAGCCCACTCGGCAGCCATATACTTCAGATCACTGACCAGAAGTTCGGTCGCTGCCACCAGATAATCCGCACGACGGTCGCAGTTGCCGTTCGTGCAGCCATCGCCTTGCACGTAGTCGGAAGAGGGCCGGTTGCCCGCGCCTGGCCCGGTTCCGTTCAGGTCCTGCCCCCAAAGCAGAAATTCAATGGCGTGATAGCCGCGCGCGACATTGGTTTCGATCCCGTCGGCTTCATTCAGCGTGTCAGCGATCAGGGCAGGCGTGATTGCCCTCGCGTCGATGGCCTGCCCCGCGATGGTGATTGCAGGATTTGCGATCACGTTGAGTGCAGCCAGTTCGTTGGCATCAGTCGGCCCGCCATAGGCTGCATCGACATAATCGATCAGTCCCTCGTCAAGCGGCCACGCGTTCACACTGCCCTCCCAGTCGTCCACGATCGCGTTGCCGAAGCGGTATACTTCCGTCTGCTGATAGGGCACGCGTGCGGCGAGCCAGGCCGTGCGGGCGGCTGAAAGCGTCGCCTCGGAGGGGCTGGCGACAAACGCATTCACCGCCTGTGCAAGCGCCTGCGCCGCGCTGAGGCTGTCGGCATACTTGGCCGCGGCAATGTTGGCATAGGTATCAAGGACGTCTGTCCGGCTGACATCTGCGCGGGCGGCGGTCGAGATCGCCGTGCAAAGTATCAGCGCACATGTGGCGAGGGTGAATGATCTCATTGACTGGACATCCTTATTTCAGTGGAGTGTGGAGTTCTGCGGGTCAAGTGGCCCATGTCGGGCCGCCTGCAGCGCCATCTGTTTCAAGGCCAAGCCAACCGTCTCGGCATGTTTCAACAGGCAAAGAGCAAGGTCCGCCCGTACAAGAAGTGTCGCGATCAGCGCCGCATCTTCCCGGTCGCCTTCCGATGCAGCCGCAATGAAGTTGGCAAAACAGGCTTCATCAGCACCGACGCAGGTGCAGGCAAGATGGTGCCGCAGCAAAGGGCGCCGACCATATCGCAGAAGCATGTCGCAGATTTCGTCGATGCACCGAACGGCTTGCTGCCCGACTTCCGCACCAAGCGATGTGTGGAAGTCGGCGCAGAGGCGATCTCTTGAACCTGATCCTTCGCACCAAAGGCGAAGATAAAGCACAGCGCCAGCCTCAACCGGGCCAAGGTCACGGATTTGCCCGACGGCAGAACCACCTCGAAAAGATGCGTGAGAGGTCATGGACGGGCCATCATTTTGTTAGGATCAGTTTGCCAGCGCGTGTGATGCGCAGAGTATAAACCTGGTCCCGCAAAACGATCCGCGCTTGATTTCCACCATCGGTCAGTTGTTCTGCCGCATATGCGGGTGGTTCGGCGATATAGGTGGGCATCGTTTTAGCGACAGATATCTGCGTCATGGCTGGCTCCTGCGCTCATTTACCATCCAGTCAAGCCAGCACGCCCACGAACAATCACATGAACCTTGCAGTTCGCTCAGGATTTCGAGCAGGTCGGTCTGGGCGACCTCGCCGTCGCGCAGGTCGATTTTCGCTTCCGATCTACTTTTCTGCGCCAGCATCGGCCCTGCCCCTTTTGACCACGAGTGTGCATCGTCGCCCGGGCGGGAGTCGGTCGTGCACAGTTTCCTTAAGTTTAGTAAAATACTCAGGAGTGTCAATCCGAGTCTTTCAGTCGGAAATATTTGCCACCCAAGCACAGGCTTCTTGGGTCCACGACGTTTCGAAGCCACTCGGAAGCGGCTTTGATGATGTGATGGCGCCCCGACGCCATCGATGTGCCAGAGTAAGTCTGCGATGATCCACACAGGCGGACGGTCCTGTTGCCTGTGGTGCAAGACGGAACCCCTGCGCCGGACGGAAGCACCCGGCGCAGGGCGGAACGGTCCGGTTCAGCCTTCCACGCGGGTGCCTGTCGCACGGACCACGGGGATCCATGTGTCGCGCTGTGCAGCGTAGTAACCATCGACCTCGGCATGGGTCTTGGCCGCGGGCACGATCGAGGCCAGTTCCTCGAGACGCGCGCGCATCGCGTTGGACTGCACGATCTCGTTGATCATGCCATTCAGCGCGGTAACAATGTCGTCCGGTGTGCCGGCCGGGGCTGCGATCGTGTTCCAGGTCTGGCTGACGAAGCCGGGCAGGCCGGCCTCTTCCATGGTCGGCACCTCGGAAAGAGCTGCCAGCCGCACAGGGGCAGAGACGCCCAAGGGCCGCACGGCCCCCCCCTGCACCTGCCCGATGGCGGTCAGGGACGGGTCGAACACGAAGCTCAGCCGCCCTGCGATCAGGTCGACCATTGCCTCGGGGCTGCGCGGATAGGGGATGTGGACCACGCCCCCGGCGCCGATGCGCTGCAAGAACAACGCCCCGGTGATGTGGGTGGTGGTGCCCGCCGGTCCGGATCCATACTGGAATGCCGCCGGATCGGCCTGAATGCGCGCGGTCAGGGCGGCGAGATCGGCATCGGGACTATCTGCGGGCACGCACATCACCATCGGAACCTCGTTGATCATCGCGACGCCGCGCAGTGTCGAGGTGATATCGACCGGCAGAGGATCGAACAACGCGATGTTGTGGACCAGCTGCGACGACGTTCCGACCAGAAGGGTGTAGCCGTCAGGCGCGGCATTGCTGACATCCTCGGTTGCGCGCATTCCCGACGCGGTGCCGTTGTTTTCCACGACAATGCTTTGGCCAAGCGCGGGCTCCAGCGCCTCGACAAGGATGCGGGCCACCACATCGGCATTGCCGCCGCCGCCTTGCGCTACGACCAGCCGGATGGGGCCCGCTGCGGGCCATTGGGCGGCATGGGCCACGCGCGGCAAAAGGGACAGGAAAGGCGCGGCGAGTGCCGAGCCAAGCAGCATACGACGATGAATCATCTTTCGCTCCGGGAAAGCAGGAATGTGAGGGATTGGCTGACCATCAGACTGGCGGCTCCACCTGTTATGTCGTATCTGACTAAATCAGTCAACTAAACGAATCGTGGGGATCGTTTGCAACCTTGGGTGACAGCGCGCGCTGTGCGCAGAACAGGACACAGCCGGAGAGGGTTGCCAAAGCCGGTGCAGCGGATGTTGCCAGGGTTGGCAATCGCCGCTGTCGGAACCGTCATACTGGTGCTGGCGCAAGATCAGCCCGCGTGGCTTGGCGGGCATGTTGGCCCGGGCCTGATGGCACAACTGCTTGGGGTGGGTGTGACCGGCCTTGGCGGCGCTTGGGCACTGATCCGTGGGCTGTCGGGCCCGCCGGATCAGACGCGCGCCTCAATGGCGGGGTGTAGCGCGGGCAGCCCTTCGGCGGGCCTGAGGTTCAGCGGACCTGCGCTTCTAGGCGCGGTGCTGGTCTTTGCGCTGACGCTGCCGGTTGCCGGGCTGGTTGTTTCGGCGGGGCTGTCTGCTGCGATGGCTGCCTGGGGCGCGGGCGAGCGCAAGGTGCCTGCGCTGGCTGCCACGGTTCTTGGGCTGATGGC
The DNA here is from genome assembly GCA_032334235.1 of Paracoccaceae bacterium Fryx2. Lineage (NCBI taxonomy): Bacteria > Pseudomonadati > Pseudomonadota > Alphaproteobacteria > Rhodobacterales > Paracoccaceae > Paracoccaceae bacterium Fryx2. The sequence goes on from JAVSGI010000003.1 coordinate 1,385,296, forward strand.
ATTGGTTGCGGTGATCGGCGGGATATTGTTGCCGCCGACGGCACCGCTCTGGCCAACTTTGTAGGGGCGCCCGCGATGGACATGGCCGCCTGGGCCGCAGGCTTTGCCTTGGCGCTGACGCCGGAAAACCTGTTCTTGTGCCTGATGGGGGCGCTTTTGGGCACGCTGGTCGGCGTGCTGCCCGGTATCGGCCCTGCGGCCACGCTCGCGCTGTTGCTGCCGCTTACCTTTGCACTGGAGCCGACCGGCGCCCTGATCATGCTGGCCGCGATCTATTACGGCGCACAATACGGCGGCTCCACCAGTTCGATCCTGCTGAATGTGCCGGGGGAGTGTTCGGGCGTCGTCACGGCAATGGACGGGCACAAGATGGCGCTGATGGGCCGGGCGGGCCCCGCGCTGGCGGTGGCGGCGCTTGCGTCGCTGTTCGCGGGGTTGGTCACGGCGGTTCTGATCGCGACGGTGGCCGTGCCGCTGTCATCGATGACCACGGCCATCGCGCCAGCGGGCCTCGTCGGACTGATCGCACTGGGACTGTTCGCGGCGGCGATCATGTCGCCGGGGCCTGCGCTTCCGGCGCTTGCACTGATCCTGATCGGGGCGGGGCTGGGGCTGGTGGGCACCGATTTGGCAGGCGGCCAGCCGCGCTTCACATTTGGCATCCCGGAATTGCGCGACGGCATCGGTTTCGTGCCGCTGGTCATGGGTATCTTTGGCCTGGCGGAAATCATCCGCGCGCTGGAAACCTCGGGGCGGCCCGAAACCATCCGCGGCGTGCGCTGGCCATGGCCCAGTCGCGCCGATCTGCGGGCGGGCGCATGGCCAACGCTGCGCGGCACGGCCGTAGGCTCGGTCTTGGGCGTGATCCCCGGGGCCAGCACGCTTTTGGCCGCACTGGCCGCGCGCGGGCTGGAAAGCAGCTTCCCTCCACGCGACCGCCCGCTTGGCACCGGCGCCGTCGCAGGCGTCGCAGCACCCGAGGCCGCGAACAACGCCGCAGCGCAGGCGGCCTTGGTCCCGCTGTTGACGTTGGGCCTTCCGGGCAGCCCGGTCATGGCCGTGCTGGCGGGCGCGCTGATGATCCATGCGATCCTGCCCGGCCCCGGCTTCATCGCGCAAAACCCCGACCTTTTCTCCGCGCTGATGGCCAGCCTGATCATCGGCAACATCATCCTCGTTGTTCTGAACCTGCCCTTTGCGGGCGTTTGGGCGGCGCTCTTGCGCATTCCGTTCCGCAGGCTCGTGCCGGTCATCCTCGTGATCAGCCTGATCGGGGTGCATTCGGTGCAGAACTCGCTGTTCGACGTTTGGCTGATGCTCGGCTTTGGATTGTTCGGCTGGGCGCTGTTGCGGCTGGGGCTGGAGCCCACGCCGCTGGTGCTGGGCTTTATCCTTGGGCCTGCCTTCGAGGAATACCTGCGGCGAACGCTGCTCTTCTCGCGGGGAGACGCTATGGTGCTGCTCACCGATCCGGTAAGCGCGATTTGTCTTGCTCTGATCGCTGCGGCGGGGATCTGGAAGATCAGAGGGATTTTTCTGCCTGGCCGCAGCGCAGGGGTTCCCAAGTAACGGACATATCGACAGCATTGGAAACGCTGCCGACCGGCTTCGCTGGGCCACCTCGAGCGGGCCAACTCTGTGCTCATCACGATTGTCGACGGCCAGCCCCGCCCTCGGAACGACGCTGTCATGACCGGGAACCACTGCCTTCAAGCCCGCCGAACAGCGCGCCAACCGTCCGCTCCGGACCGGGTGTGCTGCGTCATTCCAGATTGACGTCGCCAAGGCGCGGAGCGTGGACGTGTGTCCGTATCAGGAAAGCAGCAATTGCGCCCGCGATAGCGCCGAACAGGTGGGCCTCCCACGAGACGCCCGGCTGACCCGGCAGAACGCCCCAGAGAATGGAGCCATACAGGACACCGACAAGTAGTGCCGCGCCCAGCGTGATCGGCGAGCGATCCACCAGGCCGCGCGCCACAAGGAAGCCGAACCAGCCGAACACCAGCCCTGAAGCACCGATATGGATGGCGGAGCTTCCGAAAAGCCAGACGAGGCCGCCGCCGAGGCCAATCACCACGGTGTTCACCGACAGCAAGGCCCGCGTGGTCGTGGCCACCAGCAGCACACCCATCACCAATAGCGGCGGCGTATTGGCCATCAGGTGCGCGAAGCTTCCGTGCAGGAGAGGCATTGCCATGACGCCATCCAACCCGCTGACGTGCCGGGGGATCAGGCCGAAGGCCGGGTTGAAGCCATAACCGATGATCCAGTTTGCGACCTGAACCGCCCAGAGCAGTGCGACAAAGGCGACAAGCGCCGTGGCGCGCCGAAAGAATGCGCGCATGTGATCCCGATTTCTCATGTCGGCAAAAGTATACGTCTCCATAGCGCCTTCAACGACTTTCGCGCGCAGCACAGCATGCCGTCTCTGAGTACGCGAATTCGCGGCGGCCAATCCCTTTGCGGCTCAAGCCAAACAAACGGCTGCTTCTGGATAGCGCGATGCGGCATCCGAGCCTGTTCTCCAGGACGGCTCTGGCCCGAACACGTCATCACTGTCCTTTCGGCGTTACGTCCTTCATCCCCTTCCTCAACAACAGAGCAACTTGTTGGGAGGTGAACTTGAACCCCTGTCCGTCCGGGATGCGCTCGGCCGAAACCGGATACGTCGGCCTGCGAGGGTCAATGCCGACAATTCGGAAGGTCTCGCGACCTGTGCTGAACTGGCGGCCGTAATCGGTGGCAGACAATCCGAATGCCCCGGCAAGTGCCTCAAAGTGTAGCCTTTCCGGGTCGAGCGCAGTGCCATCTGGGAGCGGGATCGACACGCGGAAGGCGACATCGAAGCCCCATCGCAGATCCACGCTTGTCATGTATTTTGCCTCGACCACGAGACCGTGGCGGGAAGCGACTTCCTGGCAAGCCTTCAGCATGTCGATGTGCGGGCGCTGGCAAAGCACAGTGGTCAAGTTTCGCGGGGAAGTGGTATTCGACATCGCAGGATCGGAACTCGGAGTTTCCACCAGACGTTACAGCACGCGATGGTGCCGATCAAACGAAGCAGGACACACCCCTCATTCCCTGGCTGCGGCAGAGGGTCAGGCCAGACGGTTAACGGTGAACCTGCTGCATGAGGGTTAAACCCCGTTTTGATCCGGTTTCGCGCGGTCGGGTGCGGGTTTGGCTACTAACGTGTTGGAATCCTGCGCAGTTTGGGTCGTTTTGTTGACCTATTGTTGACCTGGAATGCGGGCATGCAAAAGCCCCGCGGTTAAGCGGGGCGTAAGCGATTGATAAACAAGAGGCTTTTGGTTGCGGGGACAGGATTTGAACCTGTGACCTTCAGGTTATGAGCCCCATCTCCCGGGAGAGCTGCCATCCTGTGATTTCAAGCACTTACAAGATAACCCATTGAACGCTAGACGTTTTCTAACTGCATCGCGCCGCAACCAACCGCAGCGGACGGGTCCAAACGGGGAACGAGGTAGTTAGACAGGTTGACCTATTGTTGACCCGCCTGAAATCTCGCTTCGACAAGTCAGCGTCCGACACCGCGTCAGAATGCAAGTCCCGCAGCACCGCCCCCGCAGGCAGGACAGCGCCGCTGCCAGATGTCAGATCCGTTTGCCCCGTATCGTTTCCCACAACTGCCGCAGCTCATCACATAGACAACCTGATTGTGATCGTTCCCGGGAAGATCCGTTGCCTTCAACACCTCTTGCCCGTTCTTGTTCACGTAACCAAGTTTTGTCGTCTTCCCCGCACTTGATCGGCTCCGTGTCACCGCTGGGTTTGCCCTCCCTTTTTGTTTCTCAGGCGCCTCCCATGGCACACCCAGTATCCATCCTTCAACTTGCGCGACCGCGGCTTCTGGCGGCGTGAGGCTGGGCTTCATTGCCTCAAGCAGCTTGCCATCCTGGGCAGCCTGCGACAGCCATGCCGCAACGCTGTAGGCGTCGTGCTGATCTGGGGTGCGGCCATCTGCTGGGAAGCTGGCACTCCACAGCTTCGGATAGGCCTCAAGGATCACTGACTTACCAATCGGGATGTCCCAGCCATCGAAGGGCCAGAAATGGACCCGATCACCCAGCGCGCGGCGGATGAATCGGAGCCATGGAATTCCGGCATGGGAGGATTTTGCAACCGAGCCCTGCACGTCAAAATGGAACGCCGACTTGGCGCCAGGCGAACGCTCGTCTGTCAGGCGGCGCCAGCGCGAGTTTCCCTCCCGGGCGGCTCCATTGCCAACCGAGCCGTTGCGCACAAAATCGACATATGGGCACCTCTATAAATTGCCCCATCCCCCGCACTTCGGTATGGTGAGACAGTGAACTGGCATTGGGGATGCAACGATGGCGCAGATGGGTTTTTTCGATCTTTCGGACCGTTACGCGAGCCTCGATGCCAAAAGGGATCCGCTGGTCGAAATTGATGCCGTCGTGCCGTGGGAGGAGTTTCGTCCGGCTCTTGAGCGGGTCTGGCGCAAGCCTGTTGCGGATCGCAAGTCCCGCGCGGGGCGCAAGCCGATAGATGCGGTGCTGATGTTCAAGACGCTGGTTCTGAGCGCGCTTTACAACCTGTCGGATGATCAGATCGAATATCAGGTCCGCGACCGGCTTTCCTTTATGCGCTTCCTGGGGTTGGGCCTTGGTGACCGGGTGCCCGACGCCAAGACGGTGTGGCTGTATCGCGATGCGCTGGCGCAGGCCGGCAAGGTGGAGGAGTTGTTCGGGTTGTTTGACGGTCATTTGGCGCGGCGGGGCTACATTGCGCGCGGCGGTCAGATCCTGGACGCCTCCATCGTGCCGGTGCCGCGCAATCACAACACGCGCGATGAAAACGCAACGATCAAGAAGGGCGAGGTCCCCGAGGATTGGGCTGATAAGCCAGCGAAACGGGTGCAAAAGGATGTGGACGCACGTTGGACGAAAAAGCACGGCAAGAGCCACTACGGCTACAAGAACCATGTGAATGTGGACCGCACGCATAAGCTGGTCCGGCGCTACCACGTCACCGACGCCGCTGTGCATGACAGCCAGGCAGTGGATCATCTGCTGATGCAGGGCAACACCGGGTCTGGCGTGTGGGCGGATGCTGCTTATCGGTCCGAGGAGATGGAGGCCAAACTCCGCGCCTTAAAACTGAAAAGCCACATCCACCGCAAGGGCAATCGGGGCAAGCCGCTGACCGACCAGGCCAAGGGCAGCAACCGCACCAAATCCACCGTGCGGGTCCGGGTTGAGCACATCTTCGGCGCGCAGGCCAACGACATGGGCGGCACCCTGGTGCGCACCATCGGCTTGGTGCGGGCGAAGGCCAAAGTCGGCATGAAGAATCTCGCCTACAACATGCGCCGCCTCGGCCAACTGGGTCGCATCAACCCGCACCCAGCCTGAAAACGGTCGGCCAAGGACGCAGATCGCCCCGCGCATCGCTAAAAACGGCCCTGAACCGAAGGTCCGCGAGGCGAAATGGGCGGCAGATCATAAAAACCAAGGCAACAATCGGTCAGCTGAAGGTCGCTGCCGCGCTTCGGGCAGAACCTGCTATGCCGTTGCCGCGAAAACAGTCAAAAATCGAGGTGCCCATATGTGTGATCAGCATCAGTCGGCCAATGCTTTTGAAAATCGTCGAGAAATTGCGGCCAATCCGGCAGAAGCCCATGCACCTCGAAATAGCGCAGGGGAAACGAGAACGCGTGATCGATCCCAACGATGGTCGGAATGTCTTCTACCAAGCGCTCCACAAGCCACTCGGCAATGCCGCGCCGCGTCCAGTACTTCTTCGGCGATGGCGGCGGAGCAACTTCCTGAGGCGTTTCTTGCCCCTCGGCCATATAGACGCGCAAGCCCTTGAGACTGGAATTGGCAGTTTCGGCACCCGAATAATCGATGCCGATCGTTCTGACGAAGGGGGGCTGCTTCGTATTCATGACGCGCCGTAGCTCAGTTCGATCAGGGCTTTAGCCCTGTCCAAATCTTCGGCTTTCGACAGGGTGATTTCGAGATCGCCAGTGCCGAAATGGCCAAGGCTGGACACATCGCGCGTAAAGCCATGTTCAAGTTGAACTGTCGCAGGATCGACTTTCACAAAAATCAGTATCTTACCTGCCGTGGGACGAAATTCCACGCAGGCGAAGTTCTTGATCCGCTTGAACGCGATGTATAACCGGAGGGTTGTTTCCTGCACATCATCGCCCAGCGCGGTCAGGTACGCTCGTAGCGCCTCGAACCTGTCTATCATGGCGGCATCCAATTCTGCCATGACAGTGCTGATCGTTTTGTACTTTCCAGGCACGGTCACCGAACCATTGCCTGTCCCCCCTGGGCCCGCCGATCCTTTCACAGACGTGGCGGCCACCAGATCAAGCATCAGCAGATCGCCCCCGAAACGGCGATATCGGATCAGCTCGATATTGCGCTGGATTTGCTTGACCGCATGATCGTCATAGCGGTTGAAATCCCCTGCGATGCAGATCAGGCGTGGGGCGGACCAGTCGACGGCATCGGCCGCGTCTTTGCCGAGCTTTTCTAGCACAAGCCACTGAAAATCCTTGCGATGGTCCATGAGCCAATCGAGGTAAAACAGTCCCTGATTGATCACGTTCTCATTTGAGGCCCGCTTATACTCAAGGATTACTGGGCAGCCGTTTTCATCGAGGCCCAATGTGTCGATCCGGCCGCCGTGCGTCGTGGTGAATTCACTGGCAAGAAATCGAACGCCCAGCAATGGCTCAAGGTTACCCTCGAACAGCATCTGAACCGACTTTTCGACTGTATCTGTCGTACCAGCCAGTTCGCTGACTGCACCGGCGGCGATGCGAAAAAGCTTGATATCACTCATTCTGCATCACCCGATCTACTGCTGACCAACCCGCTCAACCAATTGAGCGGTCTTGGGGTCGTAACTGAAATTGATGATCGTCCGGTCTCTGATGCGCTCAACGGCCTCGTCAATCACGAAAAGCGGCACCATGAACCATTCTCGCGGCACGACGGGACGACCGAAGCGGTCAAGGATCTCCACATCGAACCTGGCGGGCTCGAATATTCTGTGGATCAGATTTTCAAGCTTGGTTCGATTGATGTTGAAGAGCTCATAGGTGGCAACCACTTCGACGTCCGCCAACAGAAAGGTCGGCTGGAGTCGCGCTCCAGCGATACGCTGCTTTACACCAGTATTGGTCACCCCAATCTTGTGGACGAGGTCGCGGTTTGCAGCCACCATCGGGTGATCGGATTTGCTACGCAGAACATAGATCGTACCGCTTGCCTCGTCCCCCTCTTGCGGCTGGTCCGCAAAAAGTGGTCCTGCGACCGGCTCTGTAATTCGCCGCCCGGCATCATCTTTATTCAAAGCGCGCTGAAGAGAGCGCATGAGCATATTGCTCTCTGTTCCATTGTCAAAAATCACACGCAGTCGCGCGTCGGTTCTGCCTTGGGCAGTGATCTCGATCTCACCCATCTCGGCGACATAGGCCTTCTGACCGCCGACGATAAAGAAGCGGCCTGCCTTGATTTCTGCTTTCAATTCGAACGGGCGCGCCGATCGTGCCCCCTGATCCAAATCCTTTTGTACCTGCTCGAACAGAGGCTTGAAGCTGGCGAAGTCCTCACAGCGTTCGCGATTGGCAATTTCTTCGGCCGCACGTTTCTCAAAACTCGACCGGACGTGACGAAGTTCCGTTATTTCTGACAGATCGTCGTCAACACCCAGTTCAGCCAGCAACGCATCATCATCCATATCATCCACATCGTCTTTTGCTGCCAACGCAAGAGCGTTCAACAAACCCTGATGATCGAGAGGCTCGACAAGGCCACGGCACTCGGGCAGCTGACAAATCCGGTCCAACCGAACCGCATAGAGACGCTCGAAGATATCATGCTCATCGCCGTGTCGCGGGGCGTGGCCCTGCTCTTCCGCAAAGCGCTGAATGTCTTCGAAACCTGCGATGATCCGCTCTTGCTGCGGCGTGCGTGCGCCGACCCGCTTGGCCTCGACCTCAACGCCAAGTTCGGCCAGCAATGCGTCATCGTCGTCAGTAAAATCAGCCATTTGCAGCTTCAGCCTTCATGCGGGCAAGGAATGCGACACCTTCTGCCATACGCTTTTCCCAGGCGTCCATCGAGGTAATTGACGGCAGCCGCCCGCGCTCTTGCTTAAATTTCAGGGCGCGTTTGGCAAGATCGCGCGCCTCTTCTGGCGTCAGGTTCACCTTTTTGGCCGAAATCACAGCCGCAACACGCTTGAGGCTTTCTTCGCTCATCGTCTTGGCCAGAATGGCGTAGGCCTCGCCGAACGGGTTGATGCGATCAATCAAGTCGATGTCCAGATCGCGGACATTCATGAACTTCCGGACACCGTCGATCAGGGCCGTGCTGCCGGTCTTTTCGGCATCGCCGCCAGATAAAGCCAACTCCTTGGCCTTCTGCGTCAGGTTCAGCGCCGCAACGGCATGCTGCCGTATCGCTTCCTGATCGTGGTCGTCCAGTTGCGGGTATTTATCCTTCACGATCTTGCCCATGCGAACTTGCGTCAGTTCTTCAGGCACCATTTCAGAATCGAAAAGACCACGCTCGATCGTGGTCTTGTCTTGGACAAAGGCGGTGATCACCTCGTTCAGGTCTTGGGTGCAGATGCGATGGGCAAAATCGCTTTTGGGCTCTGCCAGGCCCTTGATCTCGATCTGGAACTTGCCGCTGGTTGGATTGAAGCCGACATTGCATTTGGTCGGATCGTGGCTCTGTTGCACAAATCGGGTGACAGACAGATCTCCCCTTTCCCTGGACAGACTCATCCCACGGCTTCAGTGACGGGTATACCGAGCGCCGTGAAGCCGTTCAGCACGGCTACACGGACCTGAAACTCGGCGACCTGACGGTCAAAGTCCCGCGCCATGAGGCGCTGACCCAGCAATTTGACGCAGTGCATCTTCGTCTCGACGCGGCTTCGGCGGTGATAACCGCTCCATCGTCGCCAGATGGTTCGGCCGAAGCGTTTCGACGCGCGTAGGGCTTCGTTGCGGGCGATTGCCCCGGGGGTGTCGGGCTTCCATGGCTTGGCGTTCTTGCGGGGCGGAATGATGGCGGCCGCACCGCGGGCGGCGATGGCGTCGTGACACTTGCGTGTGTCGAAGGCGCCATCAGCGGTGACGCTGGCGATCTCCTGATCGGGCGGGATCTGGTCGAGCAGTTCGGGCAGCATCGGCGCGTCACCGACATCGCTGGTGGTGAACTCGGCTGCGCGGATTTCCAGTGTTTTCTCGTCTATCCCGATGTGAATCTTGCGCCAGACCCGACGTTTGGTGCCGCCGTGCTTGCGCGCATTCCATTCACCTTCGCCTTCAACCTTGATCCCGGTGCTATCGATCAGAAGATGCAGCGGGCCTTGCGAGCCGCGGTGGGGGATGTTGACCTTCAGGGTCTTCTGGCGACGGCTCAGCGTGCTGAAATTGGGCACAGCCCAATCCAAATCGATGAGCCCCAGCAGGCTTTCGACGAAGCCAGTCGTCTGTCTGAGCGCCATGCCAAACAACACCTTGATGGTCAGGCAGGTCTGGATCGCGGCATCGCTATAGTCAGGCTGTCGGCCGCGCTTACCTGTCGGCGCAGCCTCCCAGATCATGGCGGTATCAAACCAGATCGTCAGCGAGCCGCGGCGCTTCAGCGCTTCGTTATAGGCGGGCCAGTTCCTGGTCTTGTAGGCGGGGGGTATGGGTCTGCTCATGCCGTCCAGCTACCACGCTGGATTCACAAGATGAATCCCTCACGGGATTTGTGCAACAGAGCCATTGTGGCTGGCCAAATTTGCCCACTTGAACGAGGTATGCGCAAAGGAGATTTCATGGCCGGTTCGAAAAATCAGGGGCCAAAGGATCGGAACTTGCTGACCCTGACAAATCGAGTTTGTCGACACGAAAGCTGAGACCGACTTTGTGTGCTTCCCAAAGTCTGCAGCCTTCATGAACCACCCAGCTACATAGTCGAGTGACTTCCAGCCCTTGATCCGCCCGTCGAAGATTGCCCCGAGCTCTGATTTTTGCTCGTCCGTGAGCCATTTGCTGCCCAGATACGGCGGGTTCCCGCAGATATAGGTCTCCCCACCCTCATTCTCGAAATCGATCTGTGCCTGATCCAGTGGTGTGTGGAACAGGTCCTCGGCCACGAACTTCACCCCTGTCCCGGTGGGCGGGCAGATCGACAGCCAGTCTAGCCGCAGGGCGTTGCCTTGTGTGATCCAGTTCTGCGCGTTCAACGGCAGGAACTCGGCCCGCGCCTGCACCGCGCCGCGATAGGTCACGTCGCACTGAAACTCGGCGATGATCAGCGCCAGACGGGCGATTTCGGCGGCAAAGTCGCGCAGCTCGATTCCGCGGAAGTTGGTTTTGGGGATATCGGTCTTGCGATCTGCCTCGCCCCGGCGCTGGTTGATCACAGCTTCTATCGCCCGCATCTCCTTATAGGCGATGACCAGAAAGTTGCCCGATCCGCAGGCGGGGTCGAACACCCTGATCTTGGCCATCCGGTTGCGCAGGTTCAGCAGCTTGCGGGGGTTGTCGGCAGCCTCCTCCAGCTGGACGCGCAGATCATCCAGAAACAGCGGGTTCAGCACCTTCAGGATGTTCGGCACGGATGTGTAGTGCATGCCCAGTGCGGACCGCTCGCCCTCATCCGCGACGGCTTGGATCATCGAGCCGAAGATGTCGGGGTTGATCTTGGTCCAGTCGAGGTTGCCGATGTGAAGCAGGTAGCTGCGCGCAATCTTGGAAAAGCTGGGAACGTCGGTGTCGCCCGAGAACAGGCCGCCGTTCACATAGGGAAGGGCGTTGGCCCAGTTGCGGAGATCGGCGGTGGGGCGGGCGGGTAGTGCTGTGTTCATCGCGCGGAAGATTTCGCTGATCACCCAATTGGTGTTGGCGCTGCCCGGGTCACTGAACTGGCTAACCGTGGTGGTGAACAGGGCTTCGCCGTTGAAGATGCCAGTGTCTTCGGCGAAAAAGCAAAAGATCAGCCGTGCCATGAAGTGGTTCATGTCGTGGCGGCGCGCCTCGGTGCCCCATTCGGGGTTGTCCTTCAGCAGTTCGACATAAAGCCGGTTCAGGCGGCCGGTCGCCTTGATATCAAAGGCGCTTTCCCGGATTTGCTTGACGGTGGTGATGCCTGCAAGCGGCAGGAAGAAGCCGAAGTGGTCGTGGAAATCAGGATAGGCGCAGGCGATGGGGGCGTCGTCGGAAGTGAGGTCTTCGGCCTCCAGCGTTTCGCCATCGGTGGCAAGGATGAAGCGGGCCTTACCCTTGGTCGTGGCCGGGCTTACGCGAAGGGCGGCGATGGTGGCCGAGGTTTGGCCGGGCGCGCAGGTGCCAATGTGGATATTGTTGGTCTGCAGCACGCCGCCAAGGTCGGATTTGTTCGACACACCTGTGCGCAGACGCTTGAGGGTGGTTTCCTTGTTCCCGAAGGCCTCAAGGAACTGGAAGGGAAACTCCTGCCGCTCAAAGGGTTTCTCGGCCAGTTCAGAAATGGCCTGTTCAATTTCGACAGCGTTCATACGGAATTCCAGGGATTAATGATGTCACCGCCGCAGCCTTCGAAATCTTTGACATTGCGCGTGGCGATGGCCGCATTGCAGGCAAGGGCGATTGCGGCGATCTGGCAGTCGGCGTCCATGATCGGCTTGCCTGTGCCGCGGCGGGCGGCCGCGATCTCCGCATAGCATCGCGCGGCTGGGCTGTCGAAAGGCAGAATGCGGCCTGCAAAGTCCTGATCGATCATCGCACCGATCGCGCCGACAAGCCGATCGCGCCGCTGCCCAGCGGGCAGGATAGCAGCGCCAGTGCGCAATTCGGCCTCGCTCACCGCAGTCAAGAACAGCGTGTCGGCGGCATGACCGGCGAACCATGCCAGGACAGCAGGGTCCGGCTTGGCGCGCATGAGTTCAGAAACGACATTAGTGTCGATAATGATCATGCGTCACTCAAAGTCCGGCGAGGCGCGCATTGGCGTCCGGGCTGGCAGTGCCAGATCAATGCCGCCCAGCGCTGCAAAACGCTGGTGGATGGACTGGCCAAGGTTCTTTGGGGCGCTGGGCTGGCCGACGACCTGCCGCAAAATATCGCGTGCCTCCTCCTCCATCGATCGGCCATGCTCGGCCGCCCGCACACGCAAGCGGTGCTTCACATCATCGTCGAGGTTTCGAATCGTAATGCTGGCCATCGGGTTCCCTCCTCTGCGTAAAGGGGAAGGTAGGCAGTGATTGCACTGCTATCAAGCGCCTTCTAATCAATGTGGCGCTTTGTTTAAGTCCCAACCACTTTCAGCCGCGGCTTCAGCATCTCGCCCACAGCGTTCACCCCGGCCCGCAGCGGCGAGTCGATCAGATGCGCATAGCGTTGGGTGGTGCCGATCTGGGTGTGGCCAAGCAGCCGCCCAATCATTTCAAGCGAGGCCCCACCGGAGACCAGCAAGGAGGCGAAGGTATGGCGCAAATCGTGGATGCGCACATCGGGGATTTCAGCTTGGACACGCATCCTCTCCCAGAAGCGCTTGAGGTCAACCACCGGTTGGCCCGGCACATCGCCGGGGAAGAGGAAGGGGCAGCCCTTGGGCACGGCATCGCCGCGCAGACGGATCAGGGCGACGGCCTCATGCGAGATCGGCACCCGGTGGACACGGCGCTGCTTGGTGTAGGCGGCCTGCTTGGTCCAGATCGCCAAGTCGAGATTGAACTGATCGAAAGTGGCGGTGCGGGCCTCGCCGCAGCGGGCGCCGGTCAGCATGCAGAGGCGGATGATCCCGGCGGCGCGCTGATCGGGATCGGCGCACAGCGCATCGGCCAGGCGTTGGATTTCGTCGAAAGAGAGGAACCGCTCGCGGGCGGTTTCGGGGCGCTTGCGGAAACTGGTCGCCGGGTTGTCGGTTCGCATTTTCCACGTCACAGCGAGGCTGAACATTTTGCGCAGCACCTCTCCCACACGATTTGCGCGCACTGGCGTCGGCTTGAAGGTCTTTGGCGGAGATTTTGGTGCAGGGCACCTCTATAAATTGCCCCATCCCCCGCACTTCGGTATGGTGAGACAGTGAACTGGCATTGGGGATGCAACGATGGCGCAGATGGGTTTTTTCGATCTTTCGGACCGTTACGCGAGCCTCGATGCCAAAAGGGATCCGCTGGTCGAAATTGATGCCGTCGTGCCGTGGGAGGAGTTTCGTCCGGCTCTTGAGCGGGTCTGGCGCAAGCCTGTTGCGGATCGCAAGTCCCGCGCGGGGCGCAAGCCGATAGATGCGGTGCTGATGTTCAAGACGCTGGTTCTGAGCGCGCTTTACAACCTGTCGGATGATCAGATCGAATATCAGGTCCGCGACCGGCTTTCCTTTATGCGCTTCCTGGGGTTGGGCCTTGGTGACCGGGTGCCCGACGCCAAGACGGTGTGGCTGTATCGCGATGCGCTGGCGCAGGCCGGCAAGGTGGAGGAGTTGTTCGGGTTGTTTGACGGTCATTTGGCGCGGCGGGGCTACATTGCGCGCGGCGGTCAGATCCTGGACGCCTCCATCGTGCCGGTGCCGCGCAATCACAACACGCGCGATGAAAACGCAACGATCAAGAAGGGCGAGGTCCCCGAGGATTGGGCTGATAAGCCAGCGAAACGGGTGCAAAAGGATGTGGACGCACGTTGGACGAAAAAGCACGGCAAGAGCCACTACGGCTACAAGAACCATGTGAATGTGGACCGCACGCATAAGCTGGTCCGGCGCTACCACGTCACCGACGCCGCTGTGCATGACAGCCAGGCAGTGGATCATCTGCTGATGCAGGGCAACACCGGGTCTGGCGTGTGGGCGGATGCTGCTTATCGGTCCGAGGAGATGGAGGCCAAACTCCGCGCCTTAAAACTGAAAAGCCACATCCACCGCAAGGGCAATCGGGGCAAGCCGCTGACCGACCAGGCCAAGGGCAGCAACCGCACCAAATCCACCGTGCGGGTCCGGGTTGAGCACATCTTCGGCGCGCAGGCCAACGACATGGGCGGCACCCTGGTGCGCACCATCGGCTTGGTGCGGGCGAAGGCCAAAGTCGGCATGAAGAATCTCGCCTACAACATGCGCCGCCTCGGCCAACTGGGTCGCATCAACCCGCACCCAGCCTGAAAACGGTCGGCCAAGGACGCAGATCGCCCCGCGCATCGCTAAAAACGGCCCTGAACCGAAGGTCCGCGAGGCGAAATGGGCGGCAGATCATAAAAACCAAGGCAACAATCGGTCAGCTGAAGGTCGCTGCCGCGCTTCGGGCAGAACCTGCTATGCCGTTGCCGCGAAAACAGTCAAAAATCGAGGTGCCCTGCAGATCGTTTTGATTTGAACGCCCGGGGCACAGCGATCGGCTTGACGGGCTTCTTCCAGACCCGCGGCCGCCCCGCCGCGACCTTGATCAGCAGCCTGTCGACATCGGTTGGCGTGATGTCGGCCACTTTGCGCGATCGCCAGTCGGGCAAGACCAGCGTTCTGAGCATGCTGGCCTGATCCTTAGCGCTGGATGCGGAGAGTTTCGGCAGATGTTCATCTATGTACCGTTCGACCAGTTCCTCAACGGTTGGCGCGTGCCGGGCATTTGTTCGGACATCCATGGGATCTTCACCGCGGTCGATGTCACGCTTGAGGCGCTTCGCTTCCTCGCGGGCGGCAACGACCGACCAACTGGGCCAAGTGCCGATCGTCATGCGTCGTTGCCGCCCGGCGGCGCGGTAGATCAGGATGAACCCCTTGCGGCCCGACAGGAACACGCAAAGGCCGAAGCCCGCGCAATCCTCGTCGAACACCACGTACTTACGCGTGCCGATTTCGGCAGCCTTTACAACTCGTTCCGTCAAATGTGTGGCCATATCGGTTCCCCTTTTCGCACCGACTGAGCGTAGAGAATCGGCAAAGAGCAACCTGCTCCACACAAGGCACCGGCAGAGAGGCGGAAACCGGCAGAAACAAACCGGCAATTCTGCCGGTCGTTTTGCGGCGTGGGAAGAATCAGGTTTGGGTCGGGTTCAGTTCCTGCCAGATCGCCTTGATCCGGCGTCGGATCGTGCTCTCGTCGGGGGCCCCCCCGTCGTCGGAATTGGCGATGAACCATTCCTGCATCTCAATCACTAAGTCACGCTGCTGCAATGGAAATCCGCCCGTGTAGATGCGTTTGAACAGGGCCATGTGAAAGCCTTCCCAGTCGTACCTCCCCGGTGCGCCGGGCCCTGCATTGCGGGTCCGACCGATCCCATTTGCTTCCTCGAAGCGATCGATTTCGCGGGCTGTGATCATGATGTCCGCCGCAGTCAGCCGCACGCCACACACTGGATCGGTGATCAGCTTGAACGTGTCTGAACCGTTTGGGCGAGCTTGTCTCAGGTAGACCTTCCTCTCGGCTTTACCGAACGGGCGGAACAACGGGCGCACATCCGAGGCCTAAACCACCAGCAGCCCCGCGGCCGGTTCGTCACCAAAAAGGATCGGCGAAAACCCCGCGACAAGGTCAAGTTCACCCGAAATTGCCCAATTCACAACCGCGGTCTGGGTGCACCCCCACCGACCTGCAACATCAAGAATTGAATAGAAATACTGCGCCGGAAACGCCATGCCTGCCTCCTGTTACGACCCCCAATTTGACCCAGGCTTCAAAGCAAACGAAACCTGCCCCCGACCTCTCGGCGGCGGTGATCATCTGGCGATTCTAGTTGTGAACTGCTCTCCCCGAAGCTGTCAGAAATCCCCTTTTGTTCATATCAAATTCATCGGTCGAAACTCTCAAAAGCTGTGGATAACGGGACCGGCAGAATTGCCGGTTTGTTTCTGCCGGTTTCTGCCTCTTTGCCGGTGCCTTGCCTGTGCTTGTCTCGACTCACTGATTTCAGCGCACCGATCAGGGGGCGCTGGGCATGGAGAAAAGATATGCAGAACATTGGCTTGAAGGAAACCGACGATGCGGTGCCAGAGGCGGACACCGGCCTTCTGATCGGCTGGCTGGACCGGGCCGACCTTGCCCGGGAGCTGACCCTGTCGGTCGATACACTGCAGCGTTGGGAGACCCGCCGCATGGGCCCGCCCTGCGTCCGTGTGGGGCGTAAAGTGATCTACCGCATGGAAGCTGTTCGCGACTGGCTGCGCGAGCAGGAGGCCCGCAAGGCGTTGACCAGCCGCGCTGTGGCCGCACGGCGCTGAGGGGGCAATCATGGCACAAATTATCCCTATCGGCACAATCACGGTCACCGCCCTGATCGCCGAGGCCCAGCGCGAGCTGGAGATGCGCAAGCAGGTCTACTGGGCCAACGTCCGAGCAGGCACGATGCGCCAGGCGGATGCCGACAAGCGCATCGCCCTGATGGCGGCGATTGTGAAACGCCTCACAGCGACGGCTGCGCTATGAGCGTCCAGGCCATCACATGGGCGCTGGATTGTCCGGCGGGCAGCGTCACCGAAAAGGTGATCCTGTTGGTGCTGGCAAATTATGCCAACGAATACGGCATCAGTTGGCCATCGCAAAAGACTCTCGCTGATCAAACCGCGCTGGGCGAGCGGACGGTGCGCCGGGTACTGTCCGACATGGACATCCGCGGCGTGATCCGGCGCATTCCCCGCCGCCGCGGCAATGGCAGCCGCCAGTCCGACATGATCCTGCTGACCGCGTTTGAGGGTCGCAAACCAGCCCCGCCGGGCATGCTCGACGACGATGCAGAGCCCAACAATTCGGGCGCTTTCAAGCAACCGGCCAATGGCGACAAGCGGCCAGTTTGGCCGCCTGACAACCGGCCACTGTGGCCCCACCCCCCGGCCACAGTGGCCGCCCTTGATACTTCACTGATACTAAAAAGCGCTTCGCATCTAAGCGAACCAGATCCTCGAATGGCTTGTCTTGCAGTTTCAGGTCCCGGTCTGGACAGGGACGCCGAGGCCAGCAGCATCACGGCTTTCGAGATCACCCGCTGGATTGAGGCGGGCTGCGATCTGACGCTCGACATCCTGCCGGTGATCGCCGCGAAAACCCGCGATGCACGACCTGCCCCGATCCGTGGCTGGTCGTTCTTCACCCCTGCCATTCTGGAAGCCAAAGCCCGCCGCCAAATGCCCCTGCCCCAAACGAAGGAAATTGCTGATGAACACGCAAGCGCCCCACGAAAAGCCAAGCTCCACAAATCCACTGCCCGCGATAGCAGCACTGCCTGGAATGCCGCTGTTGAAAAAGCTGATCGGGCACGGGCCGCGCAGACCGACCCCAACGCCTGACGAGATCGCGCTGATCCAGCCCGTGACCAAGCTGCTGGCAGCGTCCCTGACCCCCGCCAAGCCCGCACGCGCGGCGCAACTGATCACCCGACTGATTGGGCATTACCCGCAGCAGGCGCTGAGTGACGATATCCGCGCAGGGATTGCCGAAGACTGGCTTGAGGATCTGGCGCATCTGCCCGAGGACGTGATTGATGCGGCCTGCGCGGGCTGGCGGCGGGCCGAAAATAAATTCGCACCGACGCCCGGCCAGTTGCTGGCCATCGCCAACCCAATCGTCACCATCCGCCGGTTTCTGGCCCAGCAGGGGGCGCAGATCACCGGCCTGCCCGAGGCCAAGGCAACGCAGCCAGCAGTTCGGAGGGAGGCGCCATGACCCTGACCGCCCGCGACATCGAGGATCGCTTTGAGGAGGCCGCCTACACCCTGCGGCGCCTGCCCGAGGCGGACCGGCCCCGCGGCTATGGCTCGTCCTGGCCGCCGGTGGTGCAGGAGGCCAAGCATGCCTACGGCTACACCCCCGAGGCCCCGATGCGGGTGATCCCCAGTGCTGCCGCGATCAGCCGGATGGAGGAATGCTTTGACTGGCTGATGCTGGTCAATCCCGAGGATGCCCGCATCATCTGGCTCCGGGCAGACGGCATGCGCTGGCGGCAAGTCTGCTACCGCGCCGGAGTTGTGCGATCGACTGCTTGGCGGCGCTGGGCGGCCGCACTTTTGACGATTGCAAAGAAGCTGAATTCAGCAGCGAAAACAGAGCGCAAGCTGAAGCTGCCGGAGCCACCCGTCCCGACACCCGGCGCAATCCCGCGTGAAAGCGTGTCGAACACGCAGGATAACCCGCAAAACACGTTGAACTTCAGGCGAGACATTTCTTCCGGTTCTGAGGCATAAAAGCGATAGGCTGGTGGAACATATGGGCGACAGATCGACCGCTTCCCCAAGCCCTTATCAGGCGCTGCCCCTCGCTCCCCCGGCCTTGGTTCCACCCTGGCTGGACCTGTATGCGGGGGGCAGAGGCGCGGTAAGTCTCTAGCGTCAAACATTTTTTCTGGGTTCGCACCTTTGGGTGCGCGGTTCGCAGGTGCGCACCCTGCGTCTGAGTGCGCGCCCGCAATCTGATCAACACCGCAGCCGCCCTGCCCACTCTTCCCTCCCGTCCTCGCCCCTCCAAGGAACCGCCCGTCACCGGCGGTTCCGACCCCGCCCCACCTTATCCGGCCCGGTGTTCATCACCGGGCCTTTTTCCATGTCCGGAGTCCTCCCATGAGCCACGCCGCCACCAACTGGGCCATCCAGCAGCGCGGGCTGAAGCCTGCCACCAAGATCGTGCTGTGGTTCCTCTGCGACCGCCACAACCCGGATTTCGGCTGTTTCCCGACGCAGGCCCGGCTGGCCGAGGATGCGGAAATGTCCATCTCTGCCCTGAACGATCATTTGGCGACGCTAGAGAAATTGGGGCTGATCCACCGTATCCGCACCCAAAATCCGCGCACGCACCGCCGCCAGCCTACCCGTTACCTCCTGGGGTTCGAGCAGGGATTCCCGCAAAACCCACCTCCGGAAAGCGGAGAAGGCTTTGTTGAAAACATGGAAGAAAACGACGACCCGTCTCCGGAATCGCCAGATGGGGCCATCTCCGGATTTCCGGGGGTTCCATCTCCGGATTTTCCCCAAAGCCATCTCCGGAATCCGGAGTATAACCTTGTAAGGGAACCTTTAACTAAACCTGTAAAGGAGGAGGAGGACGCGCAAGCGCGCGAGATCGATTTTGATCATTTTTTCTCAGAGCTTCTGACCGCGCTGGGCCTCGATCCGACCGGCACCCTGCCCGCCTGGTGGCAGGGTTGGCCAGCCAAAACCCATGTGCGACGTTGGATCGACGACCTCGGCCTCAATGAAGACCGGATCGTCGAGACCGCAACCGAAACCCGGAGGGACCACCCTGCCCCGCCAGACGGTCCCAAGGCACTGGACCGGGCGATGGAACGTGCGGCCAAGCGCGATGACCAAGTCGCGGCAACCTCCCCGAAGGCCCCGACCGGCAAACGCCAGCCCAAACGCACAGAGGGCGAACGACCCAGCGCCGATGAACTCGCGGCCTTTTACGCAGACATGGTCAACTCCGACCGCTACATGCCCGCCAACACGATTAGCAACACAATCCGCGACGCAATGCTATCACGCGGGCTCGTCACGCCGGAACGGTTGCGGGCGCGGGGTGTGCATTGAGCCAATCCTGAACGTCGAACAGTCCGGCGGGTGCTGCGGACGGACCATCTCGGCACCTTTGGCCAAGGGAAGCGCCACACATTCAGTGCAACATTTCCTCCAGCCCCAACGCAACGAACGCCGCCTTCATCGCCGGATCAAACCCCGGATCGATCCGCGCCGGGCCATAGCCGTGCGCCCGGTTCCACCCATCGATCTCGCGCAGTTCTGCGGCAAATTCTTCGGGCGACGCAGCCGCCTTCAAGGTCGTGTCACCCTCACAATAGCTGAAAATAATCAACCGGGTCGGGTTGGCCCATGTCCCGAAATATGACGCGTCCTGAGCCGTATCGACCTGCGCCCAGCCCTTCTCGTAGCTGCAGAGCCCGAAATCTGTTGCGCGACAACCATCTTGGCCGGTGCCGACAACCACCTTGGCCGGTGGGGCTGAACGGAAGACGGGCATGCCCGTCTGGAGGGCAGCCCCACCGGCTTGATTGATTTCGGGGAAGGTGCTGGTCGCTGCGGGTTGGTAAGCCGGGTTCCTCTGCCGTCAAACGGAGGATCCGGGTTGGCCTACAAACCCATCAACGACCAGCAATTGAGATTATACATGTCCGACCTCCGATATCACAGTCAGCGCACGTCGGCCGCCCGCGCCGGGTTCAGTGAGCGCACGGCCCGACGGTTCGATGCCGATCCGACGCTGCCCTCGAACCGCAAGATCGTTCACGGGCGCACGGTGGCCGATCCCCTCGAAGGCTTTTGGGAGGGCGACATCCTTCCCTTGCTGGAGAGGGACAGCGCCTTGCAGGCCGTCACCCTGCTGCGCCACCTTCAGGGCCTGCACCCGCTGGCCTTCCCCGATGACCGGATCCGGCGCACCCTGGAACGGCGGGTGCGGCAGTGGCGGGCGCTGAACGGACCCGAGCGCGACATCATCTTCCGCCAGACGCCGGAGCCGGGCCGCATGGCCCAGTCCGACTTCACTCATGCCGAGGAGCTGGAGGTGACGATCGCGGGCCAGCTATTCCCGCATCTGCTCTACCACTTCGTCATGGTCTACAGCCGGTGGGAGCATGTCGGGGTGGTCCTGGGCGGGGAGAGCTTCACGGCCTTGGCCGAGAACCTGCAGCAGGCGCTCTGGTCGCTCGGCGGGGCACCACAGGAGCATCGCACCGACAGCCTCTCGGCCGCTTTCCGCAACCTGACGGCTGACCAGCGCCAGGATATCACCACGCGCTACAATGCCTTCGTCGGCCATTACGGCATGGAGGCCAGTCGCAACAACCGCGGGGAAGCTCATGAGAACGGCGCGGTGGAATCCCAGAACCGGCACCTGAAGAAGGCCATCGAACAGGCGCTGATCCTGCGCGGCAGCCGCGACTTCGCCAGCATTGAGGACTACCGCCGCTTCATCGACATTCTGGTGGCACGGCGCAACCGGCAGCGGGCGGCGGCCACGCAGGTGGAACGGGCGCATCTGAAGCCCCTGCCGCGCCGGCGCACCACCGACTTTACAGAGACCGTGGTTCCGGTCACCCGCACCAGCGGCTTTCTGGTCAAGAGCATCTTCTACAGCGCCCCGTCGCAGCTGATCGGGCAGCGCTTGCGGGTCCACCTTTACGACGATCGCCTTGAGGCCTTTCTCGGCAGCACCCTGGTCGTCAGCCATACAAGGGCGCGAGGTCGCGGCGATGGCCATCGCGTGCATGTCATCAACTACCATCACGTCATCCATGCGCTGCGGCGCAAACCGCAAGCCCTGTGGAGTTCGATCTACCGCGACAGCCTGTTCCCGCGAACCGAATACGCTGAGGCCTGGAAGGTGCTGCAGCGCGATCTGCCCCGCCGCGACGCCTGCCGCCGCATGGTCGACCTGCTGTTCATCGCCCACGACCGGGCCTGCGAGGCGGAACTGGCACATCTGCTGGCAGCAGAATTGGACGCGGGCCGGGTGCCCGATCCCGGACCTCTGGCATCCTGCCTGAACCCGCGGCAAACGGCGCTGCCGAGAGATGTTGCCGTCGCCCATCCCTCGCTCGACAGCTTCGATGCCCTTCTGGGAGCCTGCGCATGACCTCCCGCGAGATCGACATCCACACGCTGCCCGGCATGCTGACCGCGCTGCGCCTGCCCAGCTTCCACAAACTCTGGACCGAGATTGCCACCCGCGCCGATGCCGAAGGCTGGCCCGCTGCCCGCTTTCTGGCTGTCCTCGCGGAATACGAGCTGGCCGAACGCGACATGCGCCGCATTCAGCGCCACATGAACGAGGCACAGCTACCGGCTGGCAAGACGCTGGCGACCTTCGACTTCAAGGCGCTGCCAACCCTGCCGCGCGCCCGGATCGAGGCCTTGGCGGCCGGCGACTGGCTGGAGGGTGGCGGCAATCTGATCGCCATCGGCAATTCCGGCACGGGCAAGACGCACATTCTCTGCGCGATAGGCCATGCCCTGATCGAGCGGGGACACCGCGTGTTCTATACCCGCACCAGCGATCTGGTGCAGCGACTTCAGGCCGCCCGCCGCGATCTGGTGCTCGAAGCCGCGCTCGCCAAGCTCGACAAGTTCGACCTGATCATCCTCGACGACATCACCTACGCCCACAAGGATCAGGCCGAAACCGGCGTGCTCTTCGAACTGATCGCCCGGCGCTACGAATACCGCAGCATCGCCATCGCCGCCAACCAGCCCTTCAGCGGCTGGGACCAGATCTTCCCGGACAAGGCGATGACCGTCGCCGCCATCGACCGGCTGGTTCATCACGCAGCGATCCTGGAGATGAATGCCGAAAGCTTCCGCCAGCGCGCGGCCGCCTCCAACAAAGAGGCGCTGAGCAGACCGCCAACGACAACCATCGCCGACAACAAGGACAAAGGAGAAGGCTGAGCGAAAAACAATTCCAGATACGCCAACCCAGCGGCCTAAAACCGGCCAACGTGGTTGACGGTCACGGACATGCTGGTTGACGCGCTACAAAATCATAGACGTAGCGATCGCCGGGGCAGAATTCGTGGGTGATCTTCATGCTGGCACCTGCGCGCGGGCAGTAATGGCGATTACGCAAAGGTCGCGGTAGCGGGCCATGGCCTTGGGGCTGGACGAGACCGGATTGATCTCGAAAGCCTGCAGGGCGGCGATGTCGCCTGCCTCGGCCAAGGCTACGATCTGGGCCAGCTTGGCGCGGAAGCGGGCGTGGGTCGGTTTGGAAAAATCCGGCGCGGGCGGCAGCGCGCCGGTTTGAGCCTGATCGCGGATGGCTTGCCGCTTGCCGACAACCGGGGCGGGCGCGGCCTTCGGTTCGTCGACGGGCGCCGGAACTGGCTCACCCGCAGAATCGGGGTTGCCGTATTCCAGCACCAAGGTCAGTCGGGCCTCGGCCTGATCGAAGGTATCGGCCGTCAGGATCGACGTAAACGCAAGGGCGGCGCGCTCGGCGCCGATCCTTGCCGCCAGCAAGCGGGCGAAGTTGTCGCCCGCCTTCTTTGCGCTGGCGGCCGGTTCGATCGGGGTTTCGGAAATGCGCTGGGCAAGCGTGTCGATCTGCGCGGCGGTGAGGGCCTTGGTTTTCATGGGTTCGTTCCTTCAGGCGTTGGTGATGTGGGCGCAAAGCCCGAGGGTTGTGACCGCGTAGATCATGGTGCGGCCGTCGCCGATCGCGGTGCCGTAAGCCTGCGCCTCGGGCAGGGTCGCGAATTGCGCGCGCGTGCGAGTGGCGGGCGTCCGGCCGCGGGCGGCGACAAAGTGCGCGGCGTTCTTGAGGCAGAATTCTTCGTGGTTCGTCAGAGGCTTGGTTGCGATCTTCATGGCGGTCTCCGTTGCGTTGCAATGGCTGCAGACAGCGCACGGTCCCAAAAGAGAGCAACTCCTAAGTCACTGAAAATATGAGGTTTCGGTCAGAAAGGGAGTGCCCCGGCGAAGCTATGCCGCGCAGCGCGGGGTCTCGGAGGCGGCGGCGCGCAAGGCGATCGCAACCAAGCGCATTGCCACAGTGCCCGAGGGCAGGATTGATACCGCAAAGGCAGATCCCGAATAGCGCGCGCAGACTGATCCGGCCAAACGCCGCGCGGCCTCCCGCCCGCTTAAGCCTTTATCAAGAAGGCCCCGGAAGCGGTCTCGAATAGCGGCAGACAGGCGCCTTCCGAAAGAGGGCTCTGTTGCACAAATCCCGTGAGGGATTCATCTTGTGAATCCAGCGTGGTAGCTGGACGGCATGAGCAGACCCATACCCCCCGCCTACAAGACCAGGAACTGGCCCGCCTATAACGAAGCGCTGAAGCGCCGCGGCTCGCTGACGATCTGGTTTGATACCGCCATGATCTGGGAGGCTGCGCCGACAGGTAAGCGCGGCCGACAGCCTGACTATAGCGATGCCGCGATCCAGACCTGCCTGACCATCAAGGTGTTGTTTGGCATGGCGCTCAGACAGACGACTGGCTTCGTCGAAAGCCTGCTGGGGCTCATCGATTTGGATTGGGCTGTGCCCAATTTCAGCACGCTGAGCCGTCGCCAGAAGACCCTGAAGGTCAACATCCCCCACCGCGGCTCGCAAGGCCCGCTGCATCTTCTGATCGATAGCACCGGGATCAAGGTTGAAGGCGAAGGTGAATGGAATGCGCGCAAGCACGGCGGCACCAAACGTCGGGTCTGGCGCAAGATTCACATCGGGATAGACGAGAAAACACTGGAAATCCGCGCAGCCGAGTTCACCACCAGCGATGTCGGTGACGCGCCGATGCTGCCCGAACTGCTCGACCAGATCCCGCCCGATCAGGAGATCGCCAGCGTCACCGCTGATGGCGCCTTCGACACACGCAAGTGTCACGACGCCATCGCCGCCCGCGGTGCGGCCGCCATCATTCCGCCCCGCAAGAACGCCAAGCCATGGAAGCCCGACACCCCCGGGGCAATCGCCCGCAACGAAGCCCTACGCGCGTCGAAACGCTTCGGCCGAACCATCTGGCGACGATGGAGCGGTTATCACCGCCGAAGCCGCGTCGAGACGAAGATGCACTGCGTCAAATTGCTGGGTCAGCGCCTCATGGCGCGGGACTTTGACCGTCAGGTCGCCGAGTTTCAGGTCCGTGTAGCCGTGCTGAACGGCTTCACGGCGCTCGGTATACCCGTCACTGAAGCCGTGGGATGAGTCTGTCCAGGGAAAGGGGAGATCTGTCTGTCACCCGATTTGTGCAACAGAGCCCCGAAAGAGTGATCCTCCAGAACAGGAGGAATCGCAAACCAAGCCTCTTGGGAATCGCTCTCGGCCCAACAAAACCTTGAAGCGCGTTAAACAGGACCGACGGTTGATGTTCCGAAAACAGATGGGTCAGCAAAGTTGCAGCTGACTTTCCATCTTATTCGGGCTGGTCTTTGCCCGACATCAAGGCGCATTGCGCTCTGACGGATCGCGAGCGAACGCGGCGGGTTGGTCTGCGCTGCCGACCTCACGCTGACGGCGGGCCGCCAGCGCCCACCACGCCAGTTGCGCGAAGGTGCGGCCAAGGTATCCATCCCACTGGGCAGCGTCGACATCCGTTTCGTAACCACCCGCTTCATTGAGCACTTCCTGCGCCTTGGGAAGATGGATCATCGCCGAAACCGGAAGACAGCCCAACTCCGACAGGTACGTGCGCATGTTCACCGCAGCCCGCGCCCCGCCCCATTGGCCAGCGGAATAGGTCACGATTGCGCTTGGCTTGTAGGAATAGAGAGAACTGCCGAAGTGGTTCAGCAGATGCGCAAGGGCCGGGCTCATGGAGTGGTTGTATTCTGGGCTGACCATCACATAGCCATCGGCCGCGTCGATCTTCCGTGCCAGTTCCTCAAGGGCTTCGGGCGCTTTACCCTTCGCATAGGAAAAATGCGGCTTGAACGATCCGGACAGGTCGATGTCGAGTGGGTCGATCAGAACGGCCTCATGGCCGTCGGCCGCAAGCCTAGCTACACAGGCCCGTGCCACGCGCAAGCCCAACCGGGCCGGGCGCGGCGGTGAGGTGTCGCGGATCGACCCGAGGAAAACGAGCAGGGTCAACGGCATGGACACCCTCCCTTGCAAAGGCTCATGCAAAATGCCCCCAAAAGCCGGACTTGCGGCCATGGTCCCGGCGCAAGCGGGCGACATAGTTCGCATGAGGTTCGACCGTCCCGAAGTCCTCGATCTGGCTGGCCAACGCTTCACACTCTGCAAGGTGCCGTGCTGCATGCTGATAGCGGCTCGATCTTCCGGCGTTCAGCGTGAAGTCGATCATCGCCCGCAATGCCAGCGAGGCGGCCAGCGGATAGCGCGCCAACAGTGCTTCGGCGGCCGGGGTCAGGATTTCGTAGCGGTCACCGTCCAACTCGTCGAACCGGTGCTGGACCAACTGCGCCGCCCGGCCCAGCGCGGGCCAGTGGATCAGGAAATGCAGTGCCGAAAGGGGCTCAGGGTAGGCAATGGCATGGGCCATAGCCTGCTCCTGGGCCTCGACATCGTCGAAATCCGCAAGGCGCTTCAGATAGGCGCGCAGATGATCAGGGGCGAGGCTGCGGTGAAAGCACTCCAACCGGAACACTTGCGCCTCGTCCGACCGGCCTAGCGCTTCCAGCACATCCAGCCTGGCCGCCTGCCATTCCTCGGGCACCCAAGCGCGATCGCGAAACTCGGCCCGCTCCAGAAACCCCAACGCGTCCCCTGCCCGGCCAGCGGCCAGCAACCGCACCGCAATCTCCGCAGCGATCTTCGGCACCTTGCGCGTGGCGGGATCGTATTGGGCGATGAAGGCGTCCACGTCGCCCATTGCATCGGCAATGTCCTTCAGCGCCATCCGCACCAGGCTTTGCCGGGCGCGTTCTTCCATCTGATGCGCATAGGTGGCGCCGCCGCTGCCATAGCCCACCGCCTCCCATTCTCCCTTCGGCGGCACGGGAACCGGGGTCGCCGCCAGCGCCTCGATGCGCCCCTTGAGATGGGCAAGCCCCTCGGCCCCCAGTGCCGGGGTCAGGATGGCGATGAGGCCGTCATACTGGCCGTAGCCATTGTCGCGCAAAGCCTCGACTGCCGCATCGGCCAACGCCTCGGGAGGCGTTCCGGCTGCAAGTGCGATCTCGCCCAACAGCTCGCAGGCATCGTGAAACACGCCGATGACAATGCCGCTGCTGTCGTCGCAGCGCTCGAACAGAGGCGTGGCGACCTGCATGAAACGCCAGGTCAGCGTAAGCGCCTCGTTCGGGTCCGCGGGTGCGATCTGCTCCTTGATCGCACGCAGCTGGCTTTCCAGATCAGTGACCAGCGGCTTGCGGTTATGCCAGTTCACGAAATTGCGCGCCCGCGCGATGCTGGTCAGACGTTTTGCCACCTCTCGCGCTGCCTCTTTCGGGCTTTGCGCGCCCGCAAGTTCCAGCCGCAGCCGCCGCTTGGCCACCGCCGATCCGGTGCTGATTTCGATCAGCAGTTCTGCCAGGCGCTCTGCACCCAGCGTCTCGAGGTTTTTTGCATTCAGGGTGGTCTTCGATGCCATTGGAAATCCGTGTCAATTCGGGCCCACACTAGCAGCGGCCAGTTCGGAGTGAAACGCCGACGCTGCTTCGATATCACGGGCATTCTGGCAATTGCAGCGGGTAGCCAAACGGCCCTGCCGTCTACGCACCATTGCCGACAAGAAGCCGGAGGAACCGGCCGGGGTGCCCCATGTGTAGGCGATGGCTGCCAAAGGCGTTCACGGGTTGCTTTATGTGGCCATCCTTGGGCTGGCGGGTCAGGGATCGCGCTGATGGTGCTGTCGGGCGCGGGCGATATCCTGTTCGGCAACTCACCCGGCCCCTTGCCGGACTTCTGAGATTTCGCGCCGCGCTATGGTCACGCAGCGATGGCCTTGCTGATGGGTGCGCTTCTGGCGCTGCGTGTAGGAGCCGCGCTCTATCATCAGTTCATCCGCAAGGATCGGTTACTTGCACGGATGGGGGTGGGTAAATGGCCACGCGCCTTTTGCCCGCGCTGGCCCTGATGCTTGCTGCCACCTTCTTCGGGATCGCCCTTTACATCAACCTCGCCGAACAGCCTGCGCGCCTTGCTCTGGCTGACATGCCGATGCTGGAACAATGGAAGGTCAGCTTCGGTGTAGGCTTTGCGTTGCAAGGCTCGCTGACCATCGCAGCCGGAGTTGCGGGCCTTGCCGCATGGTGGAGGCTGCGCGATTGGCGCTTGGGCGCGGGCGGGCTTTTGATGCTCGCCAACTGGCCGTGGACCCTTGTCGTGATCGCCCCCACGAACGCCGCTTTGCTTGCCATATTCGCCGATGCGGCTGGCCCGGAAAGCCGCGCACTCATCGAATACTGGGGCCTGACCCATGGCGGCCGTACGGCGATTTCACTGGCTGCGGTTGTGTTCTATCTGCTGGCGCTTGCCCGGCCTGATCAGTCAAAAACCTAGACGAGTTCTGTCGATATTCTGGCGCTTTGCTCCAATGTGCGGTGAACCGGGCACTTATCGGCGATCTCGCGCAGCTTGGCGCGTTCGTCGGGTGTCAAATCCCCTTTCAGCCGGATGACCCGGTGGAAGGTATCGAGCTTTGCAGGGCTCAGGGCATCGGCATCTTGCGCGTGCACCTTGGTGTGGCTGACATCGACGCTGACATGGGTCAGGGCCCAGTTCTTGCGCCGCGCGTACATCCGGATCGTCATAGCCGTGCAGGCCCCCAGCCCGGCCCCCAGAAAACCGTAGGGCGACATCCCGCGATCAGTGCCGCCATACGACTTCGGCTCGTCGGCGAGCGCGTGATGCGGGCCAGAATGTATGTCCTGCAGGAACCCGTTCGCATCGGCCTCGGACACCCGCACGATGCCTTCGGGTACGTCCGGCGGCGGTGCGGGCGGTTCGAGAGACAGATACCGCTGCACCCAGGCCGCAATAATGTTCGCCGCGTAGTCAGCGTCAGCGGCGCGGGTGATCAGGTGATCTGCGGTGTCGAGAGTGACAAAACTCTTCGGGTGCTTTGCCGCGCGGAAGATCTCGGTCGCGTTATCGATGCCCACCACCTCGTCGCGCGGGGCATGCAAAACCAGCAGCGCCGCGTGCAGCCCCGCAATCGCTGGGGCCAGATTGCCTTGCGAAATGTCGTCCACGAAGGTCTGCCCGATGCGGAACGGACGCCCGCCGAGGCTGACTTCGGCCGACCCATCGCGGCGGATCGCGGGCAGGGCATCGGCGAAGCTGTGCGCGACATGCGACGGATCGAACGGCGCGCCAATCGTGACCACCGCATGGATGCCGGGGATTTGCGCGGTCGCCTTCAGCACCGCTGCCCCGCCAAGCGAGTGGCCAATCAGCATCTGCGGCGGCATGCCCCGCGCGGACAGCGCCTTGGCCGCCAGAACCAGATCCTCGACATTCGATGTGAAATGCGTGTTCTCGAACTCGCCATCGGAATGGCCAAGACCGGTGAAGTCGAACCGCAACACTGCGATCCCCATCATCGCCAGCCTGCCCGCGATGCGGCGGGCGGCGTGGATGTCCTTTGAGCAGGTGAAGCAATGCGCAAAGATCGCCGTCGCAAGATGCGGCCCGTCGAGCAAGTCAAGCCGCGCGGCAAGGTCGTGGCCACCGTGTCCGGCGAAGGTAAAGCGTTCGGTCGGCATCGGGTCTCCTGTGCGATGGGCGCGATTTCTGCAGGCTGGTCGCAGCCTGACCGCACCGCAACATTTCAATGCCGTCCTCACGCTATGGTGACGCCCGCATTAGGGCAAGCCGACCTTCGTGCGCGCCGGAACGAGGAAGGCGATCCCGCGTTGAGATATGGAGCATCCTGCTCTCACCAAGGAGACGAACCAATGGATCACACTCGACACACGGCGCTTCAGGCCGCCGAGTTGAACGAGGCAAACCTGATGGATGCGGTCATTTACGGGCCGTCCGACGAAAGGATCGGCACCGTCGCCCACGTCCATGGCATGGGTGTCGAAACGCGGGTGATCGTGGATGTCGGTGGATTTCTCGGAATCGGGTCGAAACCCGTTGCCCTTGCATCAAGCCAGCTAAATTTCATGCGGGATGAGGATGGCACTGTCCACGCCGTCACGACCTGGACCAAGGAACAGGTCAAGGACCTGCCGGAGCATCGGCACTGAACAGGAACGGGAAAGACTTTCTGAAAGGTATGCCGCGCCGGTCTGGTCGATGAAAGCAGCCCCACCCGGCATAACCCGACAGCGCCGGACTGAACCGGACTGAAGTGGAGCGCGTCCCGCCAGCCCCGATCTCGGTCTGGCGGGACGGTTCTGGCGTTTGGAACGCATTAGCGGTCGACGCCTCAACTCGCGTGTCGGGTTGCAGGGTTCTCTGCAGCGGTGTGCCGACTGCAGCGTCGTGAAGAAGCACCCACCGCCAGATCAGATGGCCCGATCCGCTGTGATCCTGGACGGTCAAAGCACAACCCGAACCGCAATCCAGCCATTCTGTCTGCACAATCGCTCCGCCTTTCATCGTCTGACGTTGACATGGCGACGCGACTGCCATCTAGTGAGTTATCGTTAACTAACTAGATGGAGTGCGTTTTCATGCGTGTGCGGAAATCGGCAGAGGATCGCAAAGCCGAAATCGTGACAACCATGCTTCGGCTCGCCGACGAGTTGGGGCCGGATCGGCTGACGACGGCGGCGGTGGCCAAGGCGGTTGGTGTCACGCAACCGGGGATATTTCGCCATTTTCCGACCAAGCAGGATCTCTGGCTGGCTGTGGCAGCGCGGATTGCCCAGACCATGACAGCGGCGTGGGAGGGCGTGTTGGCGGGCAACGTTCACCCGCCGGATCGGGTCACGGCCCTGATCGCGGTTCAGTTGCGTCAGATCGCGGCGCACCCGGCCATCCCCGCTATTCTGCATTCGCGCGAATTGCACACTGAAAACGCTGCCCTGCGCGCACAGTTCCTCGCTTTGATGACGCAGTTTCAGACCCTGCTGACTGACGCCCTGACCGAGGGTCGCGATCAGGGCGAGTTTCGCGCCGATCTGGTGCCCAAAGACGCCGCTATCCTGCTGATTTCACTCGTTCAGGGGGTGGCGATCCGCTGGTCGCTGGGCCAGCGCGCCTTTTCGCTGGAGGACGAGGGCGGCCGCCTGCTTGCCTGTCAGATCGACCTGTTCCGACCGCAGGCTTCTTCGGAGTCCACAACATGAGCTTCCTGACAACACGCACGATCCTCGTACTTGCTGCTGTGGGGGCTGTTGCCGTCGGCGGCTGGTTCTTTCTGACCGAGCGGCCTGTGTTCGTGCCCGTGGTCACAGCGTCGCCAACCACACCGGTGCGGGTTTACGGATTGGGCACTGTCGAGGCGCGGATCGTGTCAAGGATCGGGTTCGAGGTCGGGGCGGCCCTGTCGGATCTGCGGGTGGACAGCAATGACGCAGTGGCCAGCGGGCAGGTTCTGGCCGTCCTGCAGTCATCGCAGCAACAGGCCCGCGTCGCACGGGCCGAAGCGGCCGTGGCTGCGGCGGATGCCGCGATCCTGAAGGTCGAGGCCACCGTCACCCGCGCCCGCGCCGTGCTGGCACAGCGCACTGCGGCCAATGCCCGACAGCAGGCACTGGCCGCACGCAGCGCCATCGCCGTGACTTCGGCCGAGGAGGCACAACGCGATGTCGAAGTCGCCGCCGCCGAACTGACGGTCGCGCAAAGCGATGTTGCCGTGATCCGCGCGCAGGCCGCCGACGCCCGCGCGGCGTTGCTGTATGAGCAGACCTTGCTCGCCCATCACACGCTGACCGCCCCCTTTGATGCCGTGATCGTGCAGCGCCACGCCGAGGCCGGCACGGTGGTGCGCGCGGGCGATGTGATCTTTACCCTGATGGACCCCACGACGATCTGGCTGCAGACCTACATCGACGAAGGTCGCGCCGGGGACTTGGCCTTGGGTCAGCCCGCCGAGATCAGGCTGCGCTCGCTGCCGCATGATGTGTTCACCGGCACTGTCGCCCGCATCGGCATTGAAAGCGACCGTGTGAACGAGGAACGCCGGGTCTGGGTCAGCTGCACCGATTGCCCTACGCAGGTGTTTCTGGGCGAACAGGCCGAGGTCCGCATCACCACCGCCACGTTGACCGACAGCCTTCTGGTGCCAGAGATCGCCATTCAGGGGTTTGACGGCCATCAAGGCCGGGTCTGGACCCTGCAGGACGGGCGGCTAGCCCAGGTGATGCTGACATTTGGCCACCGCACCGAGGATGCGCGGGTCGAGGTCGTCTCAAACCTGCCCGACGGCGCGCAAATCGTCGCCAGCCCGGTGAAGGGCCTGACCGAGGGTCGGCTGGCCCGCATCACAGGGGATGCGCCATGAACCTTGCGTTTCGCGACGTGCGCCACAACCTGTTCCGGTTTCTGCTGACCTGCCTCGGGCTGGGGCTGCTGATGACCGTCGTGCTGGCGATGATGGGCATCTACAACGGCCTTGTTGCCGATGCGCTGAATATCGTGAAGGCCCCGCAGGCCGACCTCTGGGTGGTCGAGGCGGAAACCCAAGGCCCCTTTGCCGAGGCGTCGAAGATCCCCAATGATACCCGCGATGCGGTGGCGCGCTTGCACGGCGTGGCGCAGGCGGGCAGCATCACCTATCAGACGGTCGAGGCGCCGTTCGAAGGTGGCACGCTGCGGCTGTATGTGATCGGCTACGAACGCGGGCGTCTGGGCGGACCGCAATCTATCATCGAAGGGCACGGATTGGAGGCCAGCCATTTTGAGATGGTGGCTGACGCCAAGACCGGCCTGACACTGGGCGACACCCTCGTTCTGGGGCGCAACCGCTTCACCGTGGTCGGGCTGGTGCGCGACACGATGAACTCGGGCGGTGACCCTGCGGTGTTCCTGACGCTGGCCGATGCGCAGGTCCTGCAGACCCAGCTTGCCCCGCCCGCCGCCCGGGTGCAGGCGGCACGTGGTGGCAGTGCTGTCAGCGGAGCCACGGTTGCGGCGGTGATCGCCCGGCTGGACCCTTCGGTGGACCCGCAAAGCGTCGCCCATACCGTGCGGCAGTGGAAACACCTGTCGGCCCTGACCCAAGCCGAGCAGGAAGACATCCTGATCCAGTCAGTGGTGGACAAGGCGCGCAAGCAGATCGGGCTGTTCCTTGGCATCCTCTTGACCGTGTCGGCGGTGGTGATCGCGTTGATCATCTACACCATGACAATGGAGAAACTGAAACAGATCGCCACGCTGAAACTGATCGGCGCGCCCGACCGGGTGATCATCGGGCTGATCGTGCAGCAATCGGTGGCGCTCGGGGCGGTCGGGTTGACGCTGGGGCTTGGGCTGATCCTGACGGTCAAGGACTACTTTCCCCGCCGCGTTCTGCTGGAGCCGGTCAACGCGCTGGCCCTGACCGGGATCATCCTGATCGTCTGCGTGCTGGCCTCGGGTCTTGGCGTGCGGGCTGCATTGAAGGTGGACCCTGCCACCGCTTTGGGGGGTTGAGATGCTGGATGACAGTCGCCGGGTGATCGTGGACATCAAGGGGGTCGCCAAGCACTATGGCGACGGAGACGCGCGGGTTGACGCCTTGCGCAACCTCGATCTGACGGTGCATGCGGGCGAAGTGGTGGCGCTCTTGGGCCCGTCAGGGTCGGGCAAGACAACGCTTTTGAACATCATCGGCTGCATCATCGACCCGTCGGAAGGTCAGGTCAGCCTTGATGGCGAGATGGTTTATGACAACAAATGGCTGCGCGGTGATCTGCGCCGCCTGCGGCTCGACAAGATCGGGTTCATCTTTCAGGCCCACAACCTGTTGCCGTTCCTTAATGCCACCGACAACGTCGCGCTGGTGCTGCAACTGGCTGGCAAGACCGCCACACAGGCGCAGGCCCGCGCGCAAGAGTTGCTGGACTATCTGGAGGTTGGCAACCGCGCCCGCGCCATGCCCGCCCTGTTGTCGGGGGGCGAAGCGCAACGCGTGGCGATTGCGCGCGCGCTGGCCAACAGCCCGCGCATCATCCTCGCCGATGAACCCACCGCCGCACTGGACAGCAAGCGCGCGGGCATCGTGATGGACCTGTTGCGCAAGCTGGCTGCCGAACAAGACGCCTGCATCATCGCGGTGACCCATGACGAAAAGATCCTCGACCGGTTCGACCGCCTGTTTCACCTGCGCGATGGGCGCCTTGAAGACAACAAGGGAGATGCGGCATGACAACGACACCAACCAGATCAACGGGCCTGACGGTCGCAGCGGGCATCGCTGTCGTGTTCGGCGCGCTGACCATCCTGTCGGGGGGCCGGGCGCTGTTCGGCGACCCGGCGGCGCAGGCCGCAGTCGGCAACGCGGTGCCTTTCGTTCTGTGGTTCAATTTCCTTTCCGGCTTTGCCTATGTGCTGGCCGGGATCGGGATCGCCCTGCCCAAACCCTGGGCCGGGCCGCTGGCCATCGCGCTGGCCCTCGCCATCCTCACGGTCTTTGCGCTGCTCGGCCTGCACATCCTGATGGGCGGGGCTTATGAGTTGCGCACGATCGGTGCCATGACCCTGCGCGCGGCGGTCTGGATCGGCATCGCGGTTTACCTGCGGCGCGGAGCCGTGCTCGGATCAGCGCGACTTTGAGGTTGCGAAGCCCGTGTGGTTTCAACCAATGGTCAAAGCCTGTTGTGCTCAGTCGGTGGGTGTAGTGCGGCCACCCTTCGGGGCGCCCATGGGAAACGTGGCGCGCGTCAGCATCCGACCGTCGGCGTCGATCGTCAACCGCAGAGCCCGCTCTGCGCGGCGAAACGTCAGTCGATATCGGCCAAAGTCGGCGTCCATGTCAGCCTCGCAAACGCTGGTCACCTCGCCCGCGCGCATCCGGGTCTGCAACGTGGGGGGTCACGGCCGAAGGCCGTCGCGTTCACCGTAGAGTCCACCTCGAACCCGGTACTGGGCGCGATTTTTGCCACGCACATCACCGACTGCGACCCGCACATTGCGCGGATTATTGACGTCCACCTGATCGGACGGGATGGCAATGCCTCGACCTTCTCGCGCTATGAAGCGGCCTGATACTTTTCGTGATTTTCTGCCGCTTTGGCACGGGCTGGTGAGAAACACACCTGCCCGTGCCGATGTCGCTACATGCCTTTTGCGGCAAGCCAGGCGTTCATCTGCGCGATCTCGGTTTCCTGTGCCGCGATCACGGCTTCGGACAGGGCGCGGATTTCGGGGTCTGTGCCGAATTCCAGTTGCACCTTCGCCATCGCCACAGCGGCCTCATGGTGCGGGATCATACCCTTGACGAAATCCACATCAGCATCGCCGGTGTAGGGGATCATCATGTCCTTCATCATCACATCCATCGCGGCCGCATAGGCCTGCACCGCCGGGTTGTCGGCCAGTTCGGGCGGAATCATGGAAGCGTGGTTCATCATGCCCATGCCTTCCATCCCGGCCATGCCGGAATGGTCCATGTTCGAATGGTCCATCGTCGTTTGGGCCAAAGCCAGCCCGCCCGCGATTGCGACTGCGCCAGCGATCAGCGCGAGGTTCCGTTTTCTCATCATCATCTTCCCTGTCTTGGTATGTGTTTTTACGCAGGCGCGAAGCCGGCATCGGTCAGCACTGCCGCTAACCGCTCACGCGGCGCGGTCGTGGTCACGTCAACGGTGCGTGTTGCGGGATCGGCCTTTACCTCAGCCGTTGCATCGACGGATTGAATGGCCTTTGTGACGCCGCGCGCGCAACCGCCGCAGGTCATGGTTTCGATATGGAATTGCATAGACACTCCTTCGGGATCTTGCCTCATTCAGTGACAGATAGGGCTTCCAACGGTTGTAAGGTCAAGAGCACAAGGCCGTGATTAGATTTCTTTGCCAAGCCTATTGACCTTACCATCATGGGAAGGCCTATCTGGGTGGGCGGAACGTAGCCGCAAAGGTGGTCCGCAATGAACATCAACCCCAAAGATATGCAGCCCAGCCTGCAATCAAAGGTCGTCCTAGACGTCGAAGGCATGACCTGTGCGTCTTGCGTCGGTCGGGTGGAGCGTGCATTGAAGGCCGTGCCGGGGGTAGCGCAGGCTTCGGTCAACTTGGCCACCGAACGCGCAGAAATCACTGGCCCCGACCTTGACCGCGCGGCGCTGGTCAAGGCTGTCGAGGGCGTGGGCTATGACGTCGCTTCGTCCCCCATCGATCTTGCTATTGAAGGGATGACCTGTGCCTCCTGCGTCGCGCGGGTGGAACGAGCGCTTAAAGCGGTGCCGGGCGTGACGGGGGCCACGGTCAACCTCGCGACCGAACGGGCGCATGTGATCGGCCAAGCTGATGCTGCGGCCCTGATCCGTGCCATCGAGGGAGCTGGCTATGATGCGCGGCTGGCGGTGTCGGCGTCTGCCATGTCCGGAGAGGTGGTGGACCGCAAGGCGGCCGAGGAAGCCACCCTGAAGCGCGATCTGTTGATTGCGGCGGCGCTGTCCTTGCCCGTGTTCTTGCTGGAAATGGGGTCGCATCTGTTCCTGTGGGTCCACATGGCGGTGATGAACACTATTGGCATGCAGAACAGCTGGTACCTGCAGTTCGCGCTGACAACGGCGGTCCTGCTCGGGCCGGGACGGCGGTTCTACATAAAGGGCTACCCTGCACTGGCGCGGTTTGCGCCCGATATGAACAGCCTTGTGGCGGTCGGCACCTCCGCCGCCTATGGCTACTCGCTGGTCGCGACCTTTGCTGCCGGTCTGCTGCCATCGGGCACGGTGAACGTGTATTACGAGGCGGCCGCGGTGATCGTAACTCTGATCCTGCTGGGCCGGTATCTGGAAGCGCGCGCCAAGGGCCGCACATCCGAGGCGATCAAACGGCTGGTCGGGTTGCAGGCCAAGACTGCACGTGTGGTCAGAAACGGTGCTGCCATTGACGTGCCGATCGCCGAGGTTCAGCCCGGTGATCTTGTTGAAGTGCGCCCCGGCGAACGGGTGCCGGTAGATGGTGCTGTGACTCACGGCACAAGCTGGATCGACGAGAGCATGATCTCGGGCGAACCCATGGCCGTCGAAAAGACCCCCGGCAGCGGCGTCACCGGCGGCACGGTCAACCAGACCGGCGCCTTTACCTTCCGCGCAACGGCGGTGGGTGAGGCGACCATGCTGGCGCAGATCATCCGCATGGTCGAGGCGGCGCAGGGCGGCAAGCTGCCCATTCAGGCGCTGGTGGACCGGATCACCATGTGGTTCGTGCCCGCGGTGATGGCATTGGCCGCGCTGACTTTTGCCGTCTGGCTGATCTTTGGCCCGGATCCTGCGCTGACCTTTGGACTTGTGAACGCGGTGGCCGTGCTGATCATCGCCTGCCCCTGTGCGATGGGCCTTGCCACGCCGACATCCATCATGGTCGGCACCGGGCGTGGGGCTGAACTTGGCGTGCTGTTCCGCAAGGGTGAGGCGCTGCAAGCCTTGCAGGAGGTGCGTGTCGTGGCGTTCGACAAGACCGGTACGCTGACCGAGGGCAAGCCCAGTCTGACCGACCTGCACCTTGCCCCCGGCTTTGACCGTGCCCCCGTGCTGGCCGCTGTCGCGTCGGTCGAGGCGAAGTCCGAACACCCGATCGCCCGCGCCATCGTGGCGGCGGCTGTTGAAGAGGGTCTGACGCTGCCGGATATAACTGGCTTTGCGTCGCTGACGGGCTACGGCGTCGAGGCGCTGGCAGGCGGCGTGCGGGTCGAAATCGGCGCGGACCGGTACATGTTGAAACTCGGTCTGAATGTGGCCGCCTTTGCGGAGGTGGCAGCGAGACTGGCCGACGAGGGCAAGTCGCCTCTTTATGCCGCAATTGACGGAAGGCTGGCGGCGATCCTGGCCGTGGCCGATCCGATCAAGGAAACCACACCGCAAGCCATCCGCGCGCTGCATGCGCTTGGCCTCAAAGTCGCGATGATCACCGGCGACAACGCCCGCACGGCGCAGGCCATCGCCCGGCAGTTGGGCATTGACGAGGTGGTGGCCGAGGTGCTGCCTGACGGCAAGGTGGCCGAGGTGCTGCCTGACGGCAAGGTGGCCGCAGTGAAACGGCTCAAGGCCTTCGGCCCGCTCGCCTATGTCGGTGACGGCATCAACGACGCCCCGGCCCTGGCCGAAGCGGATGTGGGGCTTGCCGTCGGCACTGGCACCGACATCGCCATCGAAGCGGCGGATGTCGTGTTGATGACGGGGCGGCTGACCGCAGTGCCGGATGCCATAGCGCTGTCAAAGGCCACGATGCGCAACATCCGGCAAAACCTGTTCTGGGCCTTTGCCTACAATGCGGCCCTCATCCCGGTGGCGGCGGGTGTCCTGTGGCCCGCCTTCGGCATCCTTCTGTCCCCGGTCTTTGCCGCCGGTGCCATGGCGCTGTCATCAGTCTTTGTCCTTGGTAACGCGCTGCGTCTGCGCCGCTATTCCCCCACTCCGGCTTGAAGGAGCCCAACCCATGAACATCGGTGAAGCAGCCAAAGCCTCCGGCGTGTCGGCCAAGATGATCCGCTATTACGAATCCACCGGCCTGATCCCGACAGCGGGGCGATCGGGGTCTGGCTACCGCGTCTATTCCGATACCGAGGTGCAGATGCTGCGCTTCATCCGCCGGTCACGCGATCTGGGCTTTCCAGTCGAAAAGATTGAGGAACTGCTGGCACTGTGGCGCGACCGATCCCGCCACAGCGCCGACGTCAAGCGTCTGGCTCAGGAACAGATCGACGGGCTGGAACGCAAGATCGCCGAGATGCAGGCGATGAAGGAAACGCTCCAGCACCTTGCAGACGCCTGCTGTGGCGACCATCGGCCAGACTGCCCCATCCTCGCCGACCTCGGCAACGGGCCAAGCCAGATGCCGAGTGTTGCACGGCCAAGCGGGCAGAAGCGCGGGCAACCGGAGCAGCGGCGGTCGGCTGACTGAGCAAGCCGCAATCAGGCAGCCTTTGGCCATCGACGGTGGAGATCGTCGATGACAACAGGATGGGCATGATGAGAACCGTGTTCGGCCAAGTGGGGATGATCCGCTGGCAAGTCCGGATGATCGTGAGCCAAAACCGATTGATCCTCTGCAGGCCAGATGCGCAAAACTGCCATCAGCCCGAGAGCGCCTATGGCGGCCAAGGCCAGGGCGGCCGTGCCCATCCCAGCACTTGCCCCGACCCAGCCCGCAAGCGGGTAGGTCACCAGCCAGCAGGCGTGGCTGAGCGCAAATTGTGTGCGTGTTTCGCTTGATGGTGGGCATCGATTTCACGGGATCATGGGCAGTCATTTCGCGTGAAGCTGGGCACTGATTTCGCGGGATCGCGGGCAGGTCTGGTCGGCAAATTGAGGATAGTTGCGCCTTCAGGAATGAAGGGGTGGCTTGATGCCGACAGGACGATTGAACATGCGCCGGATACGAGATGTTTTGCGATTGAAGCTTGGGCAAGGCCTGAGCGAGCGGTCCATTGCCGCTTCCCTCGGTCTGAGCAAGGGGAGCGTCGGAAGCTACACCCAACGGGCGCGTCATGCCGGGCTCACGTGGCCCTTGCCGGAGGGGATCGATGACGACAGCCTTGAACTTCTTTTGTTTCCAGCCCCGCCCACGGTGCCGGACGCGGAGCGGCTTGTGCCCGACTGGGCGGAGATTGACCGCGAGTTGCGCCGCCCTGGGGTGACGCGGATGCTGCTCTGGGAAGAATACCGTGCCGCGCACCCCGGGGGTTTTGCCTATACTTGGTTTTGCACGCATTACGAGGCTTGGAAGGGTCGGGTGCGCCCGACGATGCGCCAGACACATGTGGGCGGCGAGAAGGTGTTCGTCGACTTTGCCGGCGACACCATCGACGTGATCGACCCCACGACCGGCGAAGCGCGGGCCATGAAGCTGTTCGTGGCGGCAATGGGGGCATCGAATCACACCTATGCCGAGGCGGTGGCATCGGAGGGGTTGGAAGATTGGATCCTCGCGCATATCCGGATGTTCGCCTTTCTGGGCGGCGTGCCAAAGGCGGTGGTTCCGGACAATCTGAAGTCCGCCGTGATCAAGGCAGACCGGTTTGATCCGGGGCTGAACCGGACCTATGCCGAGATGGCGGCGCATTATGGCACCGCCGTTCTGCCCGCCCGGCCGCGCAAACCCCGGGACAAGGCGAAGGTGGAAGTGGCTGTCCAAGTGGCACAACGCTGGATTCTGGCGCGGCTGCGGAACCACCGGTTCTTCTCATTGGCCGAGTTGAACGTGGCGATCCGGCGGCTGCTGGACGAGTTGAACATGCGCGTGATGCGCGGCTATGGCGCCAGCCGCGCCGATCTGTTTGCCACTTTGGATCGGCCCAATCTTCAGCCCCTACCGCCCGAACCTTATGTCTTCGCCCGCTGGAAGCGCGCCCGCGTGGCACCCGACTATCACGTTGAGGTCGACAGCTCATGGTATTCCGTGCCCTTCGCGCTGATCAAACAAGAGGTCGATGTTCGCACAAGCGGCCAGACGGTCGAGATATTCCATCGTGGTCAGAGGGTTGCGAGCCACGTGCGCACCCCGGGGCGGCGCAGCCATGTCACCGTGGCCGACCATATGCCATCGGCCCATCGTCGCTTTGCCGAATGGACCCCGGCCAGAATGCTGGCGCAGGCAACCAAGACCGGCCCCGCCGTCGCCGCCTTTTGCGAGATGGTGATGGCTGACCGCCCCCATCCTGAACAGGGGTTCCGCACCTGCCTGGGTGTGCTGGCCTTGGTCAAAACCTATGGGCCGGAGCGCGTTGATGCGGCCTGCCAGCGGGGTGTGACCATCCGGGCCCGCACCGTCACCTCCATTCGTTCGATCCTCAAGACCGGCCTCGATCGCGCCTTCCTGGAAGGCTCCGAAGAGGTCGCCCCCCTCCAGCACGCCAACATTCGTGGCGGCAGCTATTACCATTGAGAAAGGACTAAAATGCTGACCCATCCCACCCACGACCGACTGTTGGCGCTCGGCCTGACCGGCATTGCATCGGCGCTCGAAGAACAACGCAGGTCAACCGCCTTCGACGCCCTCTCGTTCGAAGAGCGTCTCGGCCTGCTGGTCGACCGCGAGGCTGCAGAGCGCGACACCAAGAAACTGGCCTCCCGGCTCAAGTTTGCGGCTCTGCGCCAAGATGCCAGCGTCGAGGATCTGGACCTGCGCAGCCCACGTGGTCTTGACCGCAGTGTCATGGCGCATCTTGCCGATGGCGGCTGGATCGCCCGGCACGAGAACCTGCTGATAACCGGGCCGACCGGTTTGGGCAAAAGCTGGATCGCCTGCGCCCTTGGCCACAAGGCGTGCCGGGATGGGCGGCCCGTCCTCTATCAACGTGCGCCGCGCATGTTCGAGGCCCTTGCTCTGGCCCGTGGCGATGGCCGCCATGAACGCATCCTCAAAACCATCGCCCGCATGGATGTGCTGATCATTGACGATTGGGGCCTCGCCGTCCTCACCGCCCCGGAGCGCCGTGACCTGCTGGAAATCCTCGAAGACCGCCACGGCCGCGCTTCCACCATCGTCACAAGCCAACTCCCCGTTGACCAGTGGCACGAAGCCATCGGCGACCCAACGCTCGCAGATGCCATCCTCGACCGCCTCGTTCACAACGCACACCGCCTCACCCTCTCAGGTGAAAGCCTGCGCAGGCGCTCCGCCGTCACAAAAAAGCTTGACCAAATCGTTCAAGCCTGACTCCATGAAAGCGTCGGCCAGCCTGCCCACGATCCCGTGAAATGACTGCC
The DNA here is from genome assembly GCA_032334235.1 of Paracoccaceae bacterium Fryx2. NCBI lineage: Bacteria > Pseudomonadati > Pseudomonadota > Alphaproteobacteria > Rhodobacterales > Paracoccaceae > Paracoccaceae bacterium Fryx2. The sequence goes on from JAVSGI010000003.1 coordinate 1,426,424, forward strand.
CAGAATGGCGCGAAACGCGTGCCCACGATCGCGCGAAATCAGCGCCCATTCTCCGCGAAATCCGCACAAATTGTGCGGCGAAGACAGCGCCCCGGTCGGCCTCGCGTGCGGAACGGTTGATGATGCGCCCGATGGGTGTCTGGGTCAGCGAAAAGCCGAAGCCGATCAAGGCCCAAAGGGCGATCAGCGCGGCAAGGCCGCCGACGAGCGGCACCAGCGCCACTCCCGCGACCATCAGTGCAGCGCCTCCGATCATCACGGGTCGATCTTCCAGTCGCTCAAGCATGCGGGGCAGCAAGACCGCAGCCAGCATTGACCCCGCTCCGAAACCCGCAAACGCCAGCGCGACGGATTCCTCGCCCAGACCCAGCCGTGCCTGCACCAGCACGACTGTATTCACATAGATCATCGCCCCGGCGGCGGCGACGGCGGCCTCCATCACCATCAGCCCGCGCAGCCGGGGCGTTCGGGTGTAGATGCGGATGCCTTTGGTCACGTCTGCCCAGAAATGGTTATCCTCCCTCTGTACCCGGTCTGGTAGACGCGCGGTCATAACCAGCAAGGCCGAGGCCACGAACCCCACGACAGTGCCTGCAAACAGCATCGGGAAGCTGACAACTGTCAACAAAAGTGCTGCGATCATGGGCGAGGCGAGTTGTTCCAGATCCTCAGTCAGCCGCAGCAGGGACAGCGCATTGGTGTAATCGTCCTCGTCCTTCAGAACATCGGGGATCACCGCCTGAAACGCCGGGGTGAACCCGGCAGACGCCGCCTGCAGGGCGAAGATCAGCAGATAGACCTGCCAGACTTCCGTCACGAAGGGCAGGAAAGCGATCACGCCCGCCCGGATCAGGTCGAGCGCCACCAGAAACGCGCGTCGCGGCAGGCGCTCTGCGATGGCCGCAGCCACCGGGGCCAGCGTCACATAGGCCACCATCTTGATCGCCAGCGCCGTTCCCAGCACTGCGCCTGCATTGTCACCTGCAAGCTGCCAAGCCAGGAGACCGAGGGCCACAGTCGCCAAGCCCGTTCCCACCAGCGCCACGAGTTGGGCTGCGAACAGATGGCGGAAGGTCGGGTCGCGAAGGGTGTTCAGCATCTTACAGCAGCTTCGTCAGGGATTTGATTTCGGCGAGGTCGTGCTCGCCCCCGGCCGTGACGCAGTGGTCGATATGGTCGTGGATCAGCGCCCGCTTCGCCTCGGCAACCGCGCGTTCAACGGCGTGAAGCTGCGTGGCCAGATCCACGCAGGGCCGCCCTTCCTCGATCATGCCGATCACGCGGCGCAGATGCCCCTCGGCGCGTTTCAGCCGGGTGGCGATGGCAGGGTGGCTTGCATGGATATGAGGTTCTGACATAAAGGGAGGCTATCCCCCCCTGGGGGATCAGGCAAGCAGGAAACAGGGGAGGCAATCCCCGAAGGGCTGGATGATGCAGGCGCGGGTTTCAGGATGGGGCAGGATTTGGTCGCTGTGTGCGGCCATTGTCATGGCACTGTCATTGGCTGCAGCGCCTGCGATCGAGGCCGTCAAGCATGGCCCCGGGGCGATGGTGGCTGAGGCTGACCATCGCGAGTTTCATGCCGCGCACGGCCATTCCCATCAGATGCCGAGCGCCCATCACGACTCTGGTGATCATGACCATGTCAGCGCGGCCGTGCTCGCTGCACCCGGGGCCGAGGTCCACACTTCCCCGGAGCGCAAGCTGCGCCCTGATACCATGGTTTCCGTTGGCACCATCCGCGAAGGCCCGCGACGACCACCCCGCCTGACGATGATCTGAACCGCCCCCTGCACCCGCGGGCGGCATCACAGCTTCATCAATCAGGATCTTCAACATGACCCCAAGTTCACGGGCACTACTGCGCCCACCTGTGCTATGGCCAGCCTTTGCTGCTCTTGGCACCTTTCTCGCCTGCCTCCCGTTCACGGGCGCGGCTCTTGCCCATGCCGTCACCGAAGGCGACGCGGGCTATGTGCAAGAGGTGACGGGCTTTCGCCCCATCGCCTTCATCTACCTCGGCGCCAAGCACATGGTGACGGGCTATGATCACCTCCTGTTCCTCGCCGGTGTGGTGTTCTTCCTCTACCGGTCCAAGGACATCGCCACCTATGTCAGCATCTTTGCTATCGGCCATTCGGTCACGATGATCGCCGGTGTCTGGTGGTCCATCTCGATCAACGCCTACATCATCGACGCGATCATCGCGTTTTCCGTGGTCTACAAGGCGCTGGATAACCTCGGCGCATTTAGGTTGTGGTTCGGGGTGCAGCCGAACACCAAGGCGGCGACGCTGGTCTTTGGCCTGCTGCACGGCTTCGGCCTTGCGACCAAAATTCAGGAATACGAAATCTCGCCCGATGGCCTGCTCGGCAACCTGGTCGCGTTCAACGTCGGCGTCGAGCTTGGCCAGCTTATGGCGCTGGCGGTCATCCTGCTCGCGATGACCCAATGGCGGGCGCGCCCCGCCTTCGCGCGGCAAGCCTATGCCGCGAATGTCCTGATGATGGTGGCTGGCTTTGCCCTGATGGGCCTGCAGATCACCGGCTATTTCGTCGCCTGAAGGGAGGGCACAATCCAATGACAAACCGGTTTGATATCCAGAAAGCCCCCCTGCGGGCAGAACCCCGTGCGACGGCCGCACCATCATCAGGCGTGCAATCGGTCCCGGCCACTCCGGGCGGCCTGATCCGCTCCACCCTGATTGCGGCGGGGGCGGCGGGCGCTATCCTCGTCCTGTTCTGGCTGCCCGCCGAATACGGCATCGACCCGACAGGCGTTGGCGGGCTCACGGGCCTAACCGAGATGGGCGAGATCAAAAGCCAACTTGCCGCCGAGGCAGAGGCCGACGCGCAGGCCATAGCTGCCCCTGCGGCAGCGACCTCGGCTGCAGCGGCACAAACCAGTGCGGCAATCCCCACGGAGGTGTTGCAGCGCCTAGACCGGATCGATGCGCAGCTTGCCGCCATCGCGGCGGTGATCGGCACGCCCCCAAGCCTGCCCGAACCCCCGGCCGAACCCCCGGCCGAAGCCCCGATCGTGGCCGATCCTGTGCCAGCGGAAACAGCCGTTCCAACTCCCGATGCCGTAGAAGCGGCTGTTGCTGCGGCAACTGCCCCTGAATGGCGCGACGAGGTGAGCTACACCCTGAACCCCGGCGAGGGGATTGAGGTGAAACTCGCAATGGAGGAAGGCCAAGTTGCCCGTTTCGCCTGGACCGCGAACGGCGGTGTGGTGAACTTCGACCTGCACGGCGACGGCAGCGGGCAGAACACAAGCTACGAGCAAGGCCGCGCCGTGCCGGAACAGACGGGCGACCTCGTCGCGGCTTTCACTGGCAACCACGGTTGGTTCTGGCGCAACCGCTCTGACGCGCCGGTGACAGTGACGCTGCGCACGGGTGGGGAGTACACCAACCTGAAGACTCCGTGAGCGATTGGATCTGTAAATCGGGTCAAAAAACTGTCGGAGGGGCGCCGATGATCACGCGTGCACCAACCGCCCCTCCGCGCGCCACTCTGGTAGTCCACCCTCCAGCCGACGGGCCTGCAGCCCCCGCTTGCGCAGTGCTGTGATGGCCTGATGTGCATAGACACAGTAAGGACCGCGGCAATAGGCTACAATCTCGGTGCCGGGGTCGAGCGTTTCAGCAATGCCCTCAAGATCAGCCAGCGTGACATTCCGCGCACCGGGAATGTGCCCCATCGCGAACTCATCTGCTGGACGGACGTCGAGGATCGTGACCGAGCCTTCGGCCATCCGCAGAGCCAGAACGTCGCGACTGACGGGTTCGGGGGCATCAGCGCCATCCGCCAGCCCACGCAGGATACGCTCGACCTGTGCGAGATTGCGTTCCGCCACCACGCGGATCAGGTCCATCAGCGCCAGCGTCCTTGCATCGCTCAGACGGTAGATCACGGACTTTCCCTCACGGCGACTGGTGACCAGCCCGGCGCGGCGCAGCGCCTGAAGATGCTGCGAGGCATTGGCGATGGAGAGGCCGGTCTTGTCGGCCAAAGCCTCTACCCCGCGTTCGCCTTGTGCGATCTGCTCCAGCAGAGTCAGCCTTGCAGGCGCCGAAAGCGCGTGGGCGACCACCGCGTATTCCTCCAGCAGTGCGGCCTTGGGGCTGATTGACATGGGGAGGCTCCCGATATTACATCATTCAAGCGATAACTTGAATATTAACGATTCCCGCGTCCCCCGCAAGTCCGAAGGCACAGACACGATGACCGAGACAATCCTCGCCAATGAACCCATGCTGCGCCTTGCCGTGTTTCTGGGCGTGCTGGCAGCGATGGCGGGATGGGAACTTGCAGCCCCACGCAGGCGGCAAGAGATCCCGCGCGTTATCCGCTGGACCAACAACCTTGCGCTGGTCGTCGTCGATACCGTCATCCTGCGCCTGACGTTTCCGATCCTTGCCGTGGGCCTTGCGCTGATGGCCGAGGAGCGTGGCTGGGGGCTGTTCAACGCTGTGGATGTGCCGCTTTGGCTGGCCGTCCTGCTGTCAATTCTGCTGCTGGATCTGGCGATCTACCTGCAGCATGTGCTGTTCCATGCGGTGCCGGGACTGTGGCGGCTTCACCGGATGCACCATGCCGATCTGGAATTTGATGTGACCACCGGCCTGCGGTTTCATCCGGTGGAGATTGTCCTGTCGATGGTGATCAAGCTGGTGGCGGTCATGGCCTTGGGTGCGCCTGCGTTGGCAGTTTTGCTGTTCGAGGTGCTGTTGAACGCCACTGCGCTGTTCAACCACGCCAACATCCGGTTGCCAGTCGGGCTGGACCGGGTGCTGCGGTGGGTCATGGTGACGCCCGACATGCACCGCGTGCATCATTCGGTGATCCCCGCCGAGACCAACAGCAATTTCGGCTTCAACCTGCCGTGGTGGGACCGGCTGCTGGGCACCTACCGTGCGCAGCCAAAAGCGGGGCACGAGGGCATGACCATCGGCATCGAGCAGTTCCGCACACCGCGCGATCTGTGGCTGGACCGGATGCTGATCCAGCCGCTGCGCGGCCCGGCCAGCGGTGGAGCGCTGGACACCCGCCCGGAGGACAGGGGGTGACAGCACTTCCCCTCGGGATCCGCGAGAACCGGGCGCAGTTCACCCATCAGCTGGTCCAGGTGCTGCTGGTGGGCTTTGCCATTGGCATGATGCGCACCGTGATCCCGGCGCTGGCGGAAACCGAATTCGGCGTGGCGCGCGGGTCGTTCCTGCTGCTGACAGCCTTTGTCGTGGCGTTCGGCGTCGTCAAGGCAGTGATGAACTTCGTGGCCGGGCAACTGTCCGAACGCATCGGGCGCCAGCGGGTGCTGCTGTGGGGCTGGATCATCGCTCTGCCCATTCCGGTGATGATCTGGGCCGCACCAAACTGGGGCTGGATCGTGGCGGCGACGGTTCTGCTGGGGGTCAATCAGGGCCTGTGCTGGTCGATGACGCAGACGTCAAAGCTTGACATCACGCGTGCCGACCAACGCGGGCTGACGATGGGGCTGAACGAGTTTTCCGGCTATGTCGGAGTGGCACTTGCGGGGGTCGTCACCGCCTATATCGCCGAAGCTTTGGGGGCGCGGCTGGGCCTGTTGGTGTTCGGCCTGACGGTGATCGGAGTTGCATTGGTTCTGACCGTGGTCTGGGTCAAGGACACGCTGCAATGGGCCAAGGCCGAAACAGCGGCGCATAAGATCAGCGCGCCAAAGTTCCCGCCGCGCTATCCGCAGGGCGTATCCGAGCACCCGTCAACGCGCGAGGTTTTCGCGTTGATGAGCTGGCGCGATAAGCGGCTTGCCGCACTGTCGCAGGCCGGGCTGGTCGAGAAATTTGTCGATGCGCTGGTTTGGGTGATCTTTCCGGTCTTTCTGGTCGGCAAGGGTGCCACCTTGACCGAGATAGGCTGGATCGTCGGCGCCTATGGCTTTGTCTGGGGCGGATCGCAGTTGTTCACTGGGCGGCTGTCGGATCATGTCGGGCGGTTCTGGCCGAACGTACTGGGCATGTGGATCAGCGGCGCGGGGGTGCTGATGGTGGTGCTGGGCACTGGCGCGGCGTGGTGGGCGCTGTCGGCGGGGATTGCTGGTTTCGGCATGGCGCTGCTGTACCCGAACCTCGGGGCCAGTGTCGCCGATATCACGCCACCCGCCTGGCGCGGCTCGGCCATCGGCATTTACCGCTTCTGGCGCGATCTTGGCTACGGCATCGGCGCGCTTGGCCTTGGGCTGGTCGCACATCTGACCGGCGCTGTGGAAGCCGCGTTCTGGTTCGTTGCGCTATCAATGTTCGTATCCGGTGCGGTGCTGTGCGTCTTCGGCGAAGAAACCCACCCGCGGCTGAACCCGGCGTCCGAAGGAGCCCCCACATGAAACACCTGCTGATCTTGAACGATCCGCCCTACGGCACCGAACGCAGCTTTAACGGCCTGCGCATGGCGCACGCGCTGGCCAAGCACGATCCCGAAGGTGAGGTCACCGTTTTCCTTATGGCCGACGCCGTTCTTTGCGCCAAGGCGGGTCAGAAGACGCCTGAAGGCTTTTACAATCTTGAGCGGATGCTGGGCCGCGTACTGTCAGCCAAGGGGCGCGTGTTGATGTGTGGCACCTGCATGGATGCGCGGGGCCTGACCATTCCTGACATGTTGGAGGGCGCGGAGCGGTCCACCATGGATGAACTTGCCGAGGCGACACTGGCGGCAGACAAGGTTCTGGTGTTCTGATGGCTGGGTTGTTGACTTTGACGGAACGGGCGGTTGAACGTGAGTGCTACTTTCTGATCGACGTGCGCGATGCAGAAGATTATTCGGATGCACATTTCGAGGGTGCCGCACATATCCCGTTGACCGAACTTGCAGACCGTGCGGCTGAAGTTCCAGCAGTCAAAATCCAGTTCACCATCTGCAGTAAGGGTGGTGGCCGGTCGGCTGAAGGGGCTGACCTGCTTTGCAGGCTTGGCCACCCGGACGCCCGCTGGCTTGATGGCGGCACGACTGGCTGGCTGAACATCCAAGCATGACAAGATGATCGGAAACAGAGGAGTTCCCTGTTGACACTGAAGGCCATGGTCGCAGTCACGATAATCGCAGTTGGTCTTGCAACAACGCAGAGCCTGGCATGAAAGCCGTGAAACCCGGAGACTGGCTTGCCCCTCTGGCGGCAGCGCTTTCGCTCGTGGCCTGCTACGGCACACTCGCGGCAATCGGACTCCTGGGGGTGCTTGGTGTCACGATCGCACTGAACGAGACAGTCTGGGCCGGGGCGATCCTTCTCTTTGCCGGGTTGACGTTTGCATTGCTTTTGGTTCGCCTGCGCAGGCATGGCCGACTTGCACCGGTCGCACTCGCAGGTATCGGCCTTCTGCTGATCGGATTCACCATGCTGGTTTCCTACGACCGCATCATCGAACTGGCGGGATTTGGTTTTCTTTGTGCGGGAACAATTATGGATTGGCGCAGCCGAAGGGAGCCAGTCCATGGCGACAGATAAAACCCCACCTATCCTGCGCGACAAACACCACGACGCGCCGTCGTCCTTCACCCCGGAAAGCCTGCTGCGCGAGGCGCGGCGTCAGAAAGGGGCGGACAAGGTAGCTGTCCCGAAAACCTGCCTGCTGGATCCGGACGGCGACATCGTGCGGCAGCTTAAGGCGGACGGTCGTGCCCAAAGACATGAAGGCTGGGTTTGCTATCATACCGATCTGTGGCTCTTCTCCCTTAATGGTCAAGAGATTGGTGTTGTGGGGTGTGCGGTCGGTGCGTCCTTTGCCGTGCTGGTGGCAGAAGAGGTGTTTGCGTCGGGATGCGAGCTTTTGATCAGCATCACGTCTTCCGGGCAGATCGCGGCTTCGGGTCCTCCACCATATTTCATCCTGATCGAGCGCGCGCTGCGCGATGAGGGAACAAGCTACCACTATCTGCCGCCATCAGATTGGAGCGAAGCGTCCCAGCCGCTTCTCTCCCGACTGGACGGTGCCTTCGACACAGGACCCCGCATACTCAGCGGGGCAACCTGGACCACCGACGCCCCGTTCCGCGAAACTGAAGCCGCAATCGCTGCGGCCAAAACACGCGGGATTCTCGCCGTCGAGATGGAAGCGGCCGGACTTTATGCGTTTGCACAAGCGCGCAGCCGGGCAGTGATTTGCCTTGCGCATGTTACCAATCAGATGGGAACGGTCGAGGGGGATTTCGAGAAGGGCGAAGCCAATGGTGCGGCTGACGCGCTCTGGGTGGTGTCGAAGATAGCCGAGCGTCTCGGCTGAACCGCGTTGCGCTGCAACAGGCGGCCGTCAACCATAGCTGTCTGAAATTGAGGCACTGCGCATTGGCAAGTCGGCAAACATGTAGCCAGAAGGGCTTTGTGGTCTTTGTGCGCCTTCCAAACGCAAAAAGCTCCCTGGGATACAGGGGATGATCCGCCTCCGAACCTTGGACCGCCCGGAGGCAGGGTTTTTCGGCTCAGATCAGCGGTGCGGGGCAGCTCAGGTGGACAAAGCCTATTAAAGAGCGGTTACACTCCAGAGTGTTAGTTGTAAGGCGTGACGAGCACCAGCCCATTGGAATGGTATCAGAATTGTGCAGGGCTGCTCTCTATGGCCGACCGGCTTGAATTCCCGTTCGGGAATATTTCTGCGGATTTGATGCGCGTATTGCACAGTATTCCCGAACGGGAATATTCTTGTGGACAGTCGCAGTCCACCTGCGATAGTGTCCCGCTCGGTAAATATGATGGCAAAGCGCACCCTCACCCCAGCCGAGATCGGCGAGATTGTTAGGTCCACCCGCAAGGCCGCTGGCCTCCGGCAGGACGAACTTGCCGGTGCGGCCGGTGTTGGCTTGCGTTTCATCGTCGATCTGGAGGCAGGCAAGCCCACGGCACAGATCGGCAAGGCGCTTCAGGTTCTGCAGGCGCTGGGCTGCAGCTTTGAGATCACCGCGCCCCGGGCACCTGTAAAGCCATGATCCGGACACTGGATATTTGGTGGAACGGCCAGATTGTCGGTCAGTTGACACAAAATCAGCACGGTGAACTTGGTTTCGCCTATGCGCCCGATTGGCTGACGCGTGAAGATGCACCGGCACTATCGGCATCATTGCCCAAACGCGCCGAACCGTTTTCACGGCGCGAGTGCCGTCCGTTTTTCGGCGGTCTGCTGCCCGAGGAAGGCCAGCGCGATGCGGCGGCGCAAGCTCTCGGTGTCTCGCGCGCAAATGACTTTGCGCTACTCGACCGCCTTGGTGGCGATGTTGCAGGCGCCCTCCAGCTTCTGCCGCCGGGCGCGGAACCGGCCATCGTCAATTCGAGCGCCCAACCCACTTGGCTCAACGATGCCGGATTGCTCCGTGTCCTTGACGCCTTGCCCCTCCGCCCCCTGCTGGCGGGCGAAGAAGGGCTGCGGCTGTCCCTCGCAGGGGCACAGTCCAAGGTTCCGGTGGTGGTGCTGAACGGCGCGGTGGCCTTGCCTGCGCCGGGTCAGCCGACCACCCATATCCTGAAGCCGCCGATCGCCCGCTTTGCGGCCACCACCGAGAACGAAGCCTTCGTGATGCGGCTGGCTGCCAGCATCGGTCTTGACGTCGCGACGGTTGAACCGCGCGTCGTTGCAGGGCGGACCTTTCTGCTCGTCAAGCGCTATGACCGCATTTACGGCACCGATGAGATAGTCCATCGCATTCATCAGGAAGATTTCTGCCAGGCGCTGGGCGTGCCGCCCGAAACGAAGTACGCCAGCGAGGGCGGGCCGACATTCAAGGATTGCTTCGCGCTGTTGCGGGACGTCGCGGCCCGGCCCGCGGTCGATATTCTGAAGCTGCTCGACGCCGCGATCTTCAATCTGATCGCAGGGAATGCGGACGCGCATGGGAAGAACTTCTCGATCCTTTATGATCAAGAGGGCCCGCGCCTGGCTCCGCTGTATGATCTGCTGACAACGGCCGCCTACCCAGAGCTTTCGCCAAAGCTTGCGATGAAGATAGGCAAGCGGGCGACGCTGGCAGAGATGGATGCACAGGGTTGGGCTGCGTTTTCCGTCGACACTGGAATTGGTGTGCCGCTGATCCGCAGGCGTGTTGGCGAGATCAGTGAAAGCGTTCGGGCAAAGACGCCAGGTGTGGCGGCAGGTCTGATGATGCCCGGCCTCGACGAAGCGGCCTTGTTGCGGTTTGCGGACCTTGCAGGTGAGCGCGCGGCGTGGTGCGCGCGGACAGTTCAGCGACCGTGATGAAGTCACAAGGGCAAATCACAATATGGCGAGGGCTGAAAGACTTGCCCGGGCAACAACTTCAACGCTTGCTCGACCCGTCAAATGTCGCGCCAATATCAGGTATAGCAGAATGCACGCTTCACCCGCATCCGGCGTTGATCGGATCAATCCGCCCGTTTACGAACAAAGGGTCCGCTGACGCTATTTCAGCGCGGCCGCTTTTATGAACCGGAGTAACCTGATGGCCCGTGTCGAATTCGACAGCACCAAGAAACCGCTGGACGACCTTTTGAAACGGGCCCGGGATGGGCAGGTTCAACTCCCGGATTTTCAGCGCGGCTGGGTCTGGGACGACGAAGGCCTCCGAAGCCTTCTTGCGTCGATATCCCGTTCGTTTCCCGTCGGAGCCGTGATGACGCTGCAGACCGGCGGCGAAGTCCGGTTCAAGCCGCGCACCATCGAGGGAGCGCCGGAGGCGAGTTCCAAGGTTATGCCTGAATCCCTGCTTCTGGATGGCCAGCAGCGGATCACATCGCTGTATCAAACGACCATGCGTCAGGCCATTGTTGATACGATGAACAGCAAGAAGCAAAAGATCAAACGCTTCTATTACATCGATATGGCCGCAGCGCTGGACGAGAATGCCGATCGGTTTGACGCCATTGTCGGCATGCCAGAGAACCGTATCGAGACACGGAATTTCGGGAAGGAAGTCGTGCGGGACCTGTCTTCCCAGGCCGCGGAGTTCGAGCTGGGGATGTTTCCCACAAACCGGATCTTCGACTGGAACGACTGGCAGACTGGCTTTGTCGGCCATTGGGGTTACGCGCCGGAAAAGACCCAGTTCTGGTTCCGGTTCCTCAACGAGGTGCTGGCTGCCTTTCATCAATATCAGATGCCGGTCATCGAACTCGGGCGCCGCACCAGCAGGGAGGCTGTCTGCCTTGTGTTTGAAAAGGTCAACACGGGCGGCAAGAAACTTGATGCATTCGAGCTGCTGACCGCCATCTACGCAGGTGAGGAAGAGGGGTTTCACCTTCGCGAAGAATGGGCCGTGATCGCGAAACGCCTGTCGGATTCGATTGCGCTGAAGGAACAGCCCCTGACCCGGCTGCAGGCGACCGATTTCTTTCAAGCACTGGCGCTTTTGTATACGCGGGACCGCAGACTGAAACATGTCGCAGCAAACCGCGCGGGGGACCCGCCTGCCATCAGCTGCACGCGCGATACCGTGCTGAGCGTTCCGCTTCACGCGTACAAGCAATACTCGGGAAGGCTGGAAGAGGGGTTTCGCAAGGCTGGAAAGTTTCTGTTCACCCAGAACATCTACTGGTTCAAAGATGTCCCGTATCAATCTCAGCTCGTGCCGCTGGCCGCGATCTTGGCAGAACTAGGAGATCGTTGGGAACATGATGCGGTGCGTAAGAAACTGGCGCAGTGGTACTGGAGTGGCGTTTTTGGCGAACTTTACGGCGGTGCAGTCGAAACACGATTTGCCAAGGATCTGGCAGAATTTCTGTCCTGGATCGATGGTGGTGGCGAGCCTGCGACAGTCAAGGATGCCGGTTTCCGCGCCGAACGCCTGAACTCGATGACCTCTCGCCTTTCAGCTGCCTACAAAGGCGTGAATGCCCTATTGATGAGCGAAGGCGCCCGGGATTTTCGGTCGGGGCAGCCGTTCAACCATACCACCTATTTCGATGAAGCCGTCGACATCCACCACATATTTCCGCGCGCTTGGTGTCATAAGGCAGGCATTCCGCGCGAACGATTTGATACGATCGTTAACAAGACACCGCTGAGCTCGCAAACCAACCGGATCGTCGGTGGTTGCGTGTTTCGCTTGATGGTGGGCATCGATTTCACGGGATCATGGGCAGTCATTTCGCGTGAAGCTGGGCACTGATTTCGCGGGATCGCGGGCAGGTCTGGTCGGCAAATTGAGGATAGTTGCGCCTTCAGGAATGAAGGGGTGGCTTGATGCCGACAGGACGATTGAACATGCGCCGGATACGAGATGTTTTGCGATTGAAGCTTGGGCAAGGCCTGAGCGAGCGGTCCATTGCCGCTTCCCTCGGTCTGAGCAAGGGGAGCGTCGGAAGCTACACCCAACGGGCGCGTCATGCCGGGCTCACGTGGCCCTTGCCGGAGGGGATCGATGACGACAGCCTTGAACTTCTTTTGTTTCCAGCCCCGCCCACGGTGCCGGACGCGGAGCGGCTTGTGCCCGACTGGGCGGAGATTGACCGCGAGTTGCGCCGCCCTGGGGTGACGCGGATGCTGCTCTGGGAAGAATACCGTGCCGCGCACCCCGGGGGTTTTGCCTATACTTGGTTTTGCACGCATTACGAGGCTTGGAAGGGTCGGGTGCGCCCGACGATGCGCCAGACACATGTGGGCGGCGAGAAGGTGTTCGTTGACTTTGCCGGCGACACCATCGACGTGATCGACCCCACGACCGGCGAAGCGCGGGCCATGAAGCTGTTCGTGGCGGCAATGGGGGCATCGAATCACACCTATGCCGAGGCGGTGGCATCGGAGGGGTTGGAAGATTGGATCCTCGCGCATATCCGGATGTTCGCCTTTCTGGGCGGCGTGCCAAAGGCGGTGGTTCCGGACAATCTGAAGTCCGCCGTGATCAAGGCAGACCGGTTTGATCCGGGGCTGAACCGGACCTATGCCGAGATGGCGGCGCATTATGGCACCGCCGTTCTGCCCGCCCGGCCGCGCAAACCCCGGGACAAGGCGAAGGTGGAAGTGGCTGTCCAAGTGGCACAACGCTGGATTCTGGCGCGGCTGCGGAACCACCGGTTCTTCTCATTGGCCGAGTTGAACGTGGCGATCCGGCGGCTGCTGGACGAGTTGAACATGCGCGTGATGCGCGGCTATGGCGCCAGCCGCGCCGATCTGTTTGCCACTTTGGATCGGCCCAATCTTCAGCCCCTACCGCCCGAACCTTATGTCTTCGCCCGCTGGAAGCGCGCCCGCGTGGCACCCGACTATCACGTTGAGGTCGACAGCTCATGGTATTCCGTGCCCTTCGCGCTGATCAAACAAGAGGTCGATGTTCGCACAAGCGGCCAGACGGTCGAGATATTCCATCGTGGTCAGAGGGTTGCGAGCCACGTGCGCACCCCGGGGCGGCGCAGCCATGTCACCGTGGCCGACCATATGCCATCGGCCCATCGTCGCTTTGCCGAATGGACCCCGGCCAGAATGCTGGCGCAGGCAACCAAGACCGGCCCCGCCGTCGCCGCCTTTTGCGAGATGGTGATGGCTGACCGCCCCCATCCTGAACAGGGGTTCCGCACCTGCCTGGGTGTGCTGGCCTTGGTCAAAACCTATGGGCCGGAGCGCGTTGATGCGGCCTGCCAGCGGGGTGTGACCATCCGGGCCCGCACCGTCACCTCCATTCGTTCGATCCTCAAGACCGGCCTCGATCGCGCCTTCCTGGAAGGCTCCGAAGAGGTCGCCCCCCTCCAGCACGCCAACATTCGTGGCGGCAGCTATTACCATTGAGAAAGGACTAAAATGCTGACCCATCCCACCCACGACCGACTGTTGGCGCTCGGCCTGACCGGCATTGCATCGGCGCTCGAAGAACAACGCAGGTCAACCGCCTTCGACGCCCTCTCGTTCGAAGAGCGTCTCGGCCTGCTGGTCGACCGCGAGGCTGCAGAGCGCGACACCAAGAAACTGGCCTCCCGGCTCAAGTTTGCGGCTCTGCGCCAAGATGCCAGCGTCGAGGATCTGGACCTGCGCAGCCCACGTGGTCTTGACCGCAGTGTCATGGCGCATCTTGCCGATGGCGGCTGGATCGCCCGGCACGAGAACCTGCTGATAACCGGGCCGACCGGTTTGGGCAAAAGCTGGATCGCCTGCGCCCTTGGCCACAAGGCGTGCCGGGATGGGCGGCCCGTCCTCTATCAACGTGCGCCGCGCATGTTCGAGGCCCTTGCTCTGGCCCGTGGCGATGGCCGCCATGAACGCATCCTCAAAACCATCGCCCGCATGGATGTGCTGATCATTGACGATTGGGGCCTCGCCGTCCTCACCGCCCCGGAGCGCCGTGACCTGCTGGAAATCCTCGAAGACCGCCACGGCCGCGCTTCCACCATCGTCACAAGCCAACTCCCCGTTGACCAGTGGCACGAAGCCATCGGCGACCCAACGCTCGCAGATGCCATCCTCGACCGCCTCGTTCACAACGCACACCGCCTCACCCTCTCAGGTGAAAGCCTGCGCAGGCGCTCCGCCGTCACAAAAAAGCTTGACCAAATCGTTCAAGCCTGACTCCATGAAAGCGTCGGCCAGCCTGCCCACGATCCCGTGAAATGACTGCCCAGAATGGCGCGAAACGCGTGCCCACGATCGCGCGAAATCAGCGCCCATTCTCCGCGAAATCCGCATCGGTGGTGACGCGCCGTCGCAATATCTCGGCAAGCTGCCGCACCAGGGCGGCGCTTCTGACGCAGAGGTCGACCGGCATCTGCAATCACATCTGATCGATCCGGCGCTGCTACGCGCGGATGATTTCGACGCCTTCATCGCCCATCGGGGCGAGGCGCTGCTGGCTCTGATCGAAAAGGCGATCGGCAAAAGCGTCTATCGCGGAACCGCGACCGATGAGCCGATCGAAGATGTGTTGGAGAGCGAAGCAATTGCGCTGGAGGCCGCGGAGTAGCTTCGGGCATCCTCCGCGCCTGTTGAACCACGCGTTGCTCCGATTTGGCGCGGTCGGCTGCAGGTTTGGCTACTAACGTGTTGGATTACCACGCAGTTTGCTTTGTTTTGTTGACCTATTGTTGACCTGGAAAAACCAACGCAAAAAGCCACCCGGAGGGCGGCTGGTAACGTCTTGTAATCGTTGTTAGATTTGGTTGCGGGGACAGGATTTGAACCTGTGACCTTCAGGTTATGAGCCGAAGAACTCGCGAAATCTTTTCTTAATTGATTTCATCAGGTTACGCGATAACCCTTTGATCTGAAATCTGTTTCTCGCCGCAATCAACCGCAGTCAACCGCAGCCGACGGGTCTGAACGGGGAACAAAGTCGTTAGACAGGTTGACCTATTGTTGACCCGCCTCCCCTGGATCGACGTGCCGATGGAAACTTTAGGGCACCTCGATTTTTGACTGTTTTCGCGGCAACGGCATAGCAGGTTCTGCCCGAAGCGCGGCAGCGACCTTCAGCTGACCGATTGTTGCCTTGGTTTTTATGATCTGCCGCCCATTTCGCCTCGCGGACCTTCGGTTCAGGGCCGTTTTTAGCGATGCGCGGGGCGATCTGCGTCCTTGGCCGACCGTTTTCAGGCTGGGTGCGGGTTGATGCGACCCAGTTGGCCGAGGCGGCGCATGTTGTAGGCGAGATTCTTCATGCCGACTTTGGCCTTCGCCCGCACCAAGCCGATGGTGCGCACCAGGGTGCCGCCCATGTCGTTGGCCTGCGCGCCGAAGATGTGCTCAACCCGGACCCGCACGGTGGATTTGGTGCGGTTGCTGCCCTTGGCCTGGTCGGTCAGCGGCTTGCCCCGATTGCCCTTGCGGTGGATGTGGCTTTTCAGTTTTAAGGCGCGGAGTTTGGCCTCCATCTCCTCGGACCGATAAGCAGCATCCGCCCACACGCCAGACCCGGTGTTGCCCTGCATCAGCAGATGATCCACTGCCTGGCTGTCATGCACAGCGGCGTCGGTGACGTGGTAGCGCCGGACCAGCTTATGCGTGCGGTCCACATTCACATGGTTCTTGTAGCCGTAGTGGCTCTTGCCGTGCTTTTTCGTCCAACGTGCGTCCACATCCTTTTGCACCCGTTTCGCTGGCTTATCAGCCCAATCCTCGGGGACCTCGCCCTTCTTGATCGTTGCGTTTTCATCGCGCGTGTTGTGATTGCGCGGCACCGGCACGATGGAGGCGTCCAGGATCTGACCGCCGCGCGCAATGTAGCCCCGCCGCGCCAAATGACCGTCAAACAACCCGAACAACTCCTCCACCTTGCCGGCCTGCGCCAGCGCATCGCGATACAGCCACACCGTCTTGGCGTCGGGCACCCGGTCACCAAGGCCCAACCCCAGGAAGCGCATAAAGGAAAGCCGGTCGCGGACCTGATATTCGATCTGATCATCCGACAGGTTGTAAAGCGCGCTCAGAACCAGCGTCTTGAACATCAGCACCGCATCTATCGGCTTGCGCCCCGCGCGGGACTTGCGATCCGCAACAGGCTTGCGCCAGACCCGCTCAAGAGCCGGACGAAACTCCTCCCA
The DNA here is from genome assembly GCA_032334235.1 of Paracoccaceae bacterium Fryx2. NCBI lineage: Bacteria > Pseudomonadati > Pseudomonadota > Alphaproteobacteria > Rhodobacterales > Paracoccaceae > Paracoccaceae bacterium Fryx2. The sequence goes on from JAVSGI010000003.1 coordinate 1,442,885, forward strand.
CGGCACGACGGCATCAATTTCGACCAGCGGATCCCTTTTGGCATCGAGGCTCGCGTAACGGTCCGAAAGATCGAAAAAACCCATCTGCGCCATCGTTGCATCCCCAATGCCAGTTCACTGTCTCACCATACCGAAGTGCGGGGGATGGGGCAATTTATAGAGGTGCCCTTTAGTTCTGTACCGTTGGACTCAATCGGAAGCGCTCGCGCTTCGGAATATCATCAATCAGAATCTCGCACTCTCGCGCAAGCGCAGACTTATGACTGAGTGGATCTGAAACGACCGTTAGATGCGCCGCAACCCGTGAAGCAGCATCAAATTGAATTCGATAAATGAAATAGCGCTTTCTGTACTTCTCAGCAGCGGCAACTTCATTCTCGGTTAGCCGAACAGCTCCCGATTTCACCTCTACAAAACGATCAATGAGTTTAATCCGTTTTGGATCACTTCGGAATGCCTCTCGATCCTCTGCAGTTGCAAAGCTTATGCAATCGCATCCGAAAGCATCCTTACCCTGCAACCTAGAAACCTGAATTGGGAAGCGTCCCGACTCCTCTTCGAACAATACAGCCCATTGCTCTGCATCCGTCGGTGCCTCAACGTCAGAGTTTTGGCTGGTACCGCGCCCAGGTTTCGAAATACGGACGCCAATCTTTCTTCCCACCCGCTCATTGCCCGAAGGAACATCAAGCTTTGTTGAGGTCACACCGGATACAAGATCGCTGCCTAATAGACTAGATGGAGCAGGCGCAGGCGCAGGCTTTGTAGTGGCTTTCAACTCTGAAGGATCAGTTTTTGGCATGGTGCCTGCAGGCTCCCCCGCCCCACTACCTTTCGCAAACGTTTCTGCGTCCAGCGCTCCAACATCATCGGCGCCTGAAATTGTATCCTCTGCGCCAGAAAGTAGTGCGTCAAACTCCTCCTTTGTCAGGTTGCTCAACAAACGGCGCAATTGAAGCGTTCGTAAGTGGCTACCTTCCGCTGCCAAAAGCTTCTCAAAGTCGTCTCCGCTCTTAAGTTCAAATAGCTCGGCCAATCCATCGCTGATCGCGGTAACAGCTCGAAGCATTAGCTCATCGGCTCTATGTGACAAGTCTACTGCAATGATTAATACATCGCCATCCAGAATGTATTTACCGGCGTCCAATTTTCCCGGGAATATATTCTTGCCAAGACTAAACTCTACATCCGCTTCGACAACGATCCTAAGCACAAGCTGGTCCAAACGTCTTAGACGCGCGGTCTCCACCGATTGAGACAACCGGAAAGCCCTTATGAATGGGAGACTATCTAAAAATAGACTTCTCAGTTTCGCTGCAACAATGCCCTCTTCTTCGACCAGCCGAGTGACGGTCAGACTGAAATCTTGCTTGCTGAGAGGTGCGACCCCAAACCTAGCTTGAACCTCGACGGCACTTAGACGCGGTGGAATATCCAAAAGGGCTAGATATTCACGGATCGCGGCTGGAAAGTTATCGCGATCAAGATACAGTGCTTCTCCGGTCCGGACCCATTTGACTTCCCCGCCTTTTCTAACTTGCACCTCGCCGAATTCACGGAAATTCCGTGCCGGCTCCTGAGATCGCGAAGCATCAAACCCGGCTAGATCAAGAACTTGAACATAGAGGCGACGCACTAAGTCTGGACCTGGATCGCGGAGCTTCAACGAGCCAAGAAGACGATAGATTTCCACCTCGGACAGATCAGAAAGCTGGCCCGGTACACCGGCGTGTAACAGTCCCCTCGCCCATAAAACACGACTGAGGCCAAACTGGGCTTCGCCTGTTTCCGAAGGACGTTTCGGAGTCTTGAAGAGCTTTGTGAGACTCCCCGGCGTCACCATCGCCTCAACTGGGGCCGCCCTAGTACCATCGGCAGCCTCGAGCCAATTCTTCGTCTGGATTGCCTCACGAACGAGATCGGGCAAGACGCCATGGTAGGGCCTAAATGCACCTCTGCCGGAGCGCGCCATGACCCGTGTCTCAAACCCCGAGCCACTTATAGGATCGAAGCGCCTATCAAGGGCCAGCCATGCAAGAATCGCTTCACTTGGTGCGGAGGCCAAGATGCCGTCGAGACCAACAATTGACACGAAATCTGACTTCAAGCTGCTTCCCCAACGCAGTTCCGAAGTCCTCACCTCCGCCCGGTGCGTCTCATCAGAAATCTCGAATTGATCTGGCAACGCGGCCATAACTTGCTTTTGGACCGAATAGGGGATTGGCATCAAAATTTCGGAAGGCCACTCGTGCACGCCTATCCACTTGAAGAAGTCAGCAACCCCGACGCCATCAATCGAGATTCCGTTTGCGGATAAATCGGCAAGCAGTAGCTGTGGCTGGCTAAAGTAGAGCGCACCGCTGATTGTTCCAATTTGCCCATATTCTGCCGAAAGATGAACCGATTGTGCGTCGCGCCAAAATCCATCCTGGCACAGTACTTCTGTCAAGCCGATTGGAAACGCAGCGTCCTTGGCAACCGTCTCCCGAAGTTGAAAGAGGGAAAGCAATAATTCGCGCCGAACCCTTTCTGGATCAGCCCCACGTTTAATTGTCGCCACCGCCTGTTTTCGCAATGATGTAATGACACCCTCTGAGTTGAACTCGTGAATGCCAAACCCCTGCAAAAGACGAAAACGTTCCCGTGGCTGGCCACCCAATCCAATAACGATTTTCGACCAGAGCTCAGGGTGCAGGAACTTGGCGCGCGCCCAGCGTGGAAGGACAGGTGGCCGCCCGGCAGATGGTGGCGGAAAGCAGCTATTCTGTTGTGTTAGGGCTCGCTCACTTGAATCTAATAGCAATGATCTGTCGTGATAGTCTGTCGGAAGCCACTTAGCAAAACCGACAACTAAAGCTGCACGCTCTTCGATGCTCAAGCTTGCTCCTGCAAGCGTTTTTAGCGCGTCTGCCGGGTCTAGCTGCTGGACACCCAGTAGCTCAAGTGTTTCTTGATCTTTGTCATTGCGGCTTGTGGCAAGTGTTCCAAACAACCGCTTAGGAAGATACAGATCATATTCCTTTGGGCCAACCTTGGTTTCTGAAGCCGCTTTGCGCTTTCCCTCCATCGTCGGAATGAGTGACTTCATTGCCGCAGACTTATAGACTTTTAATTCAAATTTACGCAGCGCTTCCGGAAAAATGCCACTTCGCGTCAGAAAGCCAATCGCATTGAAGGTGGGAATGCTTTTCGTTAGCTCATTTAAGAATTCAGAGTATGAGATCGCCAAGACCTCAAGAACGTCATCATTTAAGGGCACCTCTATAAATTGCCCCATCCCCCGCACTTCGGTATGGTGAGACAGTGAACTGGCATTGGGGATGCAACGATGGCGCAGATGGGTTTTTTCGATCTTTCGGACCGTTACGCGAGCCTCGATGCCAAAAGGGATCCGCTGGTCGAAATTGATGCCGTCGTGCCGTGGGAGGAGTTTCGTCCGGCTCTTGAGCGGGTCTGGCGCAAGCCTGTTGCGGATCGCAAGTCCCGCGCGGGGCGCAAGCCGATAGATGCGGTGCTGATGTTCAAGACGCTGGTTCTGAGCGCGCTTTACAACCTGTCGGATGATCAGATCGAATATCAGGTCCGCGACCGGCTTTCCTTTATGCGCTTCCTGGGGTTGGGCCTTGGTGACCGGGTGCCCGACGCCAAGACGGTGTGGCTGTATCGCGATGCGCTGGCGCAGGCCGGCAAGGTGGAGGAGTTGTTCGGGTTGTTTGACGGTCATTTGGCGCGGCGGGGCTACATTGCGCGCGGCGGTCAGATCCTGGACGCCTCCATCGTGCCGGTGCCGCGCAATCACAACACGCGCGATGAAAACGCAACGATCAAGAAGGGCGAGGTCCCCGAGGATTGGGCTGATAAGCCAGCGAAACGGGTGCAAAAGGATGTGGACGCACGTTGGACGAAAAAGCACGGCAAGAGCCACTACGGCTACAAGAACCATGTGAATGTGGACCGCACGCATAAGCTGGTCCGGCGCTACCACGTCACCGACGCCGCTGTGCATGACAGCCAGGCAGTGGATCATCTGCTGATGCAGGGCAACACCGGGTCTGGCGTGTGGGCGGATGCTGCTTATCGGTCCGAGGAGATGGAGGCCAAACTCCGCGCCTTAAAACTGAAAAGCCACATCCACCGCAAGGGCAATCGGGGCAAGCCGCTGACCGACCAGGCCAAGGGCAGCAACCGCACCAAATCCACCGTGCGGGTCCGGGTTGAGCACATCTTCGGCGCGCAGGCCAACGACATGGGCGGCACCCTGGTGCGCACCATCGGCTTGGTGCGGGCGAAGGCCAAAGTCGGCATGAAGAATCTCGCCTACAACATGCGCCGCCTCGGCCAACTGGGTCGCATCAACCCGCACCCAGCCTGAAAACGGTCGGCCAAGGACGCAGATCGCCCCGCGCATCGCTAAAAACGGCCCTGAACCGAAGGTCCGCGAGGCGAAATGGGCGGCAGATCATAAAAACCAAGGCAACAATCGGTCAGCTGAAGGTCGCTGCCGCGCTTCGGGCAGAACCTGCTATGCCGTTGCCGCGAAAACAGTCAAAAATCGAGGTGCCCTTAAGTCAGAATCGACGTTGAGGGTCTTTCTGTTCGAATCGAGCTCCAGTGATGCATGAAATAGTGCAGGAAAAGGCAACGGCACATCCGTTGGAAAGAAACTATGGAGACGCCCTGCCGAATTCGGTTTATCCAATCGAACGGCTATTGCAATCTCATAGGTCTTCAATGATTCATTTAGATCGTTTGTTACTTCAATTTCGCCCTTTCGTCGATGGCAAATCCAAGTCTCCTCGATTTTAACGCCATTATCTTCGATTTCTAGAACGTACTTCTGCCCTACTTTCGGGCGCCGCGCCCACCGAACATCGATTTCGCCAGGCGAATGAAGAATGATTTCCTCAAGCGACTCAACAAACAGCAGGAAATGCGGCTTGAATTCCTTAAGCTGCGTCAGGGCTCGCTGCCGTGCTTGCTGAGACGAAAAAGCTGCGACAACGACCGTAGGGCACCTCTATAAATTGCCCCATCCCCCGCACTTCGGTATGGTGAGACAGTGAACTGGCATTGGGGATGCAACGATGGCGCAGATGGGTTTTTTCGATCTTTCGGACCGTTACGCGAGCCTCGATGCCAAAAGGGATCCGCTGGTCGAAATTGATGCCGTCGTGCCGTGGGAGGAGTTTCGTCCGGCTCTTGAGCGGGTCTGGCGCAAGCCTGTTGCGGATCGCAAGTCCCGCGCGGGGCGCAAGCCGATAGATGCGGTGCTGATGTTCAAGACGCTGGTTCTGAGCGCGCTTTACAACCTGTCGGATGATCAGATCGAATATCAGGTCCGCGACCGGCTTTCCTTTATGCGCTTCCTGGGGTTGGGCCTTGGTGACCGGGTGCCCGACGCCAAGACGGTGTGGCTGTATCGCGATGCGCTGGCGCAGGCCGGCAAGGTGGAGGAGTTGTTCGGGTTGTTTGACGGTCATTTGGCGCGGCGGGGCTACATTGCGCGCGGCGGTCAGATCCTGGACGCCTCCATCGTGCCGGTGCCGCGCAATCACAACACGCGCGATGAAAACGCAACGATCAAGAAGGGCGAGGTCCCCGAGGATTGGGCTGATAAGCCAGCGAAACGGGTGCAAAAGGATGTGGACGCACGTTGGACGAAAAAGCACGGCAAGAGCCACTACGGCTACAAGAACCATGTGAATGTGGACCGCACGCATAAGCTGGTCCGGCGCTACCACGTCACCGACGCCGCTGTGCATGACAGCCAGGCAGTGGATCATCTGCTGATGCAGGGCAACACCGGGTCTGGCGTGTGGGCGGATGCTGCTTATCGGTCCGAGGAGATGGAGGCCAAACTCCGCGCCTTAAAACTGAAAAGCCACATCCACCGCAAGGGCAATCGGGGCAAGCCGCTGACCGACCAGGCCAAGGGCAGCAACCGCACCAAATCCACCGTGCGGGTCCGGGTTGAGCACATCTTCGGCGCGCAGGCCAACGACATGGGCGGCACCCTGGTGCGCACCATCGGCTTGGTGCGGGCGAAGGCCAAAGTCGGCATGAAGAATCTCGCCTACAACATGCGCCGCCTCGGCCAACTGGGTCGCATCAACCCGCACCCAGCCTGAAAACGGTCGGCCAAGGACGCAGATCGCCCCGCGCATCGCTAAAAACGGCCCTGAACCGAAGGTCCGCGAGGCGAAATGGGCGGCAGATCATAAAAACCAAGGCAACAATCGGTCAGCTGAAGGTCGCTGCCGCGCTTCGGGCAGAACCTGCTATGCCGTTGCCGCGAAAACAGTCAAAAATCGAGGTGCCCCGTATCGTATCCCGAAGCGCGCATCGCCCTTGCATGGTCTATGAGCGATGTAATAGGTAGACCATCGATTTGGGCCAAGTCAGACCCAACTAATGGAAACGCCAGCACCGGAACTGGCTTCGGGCCTGAGGAAGCAAGTAATTTCCGAATTTTTGAATTCGTAAGGGCCAAGCTTTCGACATGCCGCACGGCTGCATCGCGAGAGAAGCCGATTTCGAGCTCTCCACTCGTGATGAACGGTTCAACCGACCAATTCAGTAATGATCGGAAACCGAGACCCTTTGCACCGATAAGGGCAACCTTCTGCTCAGGTTTATCGCTCGTATGGGACGTCATTAGCGACCGAACGCCACCAGTACGAAATGGTTTCCCAGTGTTTGCTACACAAAGACCATGTTCCGTGACATCTATCCGAACCCTGCCTTGGCCGCCTGCCTCCATTGCGGCGTCAGCCGCATTCTGTAGAAGTTCCAGAAGTTCGCGCCCTGCATAGTCCTTCGCAGTTGATCGTTCGCCCTTGTAATGCCCGGCCATGAAATCTGGTTTCGCAAGATACGCTGCATCCGTTTCAGCGACGCGGCTTCCTACCCAGCTCAGCCACTCTTCAGAGCTTTCGAAGCAGATTTCATCCGCTTCGTCCACTTCCGCAGGATTCGCGGTCTGTTCATGGTCAATGTCGCCTGTCAGCTGATATGACATTCAAAAACCTCGATGTTAGGTTCCGGTCAGAAGTGGGGGTTTTGTGTGCTCAAGTGTGGGATGCATTGAAACCACCAATTTCGATCGTTTCACCCAACAAGGGGGATGACACGTCGGTCGCTGGGTCGGCGGCGAATATAGCCGCTTCGAAGGCTTCCCAGGCATTATTGCGGGTAGCGGCGGCCTCACTGCGCAGTCGTTGAGCCTCCAACCTTCCGGCATCTAGCGCGGCGATCAGGGCTAACTGGTCGGCTATCGGCGGCAGAGGGAAGGTCAAGGAAAGAAGCACTGGTTTGGACACATTCTTCATCATGCCTGACTCAGTTGAAAACTCGCCCAAGATCTGTGACCGCACTGAATGGTGGCGGAGGATGATTGCGGATTTCGCGGAGAATGGGCGCTGATTTCGCGCGATCGTGGGCACGCGTTTCGCGCCATTCTGGGCAGTCATTTCACGGGATCGTGGGCAGGCTGGCCGACGCTTTCATGGAGTCAGGCTTGAACGATTTGGTCAAGCTTTTTTGTGACGGCGGAGCGCCTGCGCAGGCTTTCACCTGAGAGGGTGAGGCGGTGTGCGTTGTGAACGAGGCGGTCGAGGATGGCATCTGCGAGCGTTGGGTCGCCGATGGCTTCGTGCCACTGGTCAACGGGGAGTTGGCTTGTGACGATGGTGGAAGCGCGGCCGTGGCGGTCTTCGAGGATTTCCAGCAGGTCACGGCGCTCCGGGGCGGTGAGGACGGCGAGGCCCCAATCGTCAATGATCAGCACATCCATGCGGGCGATGGTTTTGAGGATGCGTTCATGGCGGCCATCGCCACGGGCCAGAGCAAGGGCCTCGAACATGCGCGGCGCACGTTGATAGAGGACGGGCCGCCCATCCCGGCACGCCTTGTGGCCAAGGGCGCAGGCGATCCAGCTTTTGCCCAAACCGGTCGGCCCGGTTATCAGCAGGTTCTCGTGCCGGGCGATCCAGCCGCCATCGGCAAGATGCGCCATGACACTGCGGTCAAGACCACGTGGGCTGCGCAGGTCCAGATCCTCGACGCTGGCATCTTGGCGCAGAGCCGCAAACTTGAGCCGGGAGGCCAGTTTCTTGGTGTCGCGCTCTGCAGCCTCGCGGTCGACCAGCAGGCCGAGACGCTCTTCGAACGAGAGGGCGTCGAAGGCGGTTGACCTGCGTTGTTCTTCGAGCGCCGATGCAATGCCGGTCAGGCCGAGCGCCAACAGTCGGTCGTGGGTGGGATGGGTCAGCATTTTAGTCCTTTCTCAATGGTAATAGCTGCCGCCACGAATGTTGGCGTGCTGGAGGGGGGCGACCTCTTCGGAGCCTTCCAGGAAGGCGCGATCGAGGCCGGTCTTGAGGATCGAACGAATGGAGGTGACGGTGCGGGCCCGGATGGTCACACCCCGCTGGCAGGCCGCATCAACGCGCTCCGGCCCATAGGTTTTGACCAAGGCCAGCACACCCAGGCAGGTGCGGAACCCCTGTTCAGGATGGGGGCGGTCAGCCATCACCATCTCGCAAAAGGCGGCGACGGCGGGGCCGGTCTTGGTTGCCTGCGCCAGCATTCTGGCCGGGGTCCATTCGGCAAAGCGACGATGGGCCGATGGCATATGGTCGGCCACGGTGACATGGCTGCGCCGCCCCGGGGTGCGCACGTGGCTCGCAACCCTCTGACCACGATGGAATATCTCGACCGTCTGGCCGCTTGTGCGAACATCGACCTCTTGTTTGATCAGCGCGAAGGGCACGGAATACCATGAGCTGTCGACCTCAACGTGATAGTCGGGTGCCACGCGGGCGCGCTTCCAGCGGGCGAAGACATAAGGTTCGGGCGGTAGGGGCTGAAGATTGGGCCGATCCAAAGTGGCAAACAGATCGGCGCGGCTGGCGCCATAGCCGCGCATCACGCGCATGTTCAACTCGTCCAGCAGCCGCCGGATCGCCACGTTCAACTCGGCCAATGAGAAGAACCGGTGGTTCCGCAGCCGCGCCAGAATCCAGCGTTGTGCCACTTGGACAGCCACTTCCACCTTCGCCTTGTCCCGGGGTTTGCGCGGCCGGGCGGGCAGAACGGCGGTGCCATAATGCGCCGCCATCTCGGCATAGGTCCGGTTCAGCCCCGGATCAAACCGGTCTGCCTTGATCACGGCGGACTTCAGATTGTCCGGAACCACCGCCTTTGGCACGCCGCCCAGAAAGGCGAACATCCGGATATGCGCGAGGATCCAATCTTCCAACCCCTCCGATGCCACCGCCTCGGCATAGGTGTGATTCGATGCCCCCATTGCCGCCACGAACAGCTTCATGGCCCGCGCTTCGCCGGTCGTGGGGTCGATCACGTCGATGGTGTCGCCGGCAAAGTCAACGAACACCTTCTCGCCGCCCACATGTGTCTGGCGCATCGTCGGGCGCACCCGACCCTTCCAAGCCTCGTAATGCGTGCAAAACCAAGTATAGGCAAAACCCCCGGGGTGCGCGGCACGGTATTCTTCCCAGAGCAGCATCCGCGTCACCCCAGGGCGGCGCAACTCGCGGTCAATCTCCGCCCAGTCGGGCACAAGCCGCTCCGCGTCCGGCACCGTGGGCGGGGCTGGAAACAAAAGAAGTTCAAGGCTGTCGTCATCGATCCCCTCCGGCAAGGGCCACGTGAGCCCGGCATGACGCGCCCGTTGGGTGTAGCTTCCGACGCTCCCCTTGCTCAGACCGAGGGAAGCGGCAATGGACCGCTCGCTCAGGCCTTGCCCAAGCTTCAATCGCAAAACATCTCGTATCCGGCGCATGTTCAATCGTCCTGTCGGCATCAAGCCACCCCTTCATTCCTGAAGGCGCAACTATCCTCAATTTGCCGACCAGACCTGCCCGCGATCCCGCGAAATCAGTGCCCAGCTTCACGCGAAATGACTGCCCATGATCCCGTGAAATCGATGCCCACCATCAAGCGAAACACGCAAGGATGATCGCCATGAACCGCGGTTCAATCGGAGAATGCGATCTAAATGCCGCTCGGAACAACTTGTCGCAAAGCAGTAGTTGGCTCTGAGTTTGTTCAACATAGGCAGCAACGCCCACAAGATTCGCAACGCCATTGGCTCTTGTGGGCACCTCGATTTTTGACTGTTTTCGCGGCAACGGCATAGCAGGTTCTGCCCGAAGCGCGGCAGCGACCTTCAGCTGACCGATTGTTGCCTTGGTTTTTATGATCTGCCGCCCATTTCGCCTCGCGGACCTTCGGTTCAGGGCCGTTTTTAGCGATGCGCGGGGCGATCTGCGTCCTTGGCCGACCGTTTTCAGGCTGGGTGCGGGTTGATGCGACCCAGTTGGCCGAGGCGGCGCATGTTGTAGGCGGAGATTCTTCATGCCGACTTTGGCCTTCGCCCGCACCAAGCCGATGGTGCGCACCAGGGTGCCGCCCATGTCGTTGGCCTGCGCGCCGAAGATGTGCTCAACCCGGACCCGCACGGTGGATTTGGTGCGGTTGCTGCCCTTGGCCTGGTCGGTCAGCGGCTTGCCCCGATTGCCCTTGCGGTGGATGTGGCTTTTCAGTTTTAAGGCGCGGAGTTTGGCCTCCATCTCCTCGGACCGATAAGCAGCATCCGCCCACACGCCAGACCCGGTGTTGCCCTGCATCAGCAGATGATCCACTGCCTGGCTGTCATGCACAGCGGCGTCGGTGACGTGGTAGCGCCGGACCAGCTTATGCGTGCGGTCCACATTCACATGGTTCTTGTAGCCGTAGTGGCTCTTGCCGTGCTTTTTCGTCCAACGTGCGTCCACATCCTTTTGCACCCGTTTCGCTGGCTTATCAGCCCAATCCTCGGGGACCTCGCCCTTCTTGATCGTTGCGTTTTCATCGCGCGTGTTGTGATTGCGCGGCACCGGCACGATGGAGGCGTCCAGGATCTGACCGCCGCGCGCAATGTAGCCCCGCCGCGCCAAATGACCGTCAAACAACCCGAACAACTCCTCCACCTTCCGGCCTGCGCCAGCGCATCGCGATACAGCCACACCGTCTTGGCGTCGGGCACCCGGTCACCAAGGCCCAACCCCAGGAAGCGCATAAAGGAAAGCCGGTCGCGGACCTGATATTCGATCTGATCATCCGACAGGTTGTAAAGCGCGCTCAGAACCAGCGTCTTGAACATCAGCACCGCATCTATCGGCTCGCGCCCCGCGCGGGACTTGCGATCCGCAACAGGCTTGCGCCAGACCCGCTCAAGAGCCGGACGAAACTCCTCCCACGGCACGACGGCATCAATTTCGACCAGCGGATCCCTTTTGGCATCGAGGCTCGCGTAACGGTCCGAAAGATCGAAAAAACCCATCTGCGCCATCGTTGCATCCCCAATGCCAGTTCACTGTCTCACCATACCGAAGTGCGGGGGATGGGGCAATTTATAGAGGTGCCCTTGTGATGAGCACATCACCCGCCCGCACTTCCAGTTTAGGCCGGGGCTTCAAAGGAACTGGAAGTGCCTTGTTCTCGCCCATACGATAGCTTCCAGTAGAGACTGCACTCACCTTAAGCACGCCCCACTCACCGGGTTCGGCCGGACGATCTAAGCATTGTGGGCTCCAGCCGTTTTCGAGATCGGCGATTACGTCGCCAAGCCGAACGGTGGGCCATAGACTCTTGCCAACCGCACCGCCGGTGATCCGCCTTAGCACGCCTTCGTGGCCCCAGCGGTCGAGATCCTTGAACGACGCGATGAACATCGGCTTGTCGGGCAAGGGCGTCGCCGGGGCGAAGCCAAGCATGGCCTCGAAATCGTCCATGGCCTTCGCTTCGGCAGAGTCCGCCTCCTCATTTTTCGCCGCCGCCTCCTTAAGTGCGGCATCATAAGCCGCGACGATTGCCTGTTGCTCGGCGAGGTCGGGCAAGGGAATGCGAAGGTCCAGAAACGCGTCAGGCGAGATGCGCTTGCGTCCGCTGGTGCCGGTAGCTTTCGACCGGAGTGACTTCAGAAATCCGCCCGTTCGCAGGACGCGTTGCACGAACCCGCTATCCAGCTTCGCCGGATCAGCGACGAAGACAGGGAACTCGGGTGTGACGACGCCCTTGGGGATCGAAGCCGGAAGCATGCCGATCGCGCCGCTGCGCGCGTCAATCTTTGAAAACACGATGTCGCCCGGATAGACCGCGTACATGGCACCTTTGTAGGGAGCCGAGCGATCACGAACCGAGATTTCGCCGTCCAGATGGACGGTGATCGGCGACCAGTCGCCGAATGTGCCGTTCACGCTGACGGTCTCCCGGCGCGGCGCCATCACTTCGCGCAAGGCGGTCAAGGCGTGGTGGGTGTGCGGGTGCACAGCATCGTCTAGACCGATCCAGGGCTCAAGAGCCCTCCACTGGCGGATCACGCAGCGGAGGGCAGGAGAAAATCCGGGGCCTCTGTGAGCTTTGCGCCCGCCTCCGCCCATGCCTCCAACTCTCGATAGGCTTGCAGAAGCGCCGGAAATTCCGTCGGCACGTTCTCACCGGTCTCGCCGGTCGAGGTGATGCCGACCGATTTCGGCGCCGCGACGAAGACCGGATAGTCGAACGCCTCGCGCACATGCACCCAGAGCGCAGCGTTGTGACGCTCGTCCAGAGCTTTCAAACTGGCTGACAACTGACGGGTAAGTGTGTCTGCCACCTTTGCAATGCCGATGGTGAAAGCTGCTGAATAGTCCTTCCTCAGTGCTGCGGCCTTTTTGCGATCAGTCGCCTGATCATCCCAGCCCACTCTCTTCAATTTGGTCACGCCGATGCTTTTCGGATAGGGAGGCGGTTCGGCTGAAAACCAGACTGGCGACACCCGTTTGATCCCGATCGCAGAAAGATCAGCGAGAATTTTCGCGGTCTCCACGTCGTCACCCGAAACGATGCGAGGTCCCAGCGTAGCGCAAAGGGTGTCGCGCTCTTTATTGAAAACGGTATCAAGCTTGGCGTGGGCGTCAACCCAAGCCGTCTCCCACGCCGTCTGATCAGCGTCTGTGAAGCGCTTAAGAAAGACTAGCGAGGCCTTAACCGTGGCATCTGCCGAACGAAAGGTTTCTTCCGGCAGGCCGACAACGGCAAGTATCTTCGCCTTACCCTCGCACCAACGACGCAGCCATGTCAGCGAGGGATTGTTGAGATTTCCGTCGGGCAGCACGATCCCGATGCGCCCACCGGGCTTGAGAAGGTTCAGGCAACGCTCAACAAAGACGACTTCGGTGGCACGGTTGGCCTTGCCCTTTCCGATTACAAACAGATCGAGGATCTTCGTTTTTGCCTTCGCGGCAGCCAGCATCCGTTGATGGCTTTCCTCCCAAGGTGCACCATATCGCGCTAGGCAGCGGTCCCGATAAGCTTGATCATCATGGACCCGGGTTTCATCGCTGCCGCCGACCTTCTGATCATCGCCGACGTTCGAGCCGAAGGGTGGATTGGTGATGACGATATCGAAACGGCCGGGGAAAATGCCGTTAACGTCTACAAGGCCATCATGATAGTGGATGCCGCCGTGTCCGTCGCCGTGCATGATCATGTTCATCTTGGCGGTACGAGCAGCACGCGGTTCAGCGTCAGTCCCGAAAATACAATTCCATGCGAGGCGCCCGACGCGGGTATTGACCGGCCGGTTCAGCTCATCGGATGGCAGCAATTCCTTGTTAAAGGTTGCAAATGCCTCTTCGATCCGGCGGTCTTCCTCGTCAGCGTCGAGCGCTAGAGCTTCGATATCGGATCGTGCCTTATCTTTGTCGGCCTGGATCGCCGCACCGATCTCACTGCGCACGTGCTCGAAAGCGCGGATAAGAAAACCGCCAGATCCGGCCGCGGGATCGCAGATCAGGTCGCCTTCCTTCGGGTCGAGCATGCTTACCATGAAATCAACAACGGGACGGGGTGTGAAGAACTGGCCGAGTTCACCGCGAAAGGTGCTGCCAAGAAATCGTGTAGCGCGTCAACCAGCATGTCCGTGACCGTCAACCACGTTGGCCGGTTTTAGGCCGCTGGGTTGGCGTATCTGGAATTGTTTTTCGCTCAGCCTTCTCCTTTGTCCTTGTTGTCGGCGATGGTTGTCGTTGGCGGTCTGCTCAGCGCCTCTTTGTTGGAGGCGGCCGCGCGCTGGCGGAAGCTTTCGGCATTCATCTCCAGGATCGCTGCGTGATGAACCAGCCGGTCGATGGCGGCGACGGTCATCGCCTTGTCCGGGAAGATCTGGTCCCAGCCGCTGAAGGGCTGGTTGGCGGCGATGGCGATGCTGCGGCATTCGTAGCGCCGGGCGATCAGCTCGAAGAGCACGCCTGTCTCGGCCTGATCCTTGTGGGCGTAGGTGATGTCGTCGAGGATGATCAGGTCGAACTTGTCGAGCTTGGCGAGCGCGGCTTCGAGCACCAGATCGCGGCGGGCGGCCTGAAGTCGCTGCACCAGATCGCTGGTCCGGGTATAGAACACGCGGTGTCCCCGCTCGATCAGGGCATGGCCTATCGCGCAGAGAATGTGCGTTTTGCCCGTGCCGGAATTGCCGATGGCGATCAGATTGCCGCCACCCTCCAGCCAGTCGCCGGCCGCCAAGGCCTCGATCCGGGCGCGCGGCAGGGTTGGCAGCGCCTTGAAGTCGAAGGTCGCCAGCGTCTTGCCAGCCGGTAGCTGTGCCTCGTTCATGTGGCGCTGAATGCGGCGCATGTCGCGCTCGGCCAGTTCGTATTCCGCGAGGACGGCCAGAAAGCGGGCAGCGGGCCAGCCTTCGGCATCGGCGCGGGTGGCGATGTCGGCCCAAAGCTTGTGGAAGCTGGGCAGGCGCAGCGCGGTCAGCATGCCTGGCAGCGTGTGGATGTCGATCTCGCGGGAGGTCATGCGCAGGCTCCCAGAAGGGCATCGAAGCTGTCGAGCGAGGGATGGGCGACGGTGACATCTGTCGGCAGCGCCGTTTGCTTCGGGCTCAGGCGGAGCATCAGCAGGTCAGGGTCCGGCACCCGGCCGGCGTCGAGATCGTCCGTCAGGAGATGTGCCAGTTCCGCCTCGCAGGCCCGGTCGTGGGCGATGAACAGCAGGTCGACCATGCGGCGGCAGGCGTCGCGGCGGGGCAGATCACGCTGCAGCACCTTCCAGGCCTCAGCGTATTCGGTTCGCGGGAACAGGCTGTCGCGGTAGATCGAACTCCACAGGGCTTGCGGTTTGCGCCGCAGCGCGTGGATGACGTGATGGTAGTTGATGACATGCACGCGATGGCCGTCGCCGCGACCACGCGCCCTTGTATGGCTGACGACCAGGGTGCTGCCGAGAAAGGCCTCAAGGCGATCGTCGTAAAGGTGGACCCGCAAGCGCTGCCCGATCAGCTGCGACGGGGCGCTGTAGAAGATGCTCTTGACCAGAAAGCCGCTGGTGCGGGTGACCGGAACCACGGTCTCTGTAAAGTCGGTGGTGCGCCGGGACGGCAGGGGCTTCAGATGCGCCTGTTCCGCCTGAACCGCGATCGCCCGCTGCCGGTTGCGCCGTGCCACCAGAATGTCGACGAAGCGCCGGTAGTCCTCGATGCTGGCGAAGTCGCGGCTGCCGCGCAGGATCAGCGCCTGTTCGATGGCCTTCTTCAGGTGCCGGTTCTGGGACTCCACCGCGCCGTTCTCATGAGCTTCCCCGCGGTTGTTGCGACTGGCCTCCATGCCGTAATGGCCGACGAAGGCATTGTAGCGCGTGGTGATATCCTGGCGCTGGTCAGCCGTCAGGTTGCGGAAAGCGGCCGAGAGGCTGTCGGTGCGATGCTCCTGTGGTGCCCCGCCGAGCGACCAGAGCGCCTGCTGCAGGTTCTCGGCCAGGGCCGTGAAGCTCTCCCCGCCCAGGACCACCCCGACATGCTCCCACCGGCTGTAGACCATGACGAAGTGGTAGAGCAGATGCGGGAATAGCTGGCCCGCGATCGTCACCTCCAGCTCCTCGGCATGAGTGAAGTCGGACTGGGCCATGCGGCCCGGCTCCGGCGTCTGGCGGAAGATGATGTCGCGCTCGGGTCCGTTCAGCGCCCGCCACTGCCGCACCCGCCGTTCCAGGGTGCGCCGGATGCGGTCATCGGGGAAGGCCAGCGGGTGCAGGCCCTGAAGGTGGCGCAGCAGGGTGACGGCCTGCAAGGCGCTGTCCCTCTCCAGCAAGGGAAGGATGTCGCCCTCCCAATAACCCTCGAGGGGATCGGCCACCGTGCGCCCGTGAACGATCTTGCGGTTCGAGGGCAGCGTCGGGTTGGCATCGAACCGTCGGGCCGTGCGCTCGCTGAACCCGGCGCGGGCGGCCGACGTGCGCTGACTGTGATATCGGAGGTCGGACATGTATAATCTCAATTGCTGGTCGTTGATGGGTTTGTAGGCCAACCCGGATCCTCCGTTTGACGGCAGAGGAACCCGGCTTACCAACCCGCAGCGACCAGCACCTTCCCCGAAATCACTCAAGCCGGTGGGGCTGCCCTCCAGACGGGCATGCCCGTCTTCCGTTCAGCCCCACCGGCCAAGGTGGTTGCCGGCACCGGCCAAGATGGTTGTCGCGCAACAAAATCGCTCGAAAGCAAGCCCCTTGATGTCGTCGCCGGTCTTGGACAAATCGAAGGTTTGCAACTCCTTTACGATGCGGCGGAAGGTGGTCTCGGAGATTTCGAGGCGATCGGTTTCAGAGAAAAGGTCGTCAGCCTTGTAATAGTCCTTCGTTTCCTGAAACAGCTCATCATGGATAGCGACGGTCTTGGTAGTCTTGAATTTCTCTCGACCATCGATGAAATCAACCGAGAAGGTTCCGTGAAGCCCGGAGCGTTCAATATACATTTTTATGAAGAGAATTTTCGAGATGGTATCAAAGGCTCGGCCCGGTTCCATTTTATGAACATCGCGTAGGATGGAATGGCACTTGAACAATAGGTCCTGAAACTCCTTGCGGTTGAAGGCGCGGAGCTTGTTCTTGATTGCCTCGATGCGCTTTGCATCTCCCCAATCAGTTGCTTTGGGAATCTCGCTGATCTGGACAAAGTCTCCGGGTAGCCCGGGCACAAGTTTGAATGCGGCAGTGAATCTAGTATTATGAGCGACAAAGAACTCGCAGCCCACCGCCCTTGTGTAGCTTTCCCCTTGATAATAATCCCTAATATTGATATCGACAGCCTCTGACTTGCATTCAATTATGAGAACTGGAGTATTGTTGTTGTTCCGTTTCGTCTCGTTTTCCCAAATAACGATATCGGCACGCGGGCTTTTGTGCCCATGCATCGTGCGGCGCTCTTGATCCATTTGGTCGAGCGAGTAACCATAGTTCTTGACGAGGTGGCGAATGTATGTCTGTCGCACAATTTCCTCCGGCTTTGTCGAAACATCACGCCATTCGGAGCGTAAAGGAATCCAGAGCCAATCATCTTCGCGATGGAGACCGTCAACCGACGGCGGAAACGCGCTTACTGGGTTGGCCTTAGGTTTCTTAGTTACCATTAAATGCGATCTCCCATTCGACGCTCATGTTAGCTGATTTGCTCTCACCCGCCCGCACGTCTGGCGTTTCGTGACCGACATCGCATAACCAGCCTTTTCGCAAGTTAGTAACCGCCCGGCATAGTCAACGCCACACCCAATGTGGTTTGCGTTCGTGTACATCAGCGAGTGAACCCCAGCATGGTCCAGGACCCCTATAGGCCGACCACCCGCAACCTCGGCTTCAGCATTTCGCCCACCGCGTTCACCCCTGCCCGCAAGGGAGAGTCAATGAGGTGGGCATAGCGCTGGGTGGTGCCGATCTGGGTATGACCCAGCAGCCGCCCGATCATTTCCAGCGAGGCCCCACCAGAAACCAGCAACGAGGCGAAGGTGTGACGCAGATCGTGGATGCGGACGTCGGGGATCTCGGCCTGCACGCGCATCCGCTCCCAGAAGCGCTTGAGGTCAACCACGGGCTGGCCGGGCACATCGCCGGGGAAGAGGAAGGGACAGCCCTTGGGCACGGCATCGCCGCGCAAGCGGATCAGGGCGACGGCCTCATGCGAGATCGGCACCCGGTGGACGCGCCGCTGCTTGGTGTAGGCGGCTTGCTTGGTCCAGATGGCCAGATCGAGGTTGAACTGGTCGAATGTCGCAGTGCGGGCTTCGCCGCACCGGGCGCCAGTGAGCATGCAGAGGCGGATTATCCCGGCGGCGCGCTGATCGGGATCGGCGCACAGTGCCTCGGCGAGGCGCTTGATTTCATCAAAGGAAAGAAAACGTTCGCGGGCCGTTTCGGGGCGCTTGCGGAAACTGGTCGCCGGATTGTCGGTGCGCATTTTCCACGTGACGGAAAGGCTGAACATCTTGCGTAGAACCTCTCCAACCCGATTTGCGCGCACTGGCGTCGGCTTGAAGGTCTTCGGCGGGGACTTTGGTGCGGGTCGTTTTGATTTGAACGCCCGGGGCACCGCGATCGGCTTGACGGGTTTCTTCCAGACCCGTGGCCGCCCTGCCGCAACCTTGACCAGCAGCCTGTCAACATCCGTCGGCGTGATGTCGGTCACTTTGCGTGATCGCCAATCGGGCAAGACCAACGTTTTGAGCATACTGGCCTGATCCTTGGCACTGGATGCGGACAGTTTCGGCAGATGTTCATCTATGTATCGTTCGACCAGTTCATCAACGGTGGGCGCGTGCCGCGCGTTGGTCCGCACATCCATCGGATCTTCGCCGCGATCGACATCGCGCTTCAGCCGCTTGGCCTCCTCCCGGGCGGCAATCACCGACCAGCTGGGCCATGTCCCGATCGTCATGCGCCGCTGCCGCCCGGCCGCGCAATAGATCAGGACGAACCCCTTGCGGCCCGACAGAAAGACACAAAGGCCGAAGCCCGCGCAGTCCTCGTCAAACACAACATACTTGCGCGTGCCGATTTCGGCAGCCTTTACAATCCGTTCCGTCAAATGCGTGGCCATCCGGGCTCCTCCTTGGTGCCCCGACTGAGCAAAGAGAATCCGCAAAGAGCAACCTGCTCCACGCAAGCTTCCGGCAGAGAGGCGGAAACCGGCAGAAACATACCGGTCATTCATCCGCCCTTTTGACCACAGATATTGCGGTGTTCGCGCGGTGTTTGCGGTTTTGGACCTGAACACCTCTGGTTTCGTCCGGCACGAAGCCGCATTCGACCGCAAAAGACCCGGATCAACCGCAGGTTTGTTTCCGCCGGTTTCCGCCTCTTCGCCGGTCCCTTGCCCGTGCTTGTCTGCCCTGACCGATTTTAGCGCACCGATCGTGGGGCGCCGGTCACGGAGAAAACACATGAAAAAGATTGGCTTAAGCGCCGCCGAGAATACCGCGCCGGAGGTGGACAGCGGCCTGCTGACCGGCTGGCTGAACCGCTCCGACCTTGCTCGGGAACTGACCCTTTCGGTCGACACGCTGCAGCGCTGGGAGACCCGCTGCATGGGCCCGCCTTGCGTCCGGGTGGGGCGCAAGGTGCTCTACCGCATGGAGGCCGTCAGGAAATGGCTGCGCGAGCGGGAGGCCCGCAAGCAGGGTGTCAGCCGCGCTTTCGCTGGTCGGCGTTGAGGGGGCTCCCATGACACAGATCATCCCCATTGGCGCGATCCCGATCACAGCGCTGATCGCCGAGGCCCAGCGCGAGTTGGACATGCGCAGGCAGGTTTACTGGGCCCGTGTTCGGTCGGGCCAGATGCGCCAGGCTGACGCCGACAAGCGCCTCGCGCTGATGGAGGCCATTGTCCGGCGCCTGATTGTGACGGCCGCGCTATGAGCGGGGTGGCTAGCAATTGGGCGATCCTGCAGCGCGGGCTGCATCCCGCAGCCAAGCTTGTGCTTTGGCATCTGTGCAACCGGCACACCCCCGGGTCCGGCTGCTTTCCGTCGCAAGACCAACTGACCGCCGATACCGAAATCTCACGCGCCTCGCTGAACATCCAGTTGCGCAGGTTGGAAGAGGCGGGCCTTATCCGCAGGCAACGGCGGCCAGGGCGCGGACCAACACCGTGGAAATCGACCCGCTACATTCTCGGTTTCGAGGCCGATTTCACCCAAAAGCTATCTCCGGATTCCGGACGGAAAAGCGGGCAAAAGCCTTCTCCGGATTTGGCACAAATGCCCGCAAAGCCATGTCCAGATTTGGAACAGAAACCTGCAAAGCCATGTCCAGATTCTGACCAAAAGCACCCAAAGCCATGTCCAGATTTGGAACAAAGCCATCTCCGGATTCTGGACACTAACTTAGTAAGAAAGAAAGAAACTACTACCGCGCGTAGCACGCACGCGAGCACGCATGACGCATACGCGAGGGAGGCCCCCGAAACCGTCTGCCTCGCAGCCTGTGGCGAGGGCCTATGCGTTGAAGCCCGTGCCGTGATCCAGGCAACCGCGCCGGTCATCGATGGCTGGCTGGCAGCAGGCTACGACCTCGAAGCCGATATCCTGCCGGTGCTGAAAGCGCGAACGTTGCGCAAGCGCGAAGACCCAATCCGGACATGGGCGTATTTCACTCCGGCCGTTGCCAAGCGCCACGCACAGCGGGTGGCGCTGGTGGCGAAGACGAAAAGTGCTCGGGAAACGAAGACTGCGCCCACGCTCAATGCCCAAGAAATTCTGCTGCAAACGGCCGAATGGCTGAACTCGGGCCGCTTTGTCCCGCCCAGCGCCGTGAACAACACAACCCGGGACGCCCTGCTGCGGGCCGGGCTGGTGACCAAGGAAACCCTTCGCTCCCACCAGATTTATTGACCCGATTGGAAACCCCGATGCCCATCACCCCCCGAGAAATCGAAGATCAGTTCGAGGACGCAGCGCTCACCCTGCGCCGCCTGCCCAACTCACCGGGCTCGGGCGCCAAGGGCTATGGCCAGTTCTGGCCGGAATATGTCCACGATGCCAAGCAGGCTTATGGCTACGACGAGGTGCGGATGAGGGTGGTGCCCAGCGCCCGGGATATTCAGCGGATGGAGCATTGCATCGGTTGGCTGGCCTGGCTCGATCCCGAAGATGCGCGGATCGTCTGGCTGCGGGCTGAGGGTGTGCGCTGGCGGCAGGTCTGCATCCGTGCGGGGGTGGTGCGATCGACCGCTTGGCGGCGGTGGGCGGCGTCGCTCCTCACCATAGCCAAGCATCTGAACGCATTGGAGAAATCAGGGCGCAAAGTGAGTGCGCCGAAAAGGGCGGCGGATAAGGACGTGGTCAAACCGGACGAAAGCGGGTCGGGCACGTTGTTATGACGGGCAAACACGTCGAACTTCGGGCGCGACAGATGCAACACTTTCAGGGCATATATTCCCTATGCTCGGAAGACTTGTGCGGATCGGTTGTCCCGCTCCGGATCGCGCCCCGCGCTCCTCTTGATGCCCCCCCGGCCCCCGGTTCCACCCGGGCCTGAGGTGTATGCGGGGGGCAGAGGCGCGGTAAGCCTCTAGCGTCAAACATTTTTTCTGGGTTCGCACCTTTGGGTGCGCGGTTCGCAGGTACGCACCCCGCGTCTGAGTGCGCGCCCGCAAACTGATCGACACCGCGATCGCCCTGCCGACACCGCCATCCCGTTCCCGCCCAGTCACGGAACCGCCCAGCCCAGGCGTTTTCGATCCCGCCCCACCTTATCCGGCCCGGTGTTCATCACCGGGCCTTTTTCCATGTCCGGAGATCGTCCATGAGCCACGCCGCCACCAATTGGGCCATCCAGCAGCGCGGGCTGAAGCCTGCCACCAAGATCGTGTTGTGGTTCCTCTGCGACCGCCACAACCCAGATTTTGGCTGTTTTCCGACCCAAGCGCGGCTGGCCGAGGACGCGGAAATGTCCATCTCCGCCCTGAACGATCACCTCGCCACGCTGGAGGTTCTGGGCCTGATCCACCGTATCCGCGCCCATGATCCGCACAGCCACCGGCGTCTACCGACGCGCTATATCCTCGGGTTCGAGCAAGGATTCCCGCAAAAGCCAACTCCGGAAAGCGGAGATGGGTTTGCTGAAATCATGGAAGAAAATGACACCCCATCTCCGGAAACGACAGATAGAGCCATCTCCGGATTTTCGGGCATTCCATCTCCGGATTTTCCCCAAAGCCATCTCCGGAATCCGGAGTATAACCTTGTAAGGGAACCTTTAACTAAACCTGTAAAGGAGGAGGAGGATGCGCAGGCGCGCGAGATCGATTTTGATCGTTTCTTCGCAGAGCTGCTGACAGCGCTCGGCCTTGATCCGAACGGCACCCTGCCCGCCTGGTGGCAGGGCTGGCCAGCCCGGACCCATGTGCGCCGTTGGCGGGATGAACTCGGCCTGTCCGAAGACCGGATCATCGAGACAGCCACAGAAACCCGTAGGGACCACCCCGTCCCGCCCGACGGACCCAAGGCCCTTGACCGGGCGATGGAACGCGCCGCTAAGCGCGATGCGCAGATCGCGGCAACCTCCGCCAAGCGCCAGCCCAAGCGCACAGAGGGCACCCGGCCCAGCGCCGATGAACTCGCGGCCTTCTACGCGGACATGGTCAACTCCGACCGCTACCTGCCCGCCAACGCGATCAGTAATACAATCCGAGACGCGATGCTGTCACGCGGCCTCGTCACGCCGGAGCGGTTGAGGGCGCGGGGTGTGCATTGAACCGATTCTATACGTCAGGCAGTCTGGCCGGTGCTGCGGACGGACCATCTTGGCACCTTTGGCAAAGGGAAGCGCCACACATTCAGTGCAACATTTCCTCCAGCCCCAACGCAACGAATGCAGCCTTCATCGCCGGATCATACCCCGGATCGATCCGCGCTGGGCCATAGCCATGCGCCCGGTTCCAAGCATCGATCTCTCGCAATTCGGCGGCGAACTCCTCGGGCGAGGCGGCCTCCTTCAAGGTCGTGTCGCCCTCACAATAGTTGAAGATCATCAGCCGGATCGGGTTGGCCCAAGTCCCGAAATACGAGGCATCCTGCGCCGTATCGACCTGCGCCCAGCCGTTCTGGTAGCTGCAGAGCCCGAAGTCATAGAGGTAGCGATCGGCGGGGGCGAATTCGCGGGTGATCTTCATATCGTCACCGCCGATCGCGCCGTTATCGCGATCACGCAGAGGTCGCGATAGCGCGCCATCGCCTTGGGGCTGCTTGAGACCGGATTGATCTCGAACGCTTGCAAACCGGCGATGTCGCCCGCCTCAGCCAGCGCCACGATCTGGGCCAGCTTGGCCCGAAAGCGGGCGTGGGTCGGCTTGGAGAAATCCGGCGCGTCTGGAAGCGCACCAGTCTGCGCCTGATCGAGGATGGCTTGCCGTTTGCCAACAACCGTGGCGGGCGCGACCTTCGGTTCATCGACGGGCGCCGGTATCGTCTCGCCCGCAGGATCGGGGTTGCCATGGTCCAGCACCAAGGTCAGCCGGGCCTCCGCCTGCTCGGCAGTGGCGGCCGTCATGATCGAGGCGAAGGCAAGGGCCGCGCGCTCGGTGCCGATCCTTGCCGCCAGCAAGCGGGCGAAGTTGTCACCTGCCTTCTTGGCGCTGGTGCTTACCGCGACCGGGGTTTCGGAAAGGCGCTGGGCGAACGCGTCGATTTGCGCGGCGGTGAGGGGTTTGGTTTTCATGGTCGGGTTCCTTCAGGCGTTGGTGATGTGGGCCGAATGCCCAAGGGTGGTGACCGCGTAGATCATCGTGCGGCCGTCGCCGATCGCGGTGGCGTAAGCCTGCGCCTCGGGCAGGGTCGCGAATTGCTCGCGGGTGCGTGTGGTGGGCGTCCGGCCGCGGGCGGCGACAAAGTGCGCGGCGTTCTTGAGGCAGAATTCTTCGTGTGTTGTCAGGGGCTTGATGGCGATCTTCATAGCGGACTCCGTTGCGTTGCATTGGGTGCAGACAGCCGCTGAGACCAAAAGAGAGCAACTCCTAAGTCACTGAATAAATGAGGTTTCGGTTGGAATGGGAGTGTCCCGGCGAAGCTATGCCGTGCAGCGCGGGGTCTCGGAAGCGGCGGTGTGCAAGACCATCGCGACCTAGCAAGTCTTCGCTTGGGTCCCGAAATCGAATTTCGCACTTTGTTAACTGGCGACGGAACAGCTGGCCGTGTTGCCCCGCGAACTGTTTTCGACCTGAAACACAGAAAACCCGGCGGCTTTCAGGAAGAGAAACCACGACGCGTCAGCGCCGGAACCGCGCCGAACCTATTACACGGGCACGCTCAGCTACTTTGCACTACGCCCACCCGGCTTCTGAGCTGCGTGGCTGGGGCCGTGCCTGCCTCCGTCTGCTGATTTTCTGCACCCGCCATCTGATGCGGTCGGACGAGCCACGCTACCTGTGCCCCGAAATCGAATACCTGATGCGCCTTGTTGACTGGCCAAGCTCTGACAAGAAGTGAGAGCGGGCTGGTGATGATGTTGACCGCCATTCGCGTCGCCGTAAGGATCGGTGAAAGGTGCGCGAGCCCGCTTTTCGGGGGAATAGGACCACGACCATCGGGTGATATGCGGCCGACCGAGGCCATTTCAAAGGGTCGCCACTGCCAAAGGCCAGATGAGAAATCAAACCCCCGATTGGCGCATATGGCGGGGCGGTGTAGGAATAACGGCTGGGTTTTGTCATCTGGACATGGTTGGACTTCACGCGCGGCAAGCCTACCTACCCGGCATGGATAACAACCCCAAGACTTCCGTTCTTTACAACGCCAACTGCCCGGTCTGCAATTTCGAGATCGGGCATTACGCTCGCTATGCGGGCAAGGCCGGTCTGCCGATACGGTTTGATGATCTGAACACAGACGCACGGTCCCTTTGGGGGTTGGATGCCGACACGGCTGCGCGTCGGCTTTATGTGCTACATGATGGCGTTTTGACATCGGGCATCCCGGCGTTTTTGGTGCTATGGGCGCAGATGCCACGCTACCGTCTGCTGGCACGGATCATAGGCTTGCCGGGGGCCCGGCAGGTCGCGAGTGCGGCCTATGACCATGTACTCGCCCCAATTATCTACCGCTGGCACCTGCGCCGGTTGCGCAAGCAATCCGCCCGCGCCTGACACGGGAGAGCGCATTTGCCCGATGACAATGACAGCAACGGCGTGGCCGTACCCACCGGACGCGCGGCCCGTCTGTGGCACTTTGGCGGCATGGCCACGGGCAGCGCGGGCAGCGTGGCAGCGGGGGGATTGCGGGCGCTGGCGGGAGGAAAGCGGCCCGATCTGGCGCAGCTGCTGCTGACGCCTGCCAACACTCTGCGGCTAACGGGCGGGCTGTCGCATCTGCGCGGGGCAGCGCTGAAGCTGGGGCAGATGCTGTCTATGGATACCGGGATTGTGTTGCCGGGGGAGCTGACCGGCATCCTGCCGCGGATGCGCGATGATGCCCGCCACATGTCGCCGAAACAGCTGCAAACCGTGCTGAACGCGGAATGGGGACCGGGGTGGTACAGCCGTTTTGCCCGTTTTGACGTGCGCCCCTTTGCCGCCGCCTCAATCGGGCAGGTGCACCGGGCGACGCTGCCCGATGGCACCGACCTAGCGATCAAGGTGCAATACCCCGGTGTCCGCGCCAGCATCGACAGCGATGTGGACAACGTCGCCGCCCTCTTGCGCCTGCCGGGCCTGTTGCCGCGCGGGATGGACCTGTCGCCTCTGCTGACCGAGGCCAAGCGCCAGTTGCACGCCGAGGCGGATTATCTGGCCGAAGCGCAGCATCTGGCGCGGTTTGGGGCCCTTTTGGCGGGGTCCGACATATTTGCGCTGCCCACCCTGCATGACGCGCTGTGCACGCCGCAGGTGCTCGCGATGCGCTATATGGAAAGCGCGCCGCTGGACAGTCTGGTGGATGCGCCGCAGGCGTTGCGTGACCGGGTGGCCGCCGCCCTGATTGACCTTGTGCTGCGCGAATTGTTTGTGTTCGGCGCGATGCAGACCGACCCGAACCTTGCCAATTACCGCTTTGACCCCGCCACCAACCGCATCGTCCTGCTGGATTTCGGCGCGGTGCAGCCGATTGCGCCTGCCCTTGCAGCCGACTTTCGCGCCCTTGCCCGCTTGGCCCTGGATGGCGGGGCAGAAGCCACACGCGAAGCCATGTTGCGCATCGGCTATTTCGGCCCGGATACGGCCCCGCACCATCAAGCCTTGATCCAGTCCATGTTCAACGCAGAGATGGGCCCGCTGCAGCAAGACACCCCGTTCGATTTCGGCAGAAGTGACCTTTTGGACCGCCTGCGCGACATGGGCATTGCCATCGGCAATGACCGCGAGCTTGCCCATGTGCCCCCCGCCGCCACGCTGTTTCTGCACCGCAAGATTGGCGGCATGTACCTGATGGCCGCCAAACTGCGCGTGCGGATTGCCCTGCGCCCGATGGTGGAAACCTATTGCCGCGAACAATCCCCGGAATGACACTGATGACAGACTGGCCCCCCACCCGCGCCGCTGGCGATACAATCCTGCAAGGCTTTATCCCCCGCATGGGCCGCCGCTATGCGAATGGCCGCAACACCGACCATGGGCCCGGCGCACACAATGCTGTGTCTGTCCTGTCACCCTATATCCGGCGCAGGCTGGTGCTGGAGGCCGATGCGGTGGCAGCAGCCCTTGCAGCCCACGGCCCCGAGGATGCCGAGAAATTCGTGCAAGAGGTGATCTGGCGCGGCTATTTCAAAGGCTGGCTGGAACGGCGTCCGCAGGTCTGGGCGAGTTATCGCACCGGTCTGGACACCGATCTTACCGCCCTTGGCCTTGACCGCCGCTTGCGCCGCGATGTGGACCGGGCAATGAACGGTCAGACCGGGTTGGAGTGTTTTGATGCTTGGGCCACTGAACTGGTGGATACCGGCTATCTGCACAACCATGCGCGAATGTGGTTCGCCTCGATCTGGATTTTCACCCTTGGCCTGCCATGGCGGCTGGGGGCAGATTTCTTTTACCGGCATCTCTTGGACGGCGATGCCGCGTCGAACACGCTGGGCTGGCGTTGGGTGGCGGGGCTGCACACGCGCGGCAAACCCTATCCGGCGGATGCGCAGAACATCACCACCTTTACCGCTGGGCGGTTCACCCCGCGCCCGTCTGATCTGGCAGAGGTGACGCAAGGCCTTGAGGCGACCGAGCCTGACGGCCTGCCATCCCTGTTGCCCTTGCGTGCCATAACGACCCCACAGCCCGGCAAGCCCACGGCGCTGCTGATCACCGATGAGGATTGCCGGGTCGAGGATTTCGACCTGTCCGCCCTTGATATCCGGACCACGGCCACGCTGACCACCAGCCACTTGCGATCTCCCTTACCCGTGTCGGACCTTGTCCATGCGTTCGAGGCGGGTGCCTTGGCCGATGCCGCCGTGCGGAGCGGCGCAGCCTCCGTCACCCTACACGCAGCCGACCCCGCAGCGCTGGCCAAATGGGCCGCCGCCAGCGGTGCCACGCAAATCGCCACGCCCTACATCACCACCGGCCCCTTGCGGGACTTTATGGATGACGCGGCCCCGTCGATTGAACGCGCAGGCATCACCTTTCGCGAATGGCGGCGTGATTGGGATGCGGCGATCTGGCCACATGCCACGGCGGGGTTCTTCAAGGTCAAACAGAACATTCCGCGCATTCTGGAACAGGCGCTGCCCGCATGACGCCCGTTATCATCATCGGCGCAGGCATGGCGGGGCTGGCTTGTGCACGCAGGCTGGCCGATGCAGGAATGGCCCCTGTGGTGCTGGACAAGGGGCGCGGCATTGGTGGGCGTGTGGCGACGCGGCGGGCAGGGGAATTGCAGTTCGACCACGGCGCGCAATTTGTAAACGCCCATGGCGCGGGCTTTGCCACAGTCCTAGCGGCGCTGCAAACGGCAGGCAGCGTGGCCAAGTGGGGCGATGGCACCGGGCGGCATCACAGCGTTGGCGTGCCGGGCATGTCGGTCATACCCAAGGCGCTTGGGGTTGGCCTGATCATCCGCCTGAATACGCAGGTGGCACGTCTGGAACCACAGGCAGACGGCTGGCGGCTGCATCTGGCTGATACTACCCTGCGCGCCGCGCGCGTTATGATCACTGTGCCCGCCCAGCAAGTATCAGGCTTGCTGGGTGCCGATCATCCGCTGGTGGCGGCCCTTGATGCGGTGCGGATCGCCCCGTGCCTGACGCTGATGGCGGCTGTTATCGCCCCCGCCCCTTTCATCACCCGCAAGGATGCTGACGACCCGCTGTCATGGATTGCGCAAGACAATACCAAGCCGGGCCGCCCGCAAGGACACACGCTTTGGGTGGCACAGGCGGGAGAGGCGTTCAGTCTGGCACATCTGGAGGATGATCCCACCACCCTGACCGCCCGCATGCTGCCCCTGCTATGCGACAGACTGGGCGTATCCCTTGGCCGAGTGACCCACGCCACCACGCACCGCTGGCGCTATGCACGCGTTACCCAGCCACTTGGTCAGCCGTTTTTGCGCAGTGATGGTGGCAGCCTGTACCTTGGCGGCGACTGGTGCCTTGGCCCGCGCGTTGAAGCCGCATGGGACAGCGGCACCGCCATTGCTGCCGATATGCTTGTGCAGGGTTTATGATGTGGCATGACCCCCGCATCGCAAGGCTGATCACACTGATCCGCGCCGCCCTGCGCCCGCCTGCGGGTGTTGCGCGCATTGTCCTTGCGCTGGCCTTTGGTGCGCTGTGCCATGCGCTGTTTGCCGCAGGCGTGCTGGCCATGATCGTGGCGATGTTCTTTGGCCTGAGCGAAAGCCTTGGCAGTGTGCCTTGGCCGATGGCCACGCTGGCCAATGCCGCGCTGATCGTGCAGTTCCCGCTGGCGCATTCGCTGTTCCTGACAGCACGCGGCGGGCGGTTGCTGGCGCGCCTTGTCCCCGGCCCGCATGGCGCCACACTGGCAACCACCACTTATGCCATCATCGCATCCGCCCAATTGCTGGCGCTGTTTGCGCTGTGGACACCATCAGGTATTGTCTGGTGGCGGGCCGAAGGTGCTGCGTTCTGGGCCATGACCGCTGCATACGCCGCCAGTTGGCTGATCCTGCTGAAGGCCAGCTTTGACGCCGGGGCCGAAGTGCAATCGGGCGCGCTTGGCTGGATGTCATTACTCGCCCGCATCCGGCCCGTATTTCCCGATATGCCGACAGAGGGCTTGTTCCGCCTGATCCGCCAGCCGATCTATGTGGCCTTTGCGCTGACACTGTGGACGCCTCCGGTCTGGACGCCAGACCAACTGGCGCTCGCCGTCTGCTTTTCCGCCTATTGCCTGCTGGCCCCCCGCCTGAAGGAACGCCGCTTTGCCGCGCGCTATGGTGCGCGGTTTGATCAGTACCGCGCCACGGTGCCTTACGCCCTGCCCCGCCTGACCAAGACCAAGACCAAGACTAAGGACCAACCCGATGCGCAATGACCTGACGATCTATGACAAGGTGGCAGATCGCTGGTGGTCAGACGATATCCGCTGGGTGCGCACGCTGAAAAACCTGGTACCGGGGCGGCTGAAATGGTTCGATCGCCAGATCGACTGGCAGGGCAAAGCGGTGCTGGACCTTGGCTGTGCCGGAGGGTTCATGTCCGAGGCATTGGCGGCGCGCGGCGCACATGTCACCGGGATCGACCCGGCGGCCGACGCCATCGACGCCGCCCGCGCCCATGCCCGCGCGACAGGTTTGCGCATCGGCTATGACGTCGGCGTGGGCGAGGCTCTGCCCTACGATGACAGCAGTTTTGACGCTGTTGTCTGCGTCGATGTGCTGGAACATGTTGCCGACTTGAACAAGGTCTTGTCCGAAGTGGCCCGCACCCTGCGCCCCGGCGGGGTGTTCCTGTTCGACACCATCAACCGCAACCCGCTGGCCCGGCTTGCCACCATCACACTCGCCGAAGATGTGCTGCGCCTGTTGCCGCGCGGCACGCATGACCCCGCCATGTTCATCAAACCAGGCGAGTTGCGCGCCGCGATGCAGGGTGCCGGGTTGGTGCCGGGCGCTGTGACCGGCCTTGGCCCGCGCGGGATCAACCGCCGGTTCGATCTGACCTTTGGCCCCCTGCCACTGACCGCCATCCTGTATATGGGAACTGCCCGCAAATCCCTGGCTGGGGCTATGTCATGACCGACCTGCCCCGCGAAAACGTGCAATCCTACCCCCGCCCTCCCGCGCTGGAACCCGTGCCGCAGCGGATCATGATCCGGCTGGGTGGGGCGCTGGTCTCGGAAACCGCCCGCGCCTTGCGGGTTTTGGAAACCCACCACGCCCCCAGCTATTACCTGCCGCCCGCGGATATTCACGCCACGTTGCGCCCCGCCATCGGCACCAGCCTGTGCGAATGGAAAGGCGCGGCGCGGTATTATGACGTCATCGCAGGCGGCAAGACCGCCACGCGTGCTGCATGGGCCTATGACAAACCGACCGCACGCTTTGCGGCCCTTGCGGGTTATGTCGCCTTCTATGCCGGGCTGATGGAGGAGGTCTGGGTCGGCGATCTGCGCGTCATTCCGCAACCGGGCAGCTTTTACGGCGGCTGGGTCACACCCAATCTGGACGGCCAGATCAAGGGTGCGCCGGGAACTCAGCATTGGTAGGTTGCAGCACGGGCGGGGTGTTGCCTGCGCCGCTGCATGGGAAAGTTTGGGGAATAAAATGGTTCCGCGCAGTCTGATCGTCCTTTCCCTTGCAGCTGTCTTGCTTGGTCGTGCCATGCCGCCTGCAATGGCTGACGGCGCTGCAGCCGGGCCCACATTCATCGAGGATTTCACCATGCAGCCGGAAACCCGTTGGCGGTTCTTCACCGATCAGGTGATGGGGGGCGTGTCCACTGGCGGTGTCACATTTGCGCAGGAAGACGGCCTGAATTTTGCGCGCATGACCGGCCGGGTCAGCACCGCCAACCGGGGCGGGTTCATCCAGATGCGGCTTGATCTTGTCAGCCCGCCACCTGAAGGCACAACCGGCGTGCGGTTGATGGTGCGCGGCAACGACCAGCGCTATTTCGTACACCTGCGGACTGGGGGCACGCTGTTGCCGTGGCAATACTATCAGGCAGGGTTCGAGGTCACGGAAAGCTGGACCGAAGTACGCCTGCCGCTAAATGCATTCACCACCTCGGGCGCGTTGCTTCGAAGTGTACCCAAGCCGGGAAGCCTGAGTTCTGTTGCCGTCGTGGCTTACGGCCGCGACCATGACGCGCGGATCGACGTACGCGAAGTGGGGTTTTACTGAACCACAAAAGCCACGCACCTTCTTTCCGGCCTAACCTGCCTCGGGTTGAAGGCGACGCACGAGGGTTCCACCCGTCTCGATGATCGTTTTCATCCGTTCTTCCAGCCGGGTCATCTCGGACATCGCGCCTTTCAGGTTTTCGGTATCGTCCCCGACCGTGGCCAGGGACTGGAACAGGCTTTCTGACGTCGCCAACTGGGTCTCTGCGCTTGCGACAACGGCGCGCAACGCTTCCAGCAACTCGCCCGCCTGGGGCATGTCGCCCGCCTTTGCCAATCGTTCATCAAGCGCCTCAACCGAGGCGCGGATGGCCGCGAACCAATCATTTGAAAGGCGCGGCTCGCGCTTGGCCGCCAACATGGCATCACGTTCCAGCCGCCGAACACCCGTTACCACACGGTCGATCTGGCCGCGTAAGTCACCCTGAACGGTGACAATATCGTCGTTCACAGTGACCACACGCTGCAGAACCTGATTAAGCTCTGATATCAAGCGATTGATGCGATCCAGAAAGATGTTGAGATCGCGCGCCAGCACGCCGAATTCGTCTTCTGTCCGAATTTCCGCCCGTTGATCCAGCGCGCCGTAAGCCTTGGAAAGACTGCTGACGACCGCCCGCAGGCGCAAAAGCGGTTCCATCCGGGCGCGCAGGATCAAGAACAACAGAACCGAATGCAGCACGATCTTGCCAACGGCAAGGCCTGCGGCAAGGCGCACTTCGTTAAACCAGATTGCAAAGTCACGTTGCAGATAATTGTGCACTGTGACCGTGCCCAACACATCGCCGACCTTTGCCTCGGTATGGCATTGCAGACAAAAGGTTTCGGCAGTGATCTCGACCGACGCCTCCTTGAAGTCACCTTCAGGCCACGCCTCGGGGATACCCGCAGGCACAAAATCGAAGGCGTTCTCGATGGATCGGATCGTCACGTCCGACGGGACGATCGCCACCGCATACCCAAGGTCAGTCCAGTTCCGCTCCAGGATCGGATAGATGGTGCGCGCAGCGACCGGCCCGCCTTCGTTGCGCATGATCGACCGCACGTTTTCAGCCAGGTCATCGGCAACAACCTGCGCCTCTGACGCCCCATTGACGCTATAGTTGTAATAGACGGTCGCCGCCTTTACGGCAAATTCGAGAATGCTTACGGAAAGCAGAACAAGGAAAAAATCCTTGATCATGTGCACCAGGAAAGATTTGTCAAAGCGTCCGATGGACGGATTATTGGTGTCGAGCATCAAGGCGCACCCTCCCGATTAGAGGAAGGGTAGACCGGAACAGCGCATGGAACAGCGGATTTGCGGTTTGCGGGGAAAATAGCTTTGGCCCGGCCCGGGTTGCCCGCGGATCGCTGTTTCAGGACGCCCTGCAACATTCCCGCTTGGAAGGTGTGGCAGCAGGTCGTGGATGGTGGTGTGACGCTGCTCCGACCACGGCGCCGCCGGTAGCAACGGGCCCCTTTTTTGCTTTTCAATCAGACTGGCTGGGAACAGAGCGGTTCAGCGCTACTTCCATTGTTGGTGGAGTGGCCTGAAGTAGCAAAAGCACGCCATCGTACACTCAAAGCAAGGACCAAAGCCATGATAGACGGCATCAAGACCCTTGTTGTGAGTTCGTTGTAGCGCGTCAACCAGCATGTCCGTGACCGTCAACCACGTTGGCCGGTTTTAGGCCGCTGGGTTGGCGTATCTGGAATTGTTTTTCGCTCAGCCTTCTCCTTTGTCCTTGTTGTCGGCGATGGTTGTCGTTGGCGGTCTGCTCAGCGCCTCTTTGTTGGAGGCGGCCGCGCGCTGGCGGAAGCTTTCGGCATTCATCTCCAGGATCGCTGCGTGATGAACCAGCCGGTCGATGGCGGCGACGGTCATCGCCTTGTCCGGGAAGATCTGGTCCCAGCCGCTGAAGGGCTGGTTGGCGGCGATGGCGATGCTGCGGCATTCGTAGCGCCGGGCGATCAGCTCGAAGAGCACGCCTGTCTCGGCCTGATCCTTGTGGGCGTAGGTGATGTCGTCGAGGATGATCAGGTCGAACTTGTCGAGCTTGGCGAGCGCGGCTTCGAGCACCAGATCGCGGCGGGCGGCCTGAAGTCGCTGCACCAGATCGCTGGTCCGGGTATAGAACACGCGGTGTCCCCGCTCGATCAGGGCATGGCCTATCGCGCAGAGAATGTGCGTTTTGCCCGTGCCGGAATTGCCGATGGCGATCAGATTGCCGCCACCCTCCAGCCAGTCGCCGGCCGCCAAGGCCTCGATCCGGGCGCGCGGCAGGGTTGGCAGCGCCTTGAAGTCGAAGGTCGCCAGCGTCTTGCCAGCCGGTAGCTGTGCCTCGTTCATGTGGCGCTGAATGCGGCGCATGTCGCGCTCGGCCAGTTCGTATTCCGCGAGGACGGCCAGAAAGCGGGCAGCGGGCCAGCCTTCGGCATCGGCGCGGGTGGCGATGTCGGCCCAAAGCTTGTGGAAGCTGGGCAGGCGCAGCGCGGTCAGCATGCCTGGCAGCGTGTGGATGTCGATCTCGCGGGAGGTCATGCGCAGGCTCCCAGAAGGGCATCGAAGCTGTCGAGCGAGGGATGGGCGACGGTGACATCTGTCGGCAGCGCCGTTTGCTTCGGGCTCAGGCGGAGCATCAGCAGGTCAGGGTCCGGCACCCGGCCGGCGTCGAGATCGTCCGTCAGGAGATGTGCCAGTTCCGCCTCGCAGGCCCGGTCGTGGGCGATGAACAGCAGGTCGACCATGCGGCGGCAGGCGTCGCGGCGGGGCAGATCACGCTGCAGCACCTTCCAGGCCTCAGCGTATTCGGTTCGCGGGAACAGGCTGTCGCGGTAGATCGAACTCCACAGGGCTTGCGGTTTGCGCCGCAGCGCGTGGATGACGTGATGGTAGTTGATGACATGCACGCGATGGCCGTCGCCGCGACCACGCGCCCTTGTATGGCTGACGACCAGGGTGCTGCCGAGAAAGGCCTCAAGGCGATCGTCGTAAAGGTGGACCCGCAAGCGCTGCCCGATCAGCTGCGACGGGGCGCTGTAGAAGATGCTCTTGACCAGAAAGCCGCTGGTGCGGGTGACCGGAACCACGGTCTCTGTAAAGTCGGTGGTGCGCCGGGACGGCAGGGGCTTCAGATGCGCCTGTTCCGCCTGAACCGCGATCGCCCGCTGCCGGTTGCGCCGTGCCACCAGAATGTCGACGAAGCGCCGGTAGTCCTCGATGCTGGCGAAGTCGCGGCTGCCGCGCAGGATCAGCGCCTGTTCGATGGCCTTCTTCAGGTGCCGGTTCTGGGATTCCACCGCGCCGTTCTCGTGAGCCTCGCCGCGGTTGTTGCGACTGGCCTCCATGCCGTAATGGCCGACGAAGGCATTGTAGCGCGTGGTGATATCCTGGCGCTGGTCAGCCGTCAGGTTGCGGAAAGCGGCCGAGAGGCTGTCGGTGCGATGCTCCTGTGGTGCCCGCCGAGCGACCAGAGCGCCTGCTGCAGGTTCTCGGCCAGGGCCGTGAAGCTCTCCCCGCCCAGGACCACCCCGACATGCTCCCACCGGCTGTAGACCATGACGAAGTGGTAGAGCAGATGCGGGAATAGCTGGCCCGCGATCGTCACCTCCAGCTCCTCGGCATGGGTGAAGTCCGACTGGGCCATGCGGCCCGGCTCCGGCGTCTGGCGGAAGATGATGTCGCGCTCGGGTCCGTTCAGCGCCCGCCACTGCCGCACCCGCCGTTCCAGGGTGCGCCGGATGCGGTCATCGGGGAAGGCCAGCGGATGCAGGCCCTGAAGGTGGCGCAGCAGGGTGACGGCCTGCAAGGCGCTGTCCCTCTCCAGCAAGGGAAGGATGTCGCCCTCCCAAAAGCCTTCGAGGGGATCGGCCACCGTGCGCCCGTGAACGATCTTGCGGTTCGAGGGCAGCGTCGGGTTGGCATCGAACCGTCGGGCCGTGCGCTCGCTGAACCCGGCGCGGGCGGCCGACGTGCGCTGACTGTGATATCGGAGGTCGGACATGTATAATCTCAATTGCTGGTCGTTGATGGGTTTGTAGGCCAACCCGGATCCTCCGTTTGACGGCAGAGGAACCCGGCTTACCAACCCGCAGCGACCAGCACCTTCCCCGAAATCAATCAGGCCGGTGGGGCTGCCCTCCAGACGGGCATGCCCGTCTTCCGTTCAGCCCCACCGGCCAAGGTGGTTGTCGGCACCGGCCAAGATGGTTGTCGCGCAACATTCGTGGAATTTCATTTTTGATCATCGTGTAAGCCCGCTTCGCCATATTCCCGATGTCGCTGTCCGTCACTATATTCTGCAAGTCTTGGGGCTTATGTGGGCGGTCAGCTTCTCTGTCGCGATCGGAAGTTACACGTTTCTTGCGGCCAGCATTCTGGGTCATGCGGTCCTGATTGCGGCTGCGGCGGTGACGGCAGCCACGTTTGCAGTCGCGGCAAAGCGGCCAAAACTCTTCATGCGCGGAGCGGGACGCCGCCGCGATGGAGAGCATGATTGAGAGTGGATTGTCATCTCAGCCACAGCTTGTCGCTGGGTAAAACCGGCTTCGAAAAGACCGACCCGAAGAACTGCGTCAACCATCCTGATCCCAAGCGTGGTGAGACGCCCATTCCCGGACCGCTTTTGCCGTCATAACTGGAGGTTTCGTTGTGAAAGTCCTGATCATCGGTGCCAGCAAGGGTATTGGGTTGGCAACGACCAAGGCGGCACTGGCCGCTGGATATGATGTACGCGCTTTTGCCAGGTCTGCCGCCGCCATGACCCTGTCCGATCCGCGACTGGAAAAGGTGCAAGGTGATGCAACGCGCCAGCAAGATGTTGAAGCAGCCCTTGCAGGTGTCGATGCCGTGATCCTGACGCTTGGTGTGGGCTTGGGCGAACTCTTCAAACCCGTACATCTGTTTTCCGACGCGACGCGTGTGATTGTCACCGCCATGACAGCTAAATCGGTCAAGCGTCTGTGCGGATTTCGCGGAGAATGGGCGCTGATTTCGCGCGATCGTGGGCACGCGTTTCGCGCCATTCTGGGCAGTCATTTCACGGGATCGTGGGCAGGCTGGCCGACGCTTTCATGGAGTCAGGCTTGAACGATTTGGTCAAGCTTTTTTGTGACGGCGGAGCGCCTGCGCAGGCTTTCACCTGAGAGGGTGAGGCGGTGTGCGTTGTGAACGAGGCGGTCGAGGATGGCATCTGCGAGCGTTGGGTCGCCGATGGCTTCGTGCCACTGGTCAACGGGGAGTTGGCTTGTGACGATGGTGGAAGCGCGGCCGTGGCGGTCTTCGAGGATTTCCAGCAGGTCACGGCGCTCCGGGGCGGTGAGGACGGCGAGGCCCCAATCGTCAATGATCAGCACATCCATGCGGGCGATGGTTTTGAGGATGCGTTCATGGCGGCCATCGCCACGGGCCAGAGCAAGGGCCTCGAACATGCGCGGCGCACGTTGATAGAGGACGGGCCGCCCATCCCGGCACGCCTTGTGGCCAAGGGCGCAGGCGATCCAGCTTTTGCCCAAACCGGTCGGCCCGGTTATCAGCAGGTTCTCGTGCCGGGCGATCCAGCCGCCATCGGCAAGATGCGCCATGACACTGCGGTCAAGACCACGTGGGCTGCGCAGGTCCAGATCCTCGACGCTGGCATCTTGGCGCAGAGCCGCAAACTTGAGCCGGGAGGCCAGTTTCTTGGTGTCGCGCTCTGCAGCCTCGCGGTCGACCAGCAGGCCGAGACGCTCTTCGAACGAGAGGGCGTCGAAGGCGGTTGACCTGCGTTGTTCTTCGAGCGCCGATGCAATGCCGGTCAGGCCGAGCGCCAACAGTCGGTCGTGGGTGGGATGGGTCAGCATTTTAGTCCTTTCTCAATGGTAATAGCTGCCGCCACGAATGTTGGCGTGCTGGAGGGGGGCGACCTCTTCGGAGCCTTCCAGGAAGGCGCGATCGAGGCCGGTCTTGAGGATCGAACGAATGGAGGTGACGGTGCGGGCCCGGATGGTCACACCCCGCTGGCAGGCCGCATCAACGCGCTCCGGCCCATAGGTTTTGACCAAGGCCAGCACACCCAGGCAGGTGCGGAACCCCTGTTCAGGATGGGGGCGGTCAGCCATCACCATCTCGCAAAAGGCGGCGACGGCGGGGCCGGTCTTGGTTGCCTGCGCCAGCATTCTGGCCGGGGTCCATTCGGCAAAGCGACGATGGGCCGATGGCATATGGTCGGCCACGGTGACATGGCTGCGCCGCCCCGGGGTGCGCACGTGGCTCGCAACCCTCTGACCACGATGGAATATCTCGACCGTCTGGCCGCTTGTGCGAACATCGACCTCTTGTTTGATCAGCGCGAAGGGCACGGAATACCATGAGCTGTCGACCTCAACGTGATAGTCGGGTGCCACGCGGGCGCGCTTCCAGCGGGCGAAGACATAAGGTTCGGGCGGTAGGGGCTGAAGATTGGGCCGATCCAAAGTGGCAAACAGATCGGCGCGGCTGGCGCCATAGCCGCGCATCACGCGCATGTTCAACTCGTCCAGCAGCCGCCGGATCGCCACGTTCAACTCGGCCAATGAGAAGAACCGGTGGTTCCGCAGCCGCGCCAGAATCCAGCGTTGTGCCACTTGGACAGCCACTTCCACCTTCGCCTTGTCCCGGGGTTTGCGCGGCCGGGCGGGCAGAACGGCGGTGCCATAATGCGCCGCCATCTCGGCATAGGTCCGGTTCAGCCCCGGATCAAACCGGTCTGCCTTGATCACGGCGGACTTCAGATTGTCCGGAACCACCGCCTTTGGCACGCCGCCCAGAAAGGCGAACATCCGGATATGCGCGAGGATCCAATCTTCCAACCCCTCCGATGCCACCGCCTCGGCATAGGTGTGATTCGATGCCCCCATTGCCGCCACGAACAGCTTCATGGCCCGCGCTTCGCCGGTCGTGGGGTCGATCACGTCGATGGTGTCGCCGGCAAAGTCAACGAACACCTTCTCGCCGCCCACATGTGTCTGGCGCATCGTCGGGCGCACCCGACCCTTCCAAGCCTCGTAATGCGTGCAAAACCAAGTATAGGCAAAACCCCCGGGGTGCGCGGCACGGTATTCTTCCCAGAGCAGCATCCGCGTCACCCCAGGGCGGCGCAACTCGCGGTCAATCTCCGCCCAGTCGGGCACAAGCCGCTCCGCGTCCGGCACCGTGGGCGGGGCTGGAAACAAAAGAAGTTCAAGGCTGTCGTCATCGATCCCCTCCGGCAAGGGCCACGTGAGCCCGGCATGACGCGCCCGTTGGGTGTAGCTTCCGACGCTCCCCTTGCTCAGACCGAGGGAAGCGGCAATGGACCGCTCGCTCAGGCCTTGCCCAAGCTTCAATCGCAAAACATCTCGTATCCGGCGCATGTTCAATCGTCCTGTCGGCATCAAGCCACCCCTTCATTCCTGAAGGCGCAACTATCCTCAATTTGCCGACCAGACCTGCCCGCGATCCCGCGAAATCAGTGCCCAGCTTCACGCGAAATGACTGCCCATGATCCCGTGAAATCGATGCCCACCATCAAGCGAAACACGCAAGCGTCTGATCTGTGTCACCGGTTTCGGGGCTGGCGACAGCCGGGCCAGCATCGGTTTGTTTCAACGCGCGCCGTTTCAGATCGTGTTTGGCCGCGCCTATGACGACAAGACCCGTCAGGAGGACCTGATCAAGCACAGCGGTCTGGACTGGACGATCGCGCGCCCCGGTGTGCTGCTGAACGGCCCGAAATCCAGCCGCTACAAGGTGCTTCGCGATCCATCCTCGTGGCGCAACGGGATCATCTCACGAGCGAGCGTCGCCGACTTCCTTGTGAAACAGATCGAAGATCGTTCGTATCTGCGCGCTGCACCTGTTCTGGCCAATTGACCGCACCTCCTGCAAGGTCAGTCAGGCGAACATCTCATGCGCCAGCTCCAGCGCGTCGATCAGCACGTCAACCTCTGCCGTGGTGTTGTACACCGCGAAAGACGCGCGGCAGGTGGCGGTTAGCCCCAGATGCGCCATCAAGGGGCCAGCGCAATGCTGGCCCGCCCGGACGGCCACGCCTTTCTTGTCGAGAATGGTGGAAATGTCATGCGCGTGGGCCGCACCTTCCATCGAGAACGAGAAGATAGGGGCCTTGTCGGGGGTCGTCCCTTGCACCGTGATCCAGTTCAAGCCGTCAAGACGGGTGCGGGCATAGTCGCGCAGCCGCTGTTCATGCGCCGCGATATTGGCCATGCCCAGCCCCGTCATATAGTCCAGCGCCACACCCAGACCGATGGTCTGCACGATACCGGGGGTGCCTGCCTCAAACTTCATCGGCGCATCGTTGTAGGTGACGTGATCGCGCGTCACTTCACGGATCATGTCGCCACCCCCCATGAAGGGGCGCATCTCGGCCATCCGGTCCCGGCGGACATAGATCGCCCCTGATCCCGACGGGCCATAGAGCTTGTGACCTGTGACTGCGTAGAAATCGCAGCCGAGGTCTTGCACATTGATCGGCATATGGACGGCGGCCTGGCTGCCATCCACCAGCACGGGCACACCATGGGCCTGCGCGCCCGCGCAGATCGCGGCAACATCGACGACGGTGCCAAGCACGTTCGAGCAATGTGTGACCGCGATCAGCCTTGTCCGCGGCGTGATGGCCGCCAGCACCTTTGCGGGGTCTAATGCGCCGGTGCTGTCCACCTCCACCCACTTGATCACCACGCCCTGCCGTTCGCGCAGAAAATGCCACGGCACGATATTGGCGTGATGTTCCATGATGCTGAGGATGATCTCGTCCCCGGCCTTCATGCGCGGCATGGCCCAGCCATAGGCCACCATGTTGATGCCTTCGGTCGCGCCTGAATTGAAGATGATCTCATCCTCGCTGGCCGCGCCCAGAAAGCGCGCGACGATGCCGCGCACCCGCTCATAGTTGTCAGTCGTCAGATTGGACAGGTAATGCAAACCCCGATGCACATTGGCATATTCATACGCATAGGTCTGCGCGATCGCATCAATGACGACCTGCGGCTTTTGGGCCGAAGCACCATTGTCCAGATAAACCAACGGCTTTCCGTTGACCTGACGCGACAGGATCGGGAAATCACCGCGGATTTTCTCAAGATCAAGCATGGCTTGGCGGGCTCCGGGAAACTGTTTCGGCAGGTGTCGTGTGCGGGCAGACGGTCGCCGCAAGGAAGACATCACGCCCGCTCAGGCAAACCACTTGGGTTGTCCGCGTTTGAAGCCGTAAAGTAGCTGGCCGGTTGTCTCGGCAGCCACTTTTACACCTTGGCATCGGCCTCGGTTCACGCACGCACGCCTTTCGCCAACTGATTGGCAAAGTGGTGGTTGGTATCGCGGTGATGGGCCTCGTCCGCGCGCACCACAAGTACCACGTCGCGCAAGCGCGCAGTGGCTGGCAGGTTCCAGTATTTCAGGGCGATCTCGGGTGCGGCCACGTTTTCGACCCGGCCTGCGTCAATCTCTGCCAGATAATGAGTGTAGCTGATCACCGCCTCCTCCTCGAGGTAGCCGACCACGCGGTGCGCTGTCTTGGGGGCCAGTAGATAGAGAAAGAAGTACAGGTTGTAGAACACCGCCTGCGCCACCATGATCAGACCACGCTCGAAGCGGCTGGGCTGGGCGATCTGGATGAATGTCATCAGATGCATGCGCTCGTTATCCGCCTCATCGATCAGTTCCTTAATCCATCCCCGATCGTCGCGAATGTGGCGAATGGCGCTCAGGTGCTGCAGCAGCCCGCCGACCATGCCCGGAACCGCCGCAACCGTTTCAAGCACAACCGCCCGGTGCCCATAGCGTTTGGCAAAGAATCGGTCTGCGAAGAACCGCATCGTCTTGACCACGCGCAGGGCGATGCGGTCTGGGATGCTGTTCGGAACGTGGTGTACGTGCAAGGTCTCAGATTGGAAGTCGTGAGAATGTTTCATTGATTTTCATTTAGCCTCCGGTGAACCGAACATAGGTGG
The DNA here is from genome assembly GCA_032334235.1 of Paracoccaceae bacterium Fryx2. Taxonomy (NCBI): domain Bacteria; kingdom Pseudomonadati; phylum Pseudomonadota; class Alphaproteobacteria; order Rhodobacterales; family Paracoccaceae; species Paracoccaceae bacterium Fryx2. The sequence goes on from JAVSGI010000003.1 coordinate 1,483,938, forward strand.
CTTTCATCCGCTTTCAGCAACCTGTCCTGTGGCAAAACAGCCAGATCCTCGGGTATTGCTGCGAAGAAGGACCGCAGCCGTCAGCCCTCCGTGTGATCGCTTGCCGCCTCGCAACCGACAGCTACAAACCCCAAATGGTAAAACGCACCTCTCCATCCGACGCGCAAAAGATTTCGGTTGCCGCCGATCTTGAAGAGCTTGTTCAGGACAAGCGCGAAGGCTGGCGCGCGTCCGGCGCAAAGGCGCGTCGGCGCCAACGGCGTTACAAGGCGCTTTTGACGCAGCAATTGATGAAGGTGGGCACTTCCGCTGATGACGATGAGTCGGCGGATGGGGACGACTGACGGGCAACCACTCCAAATGCCGCAGCGCCTGGGGGGCCACGCGACTATCTTTCAGTTAAACAGGAGTTCTGACCTTGCCAGCATACAGCCAAATCGAATTGAAGGACCTGAAGATCGCCGCGCGCATTGGAACTTACGGGCCCGACGACGTTGTGCCCGAGGCGCATCTGCTTGACCTGACCCTGACCATCCCGTCGGACCTCGTCTTGATTGCGCAGGATGGGATGACGCATGTCTTCGACTATGACCCCTTGATCCGCCAGATCGATGCCCTGGCGCGCGAGCGCCATTATGAAACGCAAGAGCGGCTTATGACACGTATCGCCAATGCCTGCGCCGCCTATCCAGAGATCAAGGCGCTGGATATCTGCCTGCGCAAGCGGCCCGTTCTGGCCGGGTCGGGCAGCCTTGGCGTGCGTCTGATCCTAGATGCCGAGGCATTGTCTGCGCAGCGCCCTGCGGCAGTCTGATCGGCCCATTGCCTGCACCGCATGGTGCCTTGCATCCGCGACGTCAGGGTACAAGCCAAATTCCCGCCCAGCCCGCATGGCGATCAAACCGGGCGCGGCGATGGTGTGGGCCCAGATGCAAGGCATCAATCGTTTGCACCGTCAGCCGCAGAATGGCGAAACTAGCCGGGTCACGCTGCCTTGCGTAATCAAGCGCCTCTGCGATCGGTCGACCCGGTGCGGGCTGGCAGCCGTAGGACTGGCGCGACGCGTCCGGAAGCCGGGCCCATACCACCGCCGCATCCGGGCCGGTCAGGATGGTGGCCGTGGCCTCCAACCGCATCTGCAGGCGCGCGGCCGCGTCCCACACATGCAGCGCGGCAAAGGGAGTACGGCGCAACCCCGCAACCTTGGCTGAATGCAGGTCGGTGTGAATGTCCAGCATTCCTGTGCCTTTGTCCGCAGCGCGCAGAACCACCGTTCTGGCCTGCGGCATGCCATCAGGCGTGACCGTGGCCAAGGTGGGGTGGCGGGTTGGGGCGCGCCGGTCGCGCACACCGCGCACAAGCCGTGCCCAAACCTGCGCGTGGAGGTCGGACAGATCAGCCGCCCATGGGTGCAACTACGAATTCATTTATACACCTCGCGCCGGTCAGAGAATGCCCGAACCCGCCTGCGCCATGCGCGGTAGCTGCTGCTTTTCAGATTCTGCCGCATCAGCGTTTTCACCGCGTCCGGACCAAGCCCATGCAGGTTTCGGATCGCATCAAAACTATCGTGATCGCTTAAAGCCATCTCGATGATTTCACCAAGGGTTGCCGGGTCGAGCATGGAGTGTTTCATAATGCCCGAAGTGCCTCGGTGGTGTTGCAAGTCAAGGTATCACTGTGGCGCTGCAGACAAACGTTTTGGTGGCAACGCGCTAGGTTGCCATTGAAATGCATTGGTTTCGTTCTCTCCAACCGATTGTGGTCGCAGCATTGGATGGGCGTTACATATGTTGGCCGGAGAGGACGAAAACAGCGTGTCAGCGGGAAGATCAGATGCAACATGATTTCGATTTTCGACAAATGCTCCCAGACAATCCGGTTACGCGCTACATTCATTTAACGCGAACGGTCATGCCCAAACTCGCGCTTGGCGAAAAGCGTTACTGGCCCGTCCGGAACGACCATTGCTTTCAACGAATTGTACTGGATACGATCTGCGGAGGGGTCTGGTACGAACATATCGCCCGGCCTGCGCACAAGCACCTAAGTCAATCACAAGCGTTGGCTGCGGTTCAACTTTGCGAACAGATCATCGCAGACGAGATTGACCTTGCGTTGCTGAACCAAAAATCTCTTGCGTGGCGCGGCAAGCTGAGGCTGCCCCATTCATGACGTGCGTCCTGCAACAGCCTCGACCAGAGGCAGCAATCAAGATTCATCTCGGTGTATGGCGCGTTCTTTGAAACGTGCAGATGTCCGGCATCCGCCTTTGTCGGCCACACTTCGAGCAGCCCGCACAGAATAACCAATCCGCCGCCGATCATCTCACGCACAGACAGCGTTTCCCCGGCAAAGATCGCGGCGGTCAGGGCGCCAAAAATCACCTCGAGCATCAGAAAAATACCGACCCGTGCCGGATCGAGCCGAAGGGTTGCCCACATCAGGGCGGCAATCGACAGCCCCCACCACACCCCGCCTGCAGCGAGGACAGTGATCCCGATGCAGACCGCGTCGGTTGCGGCGTTTGTGGGCAGGGACTCTAGGAACGGAGCAAAGGCGAGGGACGTCAGCGTCGCGCCCAAGGCAAACACGACCGCCGCAGGCAGCGGCGGTACGCGGGACTTCAGGCGCATTCCTGCGGTCGCGCCCGCCCAGACCAGCCGCCCGATAAAGGCCATCCATTCGCCCAGACTGCGCGGAACCGGCAAGCCCCCCTCGCCACCCGGCATGATGAACAATCCGGCAAGCCCCACACTAATCGCGATCAGGCGCAGCTTGGGAACCTGCCAGCGCAGGACGAATTTAACGATTAACACGCTCCAGACCGAACCGAAGAACCACAAAAGGACGACATGCGCCACAGGTCAGAACGGCAAATGCCATAGCCACGGCCAAGATCACGCTTGCAGGCCCGACCGCCGTCGCGATTGCCTGCGCAAACGTCAGACAGTGCCATCACCCCGGATCAATGACATGCGCAATCTGGGTGATTGCTGCGCGCCTGCGTACTGTAATAGCGGATGGCGCGGCTTTTATGTCGCGGCCTTGTCCACATTGTCCGGCACGCTGGTGATGCCGACCCATTACACCGGAAAGGTTCGTTAAACGCAAAATGCCTCCACTTTTTGCAGAAAATCCAGTGCAGCCCGACAGGGACAATCGCCGTGCGCTGCGGGTAAGGTAAGATATCATCGAAAAAGGAAGCAGTAGGCGCACCTCTAACATCCAACCGATGGAAATTGGCAGCTTTGATCTGGCGCGCGGAATATCGGCATGACCCTTTGCCCCGGCGGGCAGGAGCCTATGGCAATTGGCAGACCCTCACACCACGATCTGGCCGTCGACTTGCAGCACCTGCGGCAGTGGAAAGCCGATATCATGATCTCGTTGACCGAGCCCGATGTGATGGCCCGCCTGAATGTGGCGGATAGCCACGGTCTGCCTTTGTGGCAGATGGGCCTGCTTGCGATTTTCTGCTACTCCTTCGGGACGCAAACGTGGCCCGATACCTGCGCGGGCGACGTGTCTTTGAACAATCGCTCCATCGCCTGTCATAGCCATATGTCGCAGCATGCCCTGCCGCCCTTTACTTTCGCAAATTGGGCGTTTTAGCTGGCAAAGGCGACCGTGCAATCTTTCCACGGCCACGCAACAGAAAAGAGACCTGCATGACCAACCCGAACATTGTTCTGATCGATCGCCATCCGGGCCGCTCTACCCAGACCATCGGCCTCGCGCGCGAAATCGGCACCGACCCGGCGCTGATCCACGAACCTTCTGTTGGCGTGGTTGGCACCAAAGGCGACAGTCAGTGCTATCTTGGCGTCATGGCCAAGGTCGAGGCAATTCACCGTGCCCTCAAGGACCGCATCGGCACCCGGCCGGGGCAGTTGAAGTTGCGCCTTGTGCAGCCTGAATACACGATTGCGACCTCGGACGGCATCCGCAATGGCACGCCGGAGATGCGCTATTCGCTGATCGGGCGCGAGGTGACGCAAGATGCCTTGTGCGAACACTTCAGTGCAACCGGTCTGGCCGGTACGATTGCTGTCGTTGCTTGTGACAAACCGCCTGTCGGCACACTCGCGGCCATGCTGGAGCATAACCTGCCGTCCATCATCATGTCGGATGGTCCGATCCACCCCGGAACCGACCCCAAGACCGGCGAAAAGCTGGACATCGTCAGCGCCTTTCAGGTCGCCGGGCACCCGGACGCCGAATACCGCGAGCACATCGCCTTTCATGCCTGCCCGGGCATCGGCAGTTGCGGCGGCATGTTCACCTACAACACCATGCAAACGTTCATCGGCGTGCTGGGGATGCAGCCGTTGCACATGGTTGCACCGCCGTCGGACGATCCGCGCCGTCTGAACGAGTTCCCCGCGGAATTGGTCACGCTGCTTGCGCAGATGATCGAAAATGACCTCAAACCCCGCGATATCGTCATGCGCGACAGCCTGCGAAACGCCACGATTGTCGCCATGGCCATCGGCGGCTCTACCAATGCGATGTTGCACGCGCCCGAGATCGCCCGTGCTGCAGGCTTTGCCGATTTCTGGAAAGAGATCATCACGCCACAAGAGTTCAATCACCTTTCAGAGCATGTCGTGCCGGTGCTTACCAACGCGCGGCCCTACGGGCAGTATTCCATGGTCGATATCGACCGGGCGGGCGGTGTGCAGGTCATCGTGCGCGAATTGCTCGACGCGGGTCTGCTCAACGGCGATGTGCTGACCTGCACCGGAGAGACGCTGGCCGAACAGGTGGCGCGCCTTTGCGCGAAGCCTGCCGATGGCAAGGTCATCTATTCCGTCGAGACGCCTTACAAACCGACCGGCGGTCTGCGCATGCTTGGCGGCAACCTTTCGCCAGAGTTTTCGGCCATCCTGAAGCTTGCAGGCGTCGAAGGCGGGCTTGAAAACAACCTGTTTCGCGGCCGTGCGCGCGTGTTCGATGGTCAGCAGGCACTGATAGATATGCTGGATAAGGCGCCAGACACTTTCGAGAACAATGACATGATCGTCGTGCGTTACGAGGGGCCCAGCGGCGCACCGGGCATGCCGGAAATGCTTGACCCCACCGCGCGCATCACCACCCTGTGCCGCGAGCGCGGCATCGTCATCGCCCTGATGACCGACGCGCGCTTTTCTGGTGGCTCGATCGGCCTTGTGATCGGCCATGTCGGGCCGGAGGCGGCGCTTGGCGGCCCTATTGCGTTTGTCGAGAATGGCGACGAGATTGTGGTGGATCTGAACACCAACGAAATCAACTGCACGGCTCTTGATGATGCCGACGTTCTTGCGGCCCGCACGGTGGCCTGGGTCCAGCAGGTCGCAGACAACGGCGGCTTCCACCCAAGCGCAGGCCTTGCCGATACGCGTCTTTTGCAACGCGCGCGGCACATGGCCGTTCCGGCAAGGCGTGGCGCGGGTCTGCACCCTAACCGTGAAGTCTGGGTGCGCAGCCCGCGAGAGGCGACCCCCTCAGGCTTTGCACCGCGTAACAAATTCCGTCCTGGGACCGGAAAGGGGTCTTGATCCGTGACACCCCTTGGCGCGCATTCAGATCAGGAGGCCAATGAACCTGTCATCGCGGGTGCAGCGTCTTTGTTCTATCCAAAGCGACCCTGCGTCAGCACCTCGGACAAAAGCGGGTTGGGAAAGCGACGCGCTGCGGTTACGGCTTGAAATGTCTCGGTGACATCGTCAAGCCGTGCCGCCTCAACCAGCAGACCTGCCGCCAGTTCGTCTTGCACCACGATTGGCGGGATGACCGCGAGCCCCGCATTTTCGCGGGCAAGCAAGCGCAGCATCGCCATGTCTTCGACCTCGGCGGCAATCATTGGTACGATGCCCAGACGGTTGGTAAGGGCGTCGAACGCCGCACGCAGCGCCGTCTCGGGCGGAGGCAGGATCAACGGTTCCTGCAACAACAATTCCTGCATCGTCCGGGGGACTTGGCCAAGGCGTGCAGACGTTCCGATCAGACTGACGCGCTGTTCAGCCAGCCGGTGCACCAGCCACGGCGTTGTCGCGTCGCGCGGCGGGGCAAGATTGGTCAGCACAACGTCAAAAGCCAAAGACTCCAACCCGCGCAACAGTTCCGCCTGACTGCCCGACCGCAGCACGACCTCCACATCGGACCGTCCGATCAACGGGCGAACGAACTGCATCTGGAAATTGCGCGACAGCGTAGCAAGCGCCCCCACCCGCAAGGCCCGCCGCCCCCTGCCGGTTTCGCGCAGGGTCGCGGTCAGATCGTCAGCGGTGCGAAAGATCGCTTCGGCATGGTCAAGTGCGATGCGCCCGGCCTCGGTCATGATCAGGCCACGGCCGCGGCGTTCAAACAGATCATGGCCCAGCGACTTCTCAAGCGCTTTGATCTGGGTGGACAATGCCGATTGCGACAGGTTCAGCGCCCGTGCGGCGCCAGTCAGCGTGCCATCCGATGCCACAGCACGGAAAAGGCGCAGGTGATGCAGATTCAAGGATGCCATTGTTCTACCATACAGAACGTTTCGCCAGATAATATGTAATTTTCTTTGCGAAACGCAATCGCTATCCCGATCAAACCTGTCGCACACCGGAGAATGCTATGTCTTTCCTTCCGCCCTTGATCGTTTTTGCTCCAATCCTTTTACTGGCCGTGGCCAGCTTTGCTTTGTTTATACCCGGCCGCCGTCCTGGCGCGTTGACACGTCTGGCCGAGGGAGCGGCGCTTTGCGTTCTGGCGTTGGCAATCGCAAGCGTAGTGCAACTGATCGCCTATGGCCCGGTCGCGGTGGAGTTCTTTGGCGGGCCTGCGCTGATCGCCTTCCGCCTTGATGCGATAAGTGCCTCGATGGCGCTGCTCGTCGCCTTTGTTGGCTGGGTGGTTGTGCGCTATGGCCGGACCTATCTGGACGGCGAGGCGCGTGAGGGCACGTATCACGGGCTGATGCTGGCCACGCTGGCCGCTGTGCTGACGCTGGTGCAGGCGGGCAGTCTGGCGGTGCTGGTGCTGGCCTTTGTCGCCATCGGTCTGGGGCTGCGCCAGTTGTTGCTGTTCTACCCCGAACGTGCGTGTTTCGCTTGATGGTGGGCATCGATTTCACGGGATCATGGGCAGTCATTTCGCGTGAAGCTGGGCACTGATTTCGCGGGATCGCGGGCAGGTCTGGTCGGCAAATTGAGGATAGTTGCGCCTTCAGGAATGAAGGGGTGGCTTGATGCCGACAGGACGATTGAACATGCGCCGGATACGAGATGTTTTGCGATTGAAGCTTGGGCAAGGCCTGAGCGAGCGGTCCATTGCCGCTTCCCTCGGTCTGAGCAAGGGGAGCGTCGGAAGCTACACCCAACGGGCGCGTCATGCCGGGCTCACGTGGCCCTTGCCGGAGGGGATCGATGACGACAGCCTTGAACTTCTTTTGTTTCCAGCCCCGCCCACGGTGCCGGACGCGGAGCGGCTTGTGCCCGACTGGGCGGAGATTGACCGCGAGTTGCGCCGCCCTGGGGTGACGCGGATGCTGCTCTGGGAAGAATACCGTGCCGCGCACCCCGGGGGTTTTGCCTATACTTGGTTTTGCACGCATTACGAGGCTTGGAAGGGTCGGGTGCGCCCGACGATGCGCCAGACACATGTGGGCGGCGAGAAGGTGTTCGTCGACTTTGCCGGCGACACCATCGACGTGATCGACCCCACGACCGGCGAAGCGCGGGCCATGAAGCTGTTCGTGGCGGCAATGGGGGCATCGAATCACACCTATGCCGAGGCGGTGGCATCGGAGGGGTTGGAAGATTGGATCCTCGCGCATATCCGGATGTTCGCCTTTCTGGGCGGCGTGCCAAAGGCGGTGGTTCCGGACAATCTGAAGTCCGCCGTGATCAAGGCAGACCGGTTTGATCCGGGGCTGAACCGGACCTATGCCGAGATGGCGGCGCATTATGGCACCGCCGTTCTGCCCGCCCGGCCGCGCAAACCCCGGGACAAGGCGAAGGTGGAAGTGGCTGTCCAAGTGGCACAACGCTGGATTCTGGCGCGGCTGCGGAACCACCGGTTCTTCTCATTGGCCGAGTTGAACGTGGCGATCCGGCGGCTGCTGGACGAGTTGAACATGCGCGTGATGCGCGGCTATGGCGCCAGCCGCGCCGATCTGTTTGCCACTTTGGATCGGCCCAATCTTCAGCCCCTACCGCCCGAACCTTATGTCTTCGCCCGCTGGAAGCGCGCCCGCGTGGCACCCGACTATCACGTTGAGGTCGACAGCTCATGGTATTCCGTGCCCTTCGCGCTGATCAAACAAGAGGTCGATGTTCGCACAAGCGGCCAGACGGTCGAGATATTCCATCGTGGTCAGAGGGTTGCGAGCCACGTGCGCACCCCGGGGCGGCGCAGCCATGTCACCGTGGCCGACCATATGCCATCGGCCCATCGTCGCTTTGCCGAATGGACCCCGGCCAGAATGCTGGCGCAGGCAACCAAGACCGGCCCCGCCGTCGCCGCCTTTTGCGAGATGGTGATGGCTGACCGCCCCCATCCTGAACAGGGGTTCCGCACCTGCCTGGGTGTGCTGGCCTTGGTCAAAACCTATGGGCCGGAGCGCGTTGATGCGGCCTGCCAGCGGGGTGTGACCATCCGGGCCCGCACCGTCACCTCCATTCGTTCGATCCTCAAGACCGGCCTCGATCGCGCCTTCCTGGAAGGCTCCGAAGAGGTCGCCCCCCTCCAGCACGCCAACATTCGTGGCGGCAGCTATTACCATTGAGAAAGGACTAAAATGCTGACCCATCCCACCCACGACCGACTGTTGGCGCTCGGCCTGACCGGCATTGCATCGGCGCTCGAAGAACAACGCAGGTCAACCGCCTTCGACGCCCTCTCGTTCGAAGAGCGTCTCGGCCTGCTGGTCGACCGCGAGGCTGCAGAGCGCGACACCAAGAAACTGGCCTCCCGGCTCAAGTTTGCGGCTCTGCGCCAAGATGCCAGCGTCGAGGATCTGGACCTGCGCAGCCCACGTGGTCTTGACCGCAGTGTCATGGCGCATCTTGCCGATGGCGGCTGGATCGCCCGGCACGAGAACCTGCTGATAACCGGGCCGACCGGTTTGGGCAAAAGCTGGATCGCCTGCGCCCTTGGCCACAAGGCGTGCCGGGATGGGCGGCCCGTCCTCTATCAACGTGCGCCGCGCATGTTCGAGGCCCTTGCTCTGGCCCGTGGCGATGGCCGCCATGAACGCATCCTCAAAACCATCGCCCGCATGGATGTGCTGATCATTGACGATTGGGGCCTCGCCGTCCTCACCGCCCCGGAGCGCCGTGACCTGCTGGAAATCCTCGAAGACCGCCACGGCCGCGCTTCCACCATCGTCACAAGCCAACTCCCCGTTGACCAGTGGCACGAAGCCATCGGCGACCCAACGCTCGCAGATGCCATCCTCGACCGCCTCGTTCACAACGCACACCGCCTCACCCTCTCAGGTGAAAGCCTGCGCAGGCGCTCCGCCGTCACAAAAAAGCTTGACCAAATCGTTCAAGCCTGACTCCATGAAAGCGTCGGCCAGCCTGCCCACGATCCCGTGAAATGACTGCCCAGAATGGCGCGAAACGCGTGCCCACGATCGCGCGAAATCAGCGCCCATTCTCCGCGAAATCCGCACCGAACGGGCCGAAGCGCGGCGGGCGGCGGCAAAGTTCACCTTGGTCTGGGGGGCGGGCGATGCAGTGCTGGTGTTGGCGGCTGTGCTGCTGTGGACTGCGTTCGGTACTGCAGACATTGCCGCGCTGTCGCAGGCTGCTACGGGCGGTCTGCCTTTGTCGGCTCAAGTTGCCGTGGCGCTGCTGGTGCTGGTGGCGGCGCTCAAGACCGCGACGTTCCCGCTGCATGGCTGGCTGACCGAGGTCATGGAGGCACCAACGCCGGTATCTGCACTGCTGCATGCGGGGATCATCAACGGCGGCGGGTTCCTGTTGATCCGCATGTCCGATCTGATGCAGGCCAGCCCCGGTGCGATGGCGGCGTTGGTGATGCTGGGCGGGCTGACCGCGCTGTTTGGCGCTACAGTGATGCTGACGCAAAGTGCGGTAAAGACTGCGCTGGCCTGGTCCACAGTTGCGCAGATGGGGTTCATGCTGCTGCAATGCGGGATGGGACTCTGGGCGCTGGCGCTGCTGCATATCATGGCGCATTCCCTGTACAAGGCGCATGCGTTCCTCGCCTCGGGAGGTGCTGTCAGGGCGGTGGCCGAGGTGCATCGGCCCGGTCCGGTCGCCGTACCGGGTATCGGCGCAGTGGCGCGGGCCTTTGTACTGGCACTGGTGCTTTATGCGGTCGTGGCAGTGGGCTTCGGGCTGGTGGCCGGGCCAAAGTCGGCGCAGGCGCTGGCGCTGGGCGTGATCCTGATCTTTGGTGTGGCATATCTGGTGGCCCAGGGGCTGGCTGATTCCGCACCGCGCGCGCTGACACAGCGCACGGCGGTGGCCTCGCTGGTGGCAGCGGTGGCGTACTTCGGCTTTCAGGTGGTCGCGGCGGCGCTTTGGGGCCCCTATCTGCCTTTCCCGCCAGTGCCCGGGCCGCTGGAATGGGCGCTGATCGTGTTGGCGCTGATGTCCTTTGGTTTGGTTGCGGTGGCACAGGCGCTGTTCCCACACTGGGCACATCATCCGGCCGCAGCGGGCCTGCGCGTGCACCTTGCCAATGGCCTGTACCTTAACGCGGTGCTTGATCGGATGATCGGCGGCTTTCGCGCCACCAAATCCCTCTGCCCCCCCCTTTTTTCTTTCGGAGACCAAGATGTTCCTCAAGCATATCCAGATCGCTCCGGCCCGCCTTGCAGGTCTTGTAAGCGCCGCCGAGGCTGCGGCCCGCGCCATCCCGCCCGCTTTTCCGCTGGATGCAACGGTCGCGGTCAACCCCTTCCTGGGCCAGTCCGGCGAGGATCTGGCTACCGCAAGCGCACGGCTGGCCCGTGTGGCTGGGGTCAAGATAACCCGCCCGCGCGCCGACTATGCGGCGCAGGTGCGGGTGGGCAGTATCAGTGACGACGATCTGGCTGTGGCGCTGATCGCTTGCCAGTCGCCCATAAAGCCTGTTGACTTGGCGCGGCTCAAGGCATCGCTGACCGCGACCAGTGCCGCGCCCCGGATGCTGCCGACGGTGGCCGATCTGGCCGCAAGTGCCACCGGCACCGACTGGCCTTCGGTCATCGCGCGCAGCTTTGGCCTTTGGGCGGCCGGGCATTTCGACCGGGGTCAGGCGCTGTGGTCGCCAGCGCCGATGCTTGGGGCCTTTGCCGCCTGGCGTGCTTGGGCGTCACATGACCTGACGCCCGAGATTGCAGGGCTGACGGGCTTTTGCGCCCACGTCGCCGGGTCCGACGATGCGCCGGAGCGTGTCATCCTGCGCGCAGCCGACCGGCTGGGTCTGACGAATGCAGCGGCCGAGACCGCCTTTCACAGGATGCTGATGGATCTGGGCGGCTGGTCACAGCACGCCCGCTGGCTGCTATGGGAGGCCGAGCTGAAGGGCCAATCCGACATGACAATCATTGATCTCTTGGCCATTCGCCTTCTTTGGGAAGAGGCGCTGCTTTCGCATGTGCCGCAGGTTGCGGCGGACTGGGCAGTAGCGGTTGCGGCACATGCCACGCCCGTGCAGCCTTCGCCGGACGAATTGATTGACGCGATCCTGCAAGAGGCCACCGAGCGGGCCCATCAGCGCAAGCTTGACGCCGCTCTGTCCGGGCCACGGGCCACGACGGGCCGCCCTGCACTGCAAGCCGCCTTCTGCATTGATGTGCGGTCAGAGGTGTTCCGCCGCGCGCTGGAAAACCAAAGCCCGGACATTGAGACCATCGGCTTTGCAGGCTTTTTCGGCCTGCCCCTGCAACACAGGGCACATGGCACCGAAGAGTTGCAAATCCACCTTCCTGTCCTGTTGAACCCCGGTATGACCTCCACCGGCCATGCCGCACCCGAGGTTGAACATGCTACCCGCATCGCTGCCCGCACGACCCGCGCCTGGGGCCGGTTCCGGCAAGCGGCCGTTTCGTCCTTTGCCTTTGTCGAGGCGGCGGGACCGGCCTATAGCTGGAAACTGGTGCGCAGCGCGCTTGCGTTGCCACCCGGTCACCAGCCCCCCGAACCCGCGCCGCGCGTCGAGGGCGGGCTAAGCGCCGAGGCCAAGGCCGCGACCGGGGCCGCCGTGCTGAAGGCGATGAGCATGACCACGAACCACGCACGGCTTGTCCTGCTGCTGGGTCATGGCGGCCAGGTGACCAACAACCCGCATGAAAGTGCGTATCACTGCGGTGCCTGTGCCGGGCAGACGGGCGAGGTGTCAGCCCGGCTACTGGCCCAATTGCTGAACGACCCCGAGACGCGGGCGGGTTTGCCAGCGCAAGGCATTGATTTGGCACAAGACACGGTGTTTCTGGCGGGGCTGCACGACACGACAACAGACCGGATCGCGCTGTTTCGCGACGACGCAGCGCCTGCACACACGGCGGATATCGTGCAGGCCGAAGACTGGCTTGCCCATGCCGGGGCCCTTGCGCGGTCTGAACGCGCGTTGCGTCTGCCGGGGGCCACGGCCAAGTCGATCGGCCAGCGGGCGTTGAACTGGGCCGAGGTGCGCCCTGAATGGGGACTGGCAGGTTGTGCCGCCTTCATCGCGGCGCCGCGTCCGGCCACAGCCGGGGCCGATCTGGGAGGTCGCGCGTTCCTGCACAACTATGACTGGCAGGCCGACACGGGATTTGGCACGTTGGAACTCATCCTGACCGCACCGGTGGTCGTGGCCAGCTGGATCAGCCTGCAATACTATGGATCATCGGTTGCACCCGAGGCGTTCGGTGGTGGTAACAAGCTGATCCACAACGTGGTGGGCGGCATCGGCGTGGTGCAAGGCAACGGCGGCAAGCTGCGCCCCGGCCTGCCTTGGCAAACGGTGCATGACGGCGCGGAACTGGCTCACGAACCGTTGCGGCTGTCGGTCCTGATCGAAGCCCCGCGCGAGGCGATCATCGACGTGCTGGCCCGCCATGACGGGGTGCGTGCGCTGTTCGACAACGGCTGGCTCCATCTGTTCGTCCTGCACAAGGGTCAGATTGCGGCCCGATATCAAACTGGTCTGGTCTGGGACGACAAGGAATATCAGCGCCGTGCAGCATGACACTGCCTGATCGCGCCGCCCTTGGCACCATGCACGGCAAAGCGGCGGCAATCGCGCCACCGCTGGCCCGTCTTGGCATCACGCTGGTGGTTCCCGAGGGGCTGGATACCGACCGGTTCGGCACCTTCACCGCCGAGACCCCGCGCACGGGCACGATGGAGGATGCCGCCCGCGGCAAGGCCCGTGCAGCCATCGCAGCCACCGGACTACCCGTTGGGATCGCCAGTGAAGGCGCTTATGGGCCACATCCGTTCATCCCCTTTCTGCCCATCGGCCGCGAGGTGCTGTTGTGGTACAATCAGGAAACCGGGCATGAGGTGATCGAAAGGCTGATCGACGAGGCGCCGTGTTACGATCATGTAACTGTCTGTTCAGCCAACGAGGCGACTGCTTTTCTGACGAGCATAGGTTTCCCACGAACTGCGGTCATCGTAGCGCCGACCGGCCCAGGTGCGCCACCTTTGGCCAAGGGTTTGCAGGACCGCGATGCTGTTGACGACGCAATTGCGCGCGCAGCTCACCTGTCGGCGCAGGCTGGCGCATTCCTGCAGACCGACATGCGCGCCCATCTGAACCCCCGCCGGATGGAAACCATCGGCCGTCTCGCCGAACGCCTTGCCGCGCGGCTGGCAACGGCATGCCCAAACTGCGCAGCGCCCGGGTGGGGGCTGTTGCGGGTGGAAACCGGCCTGCCCTGTGCCTGGTGCGACGGTCCGACGCTGCTGGTCAAGGCCGAGATCCACGGCTGCACGCTTTGCGGACAACAAGATGTTCACCCCCGCGTCAACGGACCGAGCGTGGCCGACCCGGGCCAATGTCCAACCTGCAACCCGTGATCGTAAAGTTGCGTTGAAACCACGGCGGCGGAAAAAGATTGCAGGTTTTTAACCTACCCCTGACCTGCCCTCATGACGAAAACTTGATTCATTGATGATCGTCGTTTCCGGTTTGAGCAAGCGTGCCGGGTGCGGAGCCATGAGATTGCTTAAGACGCCCGGCGCACTTTTGCCGGAGCAACTTCCCTCGTTTTGTTGACCTATTGTTGACCTGGAATTTGGAACGCAAAAAGCCGCCCGGAGGGCGGCTGCTAACGTCTTGTAATAATTCTGGATTTTGGTTGCGGGGTGCGTGTTTCGCTTGATGGTGGGCATCGATTTCACGGGATCATGGGCAGTCATTTCGCGTGAAGCTGGGCACTGATTTCGCGGGATCGCGGGCAGGTCTGGTCGGCAAATTGAGGATAGTTGCGCCTTCAGGAATGAAGGGGTGGCTTGATGCCGACAGGACGATTGAACATGCGCCGGATACGAGATGTTTTGCGATTGAAGCTTGGGCAAGGCCTGAGCGAGCGGTCCATTGCCGCTTCCCTCGGTCTGAGCAAGGGGAGCGTCGGAAGCTACACCCAACGGGCGCGTCATGCCGGGCTCACGTGGCCCTTGCCGGAGGGGATCGATGACGACAGCCTTGAACTTCTTTTGTTTCCAGCCCCGCCCACGGTGCCGGACGCGGAGCGGCTTGTGCCCGACTGGGCGGAGATTGACCGCGAGTTGCGCCGCCCTGGGGTGACGCGGATGCTGCTCTGGGAAGAATACCGTGCCGCGCACCCCGGGGGTTTTGCCTATACTTGGTTTTGCACGCATTACGAGGCTTGGAAGGGTCGGGTGCGCCCGACGATGCGCCAGACACATGTGGGCGGCGAGAAGGTGTTCGTTGACTTTGCCGGCGACACCATCGACGTGATCGACCCCACGACCGGCGAAGCGCGGGCCATGAAGCTGTTCGTGGCGGCAATGGGGGCATCGAATCACACCTATGCCGAGGCGGTGGCATCGGAGGGGTTGGAAGATTGGATCCTCGCGCATATCCGGATGTTCGCCTTTCTGGGCGGCGTGCCAAAGGCGGTGGTTCCGGACAATCTGAAGTCCGCCGTGATCAAGGCAGACCGGTTTGATCCGGGGCTGAACCGGACCTATGCCGAGATGGCGGCGCATTATGGCACCGCCGTTCTGCCCGCCCGGCCGCGCAAACCCCGGGACAAGGCGAAGGTGGAAGTGGCTGTCCAAGTGGCACAACGCTGGATTCTGGCGCGGCTGCGGAACCACCGGTTCTTCTCATTGGCCGAGTTGAACGTGGCGATCCGGCGGCTGCTGGACGAGTTGAACATGCGCGTGATGCGCGGCTATGGCGCCAGCCGCGCCGATCTGTTTGCCACTTTGGATCGGCCCAATCTTCAGCCCCTACCGCCCGAACCTTATGTCTTCGCCCGCTGGAAGCGCGCCCGCGTGGCACCCGACTATCACGTTGAGGTCGACAGCTCATGGTATTCCGTGCCCTTCGCGCTGATCAAACAAGAGGTCGATGTTCGCACAAGCGGCCAGACGGTCGAGATATTCCATCGTGGTCAGAGGGTTGCGAGCCACGTGCGCACCCCGGGGCGGCGCAGCCATGTCACCGTGGCCGACCATATGCCATCGGCCCATCGTCGCTTTGCCGAATGGACCCCGGCCAGAATGCTGGCGCAGGCAACCAAGACCGGCCCCGCCGTCGCCGCCTTTTGCGAGATGGTGATGGCTGACCGCCCCCATCCTGAACAGGGGTTCCGCACCTGCCTGGGTGTGCTGGCCTTGGTCAAAACCTATGGGCCGGAGCGCGTTGATGCGGCCTGCCAGCGGGGTGTGACCATCCGGGCCCGCACCGTCACCTCCATTCGTTCGATCCTCAAGACCGGCCTCGATCGCGCCTTCCTGGAAGGCTCCGAAGAGGTCGCCCCCCTCCAGCACGCCAACATTCGTGGCGGCAGCTATTACCATTGAGAAAGGACTAAAATGCTGACCCATCCCACCCACGACCGACTGTTGGCGCTCGGCCTGACCGGCATTGCATCGGCGCTCGAAGAACAACGCAGGTCAACCGCCTTCGACGCCCTCTCGTTCGAAGAGCGTCTCGGCCTGCTGGTCGACCGCGAGGCTGCAGAGCGCGACACCAAGAAACTGGCCTCCCGGCTCAAGTTTGCGGCTCTGCGCCAAGATGCCAGCGTCGAGGATCTGGACCTGCGCAGCCCACGTGGTCTTGACCGCAGTGTCATGGCGCATCTTGCCGATGGCGGCTGGATCGCCCGGCACGAGAACCTGCTGATAACCGGGCCGACCGGTTTGGGCAAAAGCTGGATCGCCTGCGCCCTTGGCCACAAGGCGTGCCGGGATGGGCGGCCCGTCCTCTATCAACGTGCGCCGCGCATGTTCGAGGCCCTTGCTCTGGCCCGTGGCGATGGCCGCCATGAACGCATCCTCAAAACCATCGCCCGCATGGATGTGCTGATCATTGACGATTGGGGCCTCGCCGTCCTCACCGCCCCGGAGCGCCGTGACCTGCTGGAAATCCTCGAAGACCGCCACGGCCGCGCTTCCACCATCGTCACAAGCCAACTCCCCGTTGACCAGTGGCACGAAGCCATCGGCGACCCAACGCTCGCAGATGCCATCCTCGACCGCCTCGTTCACAACGCACACCGCCTCACCCTCTCAGGTGAAAGCCTGCGCAGGCGCTCCGCCGTCACAAAAAAGCTTGACCAAATCGTTCAAGCCTGACTCCATGAAAGCGTCGGCCAGCCTGCCCACGATCCCGTGAAATGACTGCCCAGAATGGCGCGAAACGCGTGCCCACGATCGCGCGAAATCAGCGCCCATTCTCCGCGAAATCCGCATGCGGGGACAGGATTTGAACCTGTGACCTTCAGGTTATGAGCCTATAATTCAAGAATTTCAATAACCCAACAATAACAGCTACTTAGGCGATAAGCCTTTGATTTCACAAAATTTCAGGTCTGACATTGAGCAACATTGATGTGTTTTCACCCTCAAAACCCGTCGAAAAAAGACGTACGCGCGTTGACATAGCGTTGACATGAAACTTTCCCAGCAAACATGATTATAATCATTTTCCTCAGCCACACTCCAATCAAAACCACGGTTCCCACCAACATTCTGTCTTCCCCGAACCTGCCGCCCGCGCCAAACGAAGCAAACGGCCCGCGACAGCCTCTCGCGACGGTCGAACTGATGCCCCCGCAAAAGAATCCCATAGCCCAAGAAGGGCGGATTGCGGACCTTCGCTGCGGTGGCAATCCGATCACCCAGAAAAAATGGAAGCCGACCTTCAGGGCGGACTATGATCGAGCTTTCTTCTGCATTGCCGCATGACGGCTCCGAGCCTAGGCTTGCATTCGCAGGATCGCTCCTTCGCTGCGAGGGCTTTTGGCCGGAGTTAGCCCAGAGCCGGCGGTCGTGCATGGCGCGGCACGCCGGGCAGCTCAGACGAGAGGGACGAAACGCGGACTTGGCAGTCGACGCATTGACTGCGCGACATGCTGCGGCAAATAATCTGGTCAGTCTGCCGGGGGAACTTATGTATTATTACATCGATGAAAGCGGAAACACAGGGCTGCATCTATTCGACCCTGCCCAGCCACTGCTCTATTATGGGGTTCTCGGAGCCCGCGCCAATCTGGACGTGATTGCTGCCCCACTGTTACGAACACTTAGAAAAGAGCTTGGCGTAAAGCGAATCCACGCCAATGAACTTGGCGTTGCAAAGCTGACGACAATTGCTGAACGGCTCGAGAAATTTAGCAAGAAGAATGATCTTCGGTTTTCGATCTTTACGGTCGACAAGAAAGATCATGCAATCATTAGCTATTTCGACCAAGTCTTCGACGCAGGCTTGAACGAGGCAGTTGCGTGGAATCACTATTGGACTCCGTTGCGTTACCCCTTGCTCTTCAAAGTTGCCTATCTATTCGATGAGGAAATTGCGAAAACGGCGTGGAAGGCAAGGCTGGAGAAAAACTCTGCGCGTTGTGCTTCGATGCTTCAAGGCGTCCACAGGCAACTACTTGCAAACATCAGCAGGTTACCCGATGCCCGCTCACGGGAAATTATAGATGGTGCCATACGCTGGGCAGATGCAAACCCCGATGAGATAAGCTACGGCGTGGGTAACTACGACACCTCATTACAGATCTCCCCGAACTTAGTCGGCTTCCAATCGGTCCTCTACGGGGTCGGCACAGAGTCAAATGCCATGGGGCAGAAAGTGCATAAGATAACCGTCGACCGTCAGACGGAGTTTAACAAGGCGCAAGCGGAGCTGGCAGGAATATACCAAAAGCTGCGCGGCCATAAATCCAGCCTTGGTCCGGGCATGCCCGAGTTTGATTATTCGACGCTCCCCGAGACTCCACCTGAATACAAGCCTGGCGATGAGAGTGCGGGCCTCGAACTCGTCGATGTCACGCTTTGGACCGCGAAGAGGATGCGCGAGGACAAATCCGTGTCGAACGAGCTGAAAAGCCTCTTCTTTCGGCAAGCACGGCGCGGACATACCGACGAGGTGTCACTTGCTGCACTTGATCGCCGCTGGCGGTTCCTGGCCGACCTCCCGCTGCCGGGACCAGAGAATCCTATATCGCCGGAGCTCCAAGCCGTCGTCAATGAGATGGAACGCAAGCGCCGAGCGGCGGTAGCGTCCCTTAGATGAAGCGAGAGGTCCGCCTGTGGGAGCGGACCCTCGTCATCGGTTAAGGCCGTTGTAAGTTTAATACCAGCAATTCGAGCGAAATGACGACCGTCCTGGTCGTTCAACCCCAAAACCGGGGTGTGTCCGTTTCTTCAAGGATGTGACTAAGGCGGTCTTCTGTGCTTCAAACTCAGTCAAAGCGCCAGAACAGAGCTCATCTTGATCCAAATCCAAAACGCCTCCGTTTAAAAGGCTTGCGTTCAAGCGTCGGCAAAGTCGACCAGCGTCGGTGACGCCCGACTCTGAAACCTGCTTAACCGCCGCCGGTTGTGTCGCGAAGGTGGTGGAAATTTGAAGGTGGCGTAATCTCCGGGTGAACCAAACCCACCCAATCGGCGGCTGCAACCGCCAAGGAGATCACGCCATGACGAAGAATACAGACACCAGCATGCTTGCGCTACTGGCCAATGAAGTGGGCTATGATCCGATCGAGGATCGGCTGCGGCAGAATATCCGTGCGACCATCGAGGCGCTGTTCGAGGAGGAGCTTTCCGCCTTCATCGGTCGCTGTCGCTATGGCCGGGGCGGTGCCACGAAGAAGGGTTACCGCAACGGACACCGCGAGCGCCAGCTCGTGGGCACCTTTGGCACCGAAACGGTCAGCGTGCCGCGCGCCCGGATCGAGAACGAAGAGGGCAAGATCACCGAATGGCGCTCCAAGGCGCTGCCGCGCTATCAACGGCTGACGAAGAAGGCAGAAGCCCTGATCGCCTCGGTCTATCTGGCCGGAACGAACACACGGCGGGTCAAACGCGCGCTCTACGGCCTGTTTCAGGGGGCAGTCGGCAAGGACGTGGTCAGCCGGGCCTGGCGCAAGGTGAAGGTGGACTGGGACGCGTGGTGCGCCCGCAATCTGGCCGATGAAGATATCGTCCGTCTCATTCTGGACGGCACCGTCATCAAGACCCGACTCGACCGCAAGGCCACGAACATCTCGGTGCTGGCGGCCATCGGTGTGCGCCGGGATGGCCAGAAGGTTCTGTTATCCATCATGAATATGGGGGGAGAGAGCAAGGCCGCCTGGGGCCAGTTCCTCGCCGATCTCGATGCGCGCGGGCTGAAGCGGCCCGAGTTCGTCATCATCGACGGCGCCCCTGGTCTTGAGGCCGCACTTGTCGCGCTCTGGGGCGAGGACTTGGCCGTCCAGCGCTGCACGGTCCACAAGCATCGCAACCTGCTCGGCCATGCCCCGAAGACAATGCACGACGAGCTGACCGAGGACTACCGCGACATGATCTACGCCGACACCGCGGTCGAGGTCGAGAAACGCCGCAAGGCATTCCTGCGCAAATGGCGGCTGAAATGCAAGGCCGTCGCCGACAGCCTCGAGGAGGCAGGCGACCGGCTGTTCACCTTCACGCGGCTCGACCCGTCACAATGGAAATCGGCGCGGACAACGAACGCGATCGAGCGGCTGAACGAGGAATTCCGCCGCCGCGTCAAGACCCAGACCGTGCTGCCCTGCGCCGAAACCGTGCCGATGCTACTCTGGGCCCTGATGGCCTCCGGCCAGATCCAGATGCGCAAGGTCGATGGCTGGGAAACCCTAGATCAACCCATCGAACCAATCATCCTTGACCTCGTCGCCTGATCAGGTCCAAATCCCATTGCTCGGAGATCGTCGCCAGAGAATTTCCACCACATTCGAGACACGACCATGCCGCCTTGAGGTCGAACAGTGGTGTTGCGATGATGTGCTCTGCGATGAAGTTTGCATTTTCACTTCGTCGATCCCAATCAACCAATTCATACACTCGCCAAAGATATTCTACGAACCGATCAATGAGCGCAACCGCCAGCTCATGTGAGATGTTCGTTGGGATTTTGAACACCTTCCCTAATCCATAAGCTTTGAATAGCTTTCTGGCGGTCTCAACGATCAAGTTCTCTTCCCGGGTCTCGAAGTCATTGTGATTAGGCCAAAAAACGCTGGTACCAGTATCTGCCAGCTTGAAAACAAAGCCTGTGCCTATGCCCGCTTGCACTGACTGGCAGCCCGGTTCTGACAATATAACATTTCCAAGGTGTGGGTCGCCATGAACGGTCCCCGAGCGGTGCAAAATGCCAAGGGCCTCAGAGTAACGACCCCAAAAACGCATTCGGGCTCGTAAGTCGGGATCCTTTTTCAGCCATTCCTTGCCGGTCACTCCTTCGACCAGTTCCATCACGGCATAGGGTGTGTCACCAGCATAGTCGAAGCGGTATGTTGAAACTATCAACGGGTGCTGAAACTGTGCGATTTTGGAAATTTCGTCTCTTGAGCGCTCCAAGCCATTCAGGTTCCAAACCTTGATAGCGACGTCTCGTCTGAGTAGAGTGTCAGTGGCCCTGAAAACCGTCCCATTCGCGCCGCTACCAAGCTTTTCCACAAGCGCAAACCCATCAATAAGCATCTCGCTGCCATCAATGGATACTCGTCCGTTTCGGATCTGCGAAATGGGGCGTAATTTCATGCTGAGGCGCTAACAGAAATCGACGGCTATAGTAAGCCACGAATGCAAGTGAGATGCGTCGAGATGCTATCCTGTGCATGATGCGGAAAGCTTTCGGATGAACGGCAAAGCCAAGTTTGCCAGAATGAGCCAATGTCTGCTTTCGGAAGCTGCACCGCAGCAAACACGCGCCTACCCAAAAGGCGGGTATAGGCCGTCCTTGTTGAACGGCCCTAACGCTTAGATTTCAATGGCTTCCGAAATTGCTAACGCGTCTTCAAGTTCAACGCCCAAATAACGAACTGTGCTGTCCATCTTCGTATGCCCCAGCAGAAGCTGCACGGCACGCAAGTTGCCCGTCTTCTTATAAATTTGGGTGACCTTCGTGCGTCGCATCGAATGGGTGCCATAGGCGGTCACTTCAAGCCCGATGGACGAAACCCATTCCCGCACAATGCGGGCATATTGGCGCGTTGAGATATGAAGCCGCTCGTGAAAGCGCCCCGGCCAGAGATATTCGGATCCGACCATCAACGGATCTTTCATCCACTTCCCCACCGAGGCGCGAGTGCCTTCGGAAATCTCGAACCGCACCGGTTTTTGGGTTTTGCTTTGCAGCACCGATGCCCGTTCCTTGATCTGTCCAGAAGCCATGACATCGACGACTTTCATGCGGACAAGATCACACCCGCGCAATTTGCTATCAATGGCCATATTGAACAGAGCCAGATCGCGATGGTTCTCGGCCAGTTCCAGCCTGACACGGATCGCCCAGACATGTTTGGGCTTCAGTGGTCGCTTTTGACCAACGATGCGCCCCTTATTCCACGCGGGGCGACGTGTGCGAATGGCCGGTAAGTTTGGTGTTTGCATGACAGTTCCTCCGATCCGCCATGCCCTCCCACATCGACAACCCGACGTTGACACTGCACTATATCATGAAAAGCTGCGGCGCATCGGAGGTCAGCTCCGAGCCCATCTAGACCGAATTTCTGCAATGCGGCTAAAGTATGCTATCACGGAAGAGGCAAAAACCTTCAACAACTGCTCGAGTTTTGAACGGGGTTTGTGGCAGCATCAAACGAGGTATTTTGCAGGCGTGCCAAAAAGGAGGGTTTGTGGAACAAGCGTGGATGGTGGTTTTGTGTGCTAAGAGTATGTGTTGCGAGAAGAGCCTGAACAAGGCCAAGTAGCTAGGATGTCTTATATGCCATAGGCGCTTACATTTAAATTTGAGGATCTATCAAACACAAAAAGGGGTGAATGATTGAAGGCAACTGAGAGAGAACAAAGAATTTCCGCTCTAGACATGAGGCTTCGCATAGAGGGATTCGTATTTCGATGTTTGGCTGTTGCGGCTCCATATCTGAATGATGAGGACAAAGTCGGATGGAAGGCTGCAGATGCATTAAAATTTCTACAAGCTGAAATTGATCCAAACTTTCTTAAAGGCAGACAAGTAGCGATATCTCCGCAGATTCCAGATGCTGAAAATCCAACAGATGACGACTATAAACAACTTGATTGGTCCACACCAGTTTCCGAGCCGGATGTTAACCTTCGCAAGCTCAATAAACATTGGCAAAGCATGGGGCAGTTGCTGCATCAGGACTTGCAAAAAAACGGTTTCGATGTCGAAAGCGCAAGAAGGCAGATTGATGCAGCAAACAAGTTTTGTGATGCCTTAACCACTGATTCACTTTTTGTATTTTCGGATTTTCAGACGATAGAACGCACTTGTTCCAAAGGACATATTACCAAGCGAAACGCGGCGCGTCTGAAGGCCGGTCAGATCATCCCTTGTATGAACCACCAATGCAAAAGTGTTTACATAGTTGAACGCACTAAGCCGCTCATCTGGACAGAATTTTATCTTCAAATCACTTGTGACGAGTGTAGCTCAATAAATTCTTACCCGCTTAAGGATCTAATCAGCCTTTCTTACTGGGAAAAAGCTTCCGTTTCCTGCCTTAACAACGATTGTGAAAGTCAGACAATAGTTCAGTGGGTTCTTAGCAAAGCTGTTAGCAACGAAGGTAAATGACTGCGCTGACTGCCCAAAAACCACCGTTTTTGAACCGCCTCCCCGAAGCTGACATTGGTGCACTTGCAGCGAAAGCTCACTTTGTCTGCTGACCTACGTTTCGGCAGACAAAATGCTGCGTGATGCATGAATGTCTCCTTCGACGGGCCGCACCGCAGCATCCAAGATTACTGTTGGACGTCGGCTAAGGGCCGTCCACGGCGAACATCCTTACGGCGCGGTGATTGGCGGAGGCTTACGTCGCTTGCCTGACACTGCATTTCCTACAATCGCCGCAAGCAGCACAGCACCGCCAATCAGAGTATTGAAGCTCGCTGTTTCACCAAGGAAAAGCCAGACCCAAAGCGGGCCTAGGAGAACCTCGGCCAGCGATAGCAGGGCAAGCTCTGCAGCAGGGAGACTGCGTGACCCCAACGTGTAGAGGATCAGTCCCGCACCTACCTGAAAAACCCCCATGCCCATGGATATAGCGCCATCGTTCAAGCTAAGAGCAACGGACAGCCCCGAGAATTGGCATATGCCAAATGTGACAACGATGGCGAACAGACCGGACAGGAATACCGATGGGAGCATTTCGCCCGTCCGACCCCATCGCAATGCAACGGTGAAAACGGCAAAGCCAAATGCCGATCCCAGCGCGGCAAGGCTGCCTTTCAGGACGACGCTGCCGGACATATCGGCAACCATGATGGCGATCCCGCCGATTGCAACGGCAATCGCGACCCAAGTTGCGACTCGCACGCGTTCACGCAGGATGATCCACCCCAGGACAGCAGCCATGAACGGCGCTGTTGCAAAGAGCAGCATGGCATTCGCGACTGAAGTGTTCTGGATCGAGTAGATCCCGCCGGAATAGGCCGCAACAAGCGACAGCCCGGCGATAACTGAAGGAAAGCCGGTGCGGCGGACCTGAACAAAGGGGCTTTCGCCCGACCGCACCCGAATGACCACGTAAAGAAACAGCGACATGGCAATCGACCGATAAAGCAGGATTTGCCAGACGACGGCATCTTCGATCATGCGAATGCCAAGACCGACCGTTGACCACAGTACCCCTGCCGCAAAGACGAAAAACACACCATACTTGTGGGCGTCCGTTGTAGAAGTGGCAGGGGCTACAGTTGTCATTTCAGGTCATTCCAAGAAGTCTCTCCATGCAAGCTAACTTCCCGGACAGAGCTCCAACCTCTCATATGCGACATTGGCGAAGATCGTTGAGCGCAGTCTTCACTGACTGAGAGGCCTGCACGATGCGCGAATGGCAGCAATGCGAAGCTGCGTCGCAGCGTTGAGACAGTTGGCGAAGGTCCGGTCTGGGCCGGTCGCTACATTCACGCCGCTTTACAAAGCCCCCTTTTTGCGCGCTACGGACGCTCCCTACCGCCACTGCGAATGGCCGTTAGCGTGGATCCTGCAAATTCGCTGCGGCGCTGACCACCCCCTTTTTACGCCTCGCGAAGGACCGAGCGGCGGCATAGCAAAAAAACTCACCGCCTCCCAACTCACGGCAGAACGCTGAGGCGATGATTCTGCCAGCCCGCCACCATTTCTCGCAGCTCGGCTGGTTCAATCACCTCGACCCCATCGCCCCACTTGTAAAGATGCCAAGCCATCTCGACCAAGCCGCTTGCCTCAAAGGAAACGATCAGCCCGCCATCGTCTTGCTCGGCCATCTCTTGTTTGGGGTTGAACTCAAACTCACGTGCGGTGACTGCCGCAGCCGGGCTGAACCGCCACACAACCCGGGTAAACTCTGCGTCCAAATGAAACGATCCAAAGGATTGCGCAGCATAGTCTTCAAGGTCGAAATCCTTATCCCTAGCAAACCATTCTTTTGTGATTTGCGCCTTGGAAATTCGATCAAGACGAAATCGGCGCAAACTCCCAGTTTTTGCAGTGTCACGCGCAATCAGGTAGTGCCGCGTGCCCAGCAGCAAACCATAAGGCTCAATGAAACGCTCGCTTGGAGCCGCATCCTGAGCGCTTTGGTACCAGATGATGAGCCGGCACGGCCCTTTCAGCCCTGCTGCAATGATATTGATGAGCAAGGGCGAAGCCTTCACCTTCGGGCCTGGACGGCAGGCATATCCCTTTGCTTCAAGCACCGCTTCAGCGTCCGACTCCGTCCGGCGTGCAACATTGGAGGGTAGAGCGGCCATCAAGCGATCACGCACAGCTTCCAAGGATGCGGCTTCGGACTCTGCGCCTTCGCGGCGGGCGCGCCGCATGCCCATTTCGAGGGCCAACAGTTCATGGCCGTAAACGCTCTGCTTGCCGAGTATTGCGGTGTCGTGAAGCTTCCACCACCTGCGCCGGTCACTATCTGCTTTATAGGCAAGGCTCGGGAACACTTCCTGTAAAGCGAAAAGCATGCGCTGGGCAGTGCGCTCGTTAACGCGAAATTCTTCGACGATATCCTTCACGCATACACCGCGATGGCGTGACGCCGAAATGCTGGCCAACCTCAATAGTTCCTGCGCTTTATAGTATGACATGGCGTTCCCTTTTTATCCCCGACAGCTTCTGCCGTAGCACCGGGCGTATGCTCTCTCTAGAGGACGATTCGCTCTATGGTGTTAGATTGATTGAGGAATATTGCCGTCAGCTTTTAGGCGGCGATGCAAATGATTGCCTTTTACAATCCAAAGCTTGGACGCCCGCCCTCAGATTAACCTGGGCGTTATCCTGCCTCCTTCAGAGAGCATGCCGGCCCCCTTTAAACGAGGAAATGGACTAAAAATGGCACTGCCACAAAGAGCATTCTTCACCTTGCACGAAACCGCCACACGTTGGGGCTGCACCATCGCCGATATCTCTGGCTGGGCCAGCGAGGGGAAACTCGACATTGTCACCGGCATTCCCTTGGCTATCTGCGGCCCGGACAAGGTGTCCGGCAAGATCACCATATCACCCATGGATATGCTGCCCCTCTTCCGTCGCAACGGAACGGGGCCGACCGTTATCAACCTGCAACGCGTGAAGCCTGAACATGCTGAGGACTGGATCTATGTTACAGAGCCGGTCGGCGGTGTCGAAGTGTCAATTTCAGATTTGTTGATCAGTGGCCAAGATGTGCTTCGGTTCGAAGACGAGCACGATCTGTTGCGCCGCGTCGGTGGCGGCGCTGGTGCTGTGTCGCCCTATGATTGGGAAGGGATGTATGTGGCCATGATCCAGCGCATTCACGAGCGCGGCCTGCCGACCACACAGACCGAGCTGATTGCGGAAATGCAGGATTGGTTTGCCGAGGTCGCAGAAAACGGTGAGGTGCCGGACGAAAGCACCATCCGGCGCAGGTTGCGTCCATTTTGGCGCGCGCTGCGCGGCGACGCCTAATCAGGCGGGCTGCGTCACGCGCGTTTCAGATCAACATCATGGACAATTTTGGGACGTGGCCGGAACATTCCGGCCACCGCATCGACGCCCGCGCGCAGGGGCGAATCCATCAGATGCGCATAACGCTGGGTTGTCTGCACTTGACTGTGGCCCAGCAGCTTTCCGATCATCTCCAATGATGCCCCACCGCTGACTAACAAGGATGCAAAGGTGTGGCGCAGATCATGAATCCGAACGTCGGGCAGTTTTGCGTCTCGTTGCACATTGATCCAGAAGCGGCGGGTTTCTTTGACCGGTTGACCGGGAACATCGCCGGGAAACAGCCAAGGATTGCCTTTGGGCACGACAAGTGCACGCTGGCGCACGATCGCCGCGACATCGGCTGAGATTGGAATTCGGTGGATTTTACGCTGCTTGGTGGTAGCCGCAGGTTTTGACCAGCTTCCCAATTCTAAGCTGAATTGTTCAAACCGCGCCTGACGTACCTCGCCAACCCGGCTACCGGTCAGCATACAGATCCGGATGATGCCCGCCGCGCGCTGATCCTCAGCCGCGTCCAGCACTTCGGCCAGCCTCCCGATTTCTTCTTGCGATAAGAACCGCTCTCGCGCGTTCTCGACGCGCTTCTTAAACCCCGTTGCCGGATTGTCGGCACGCCAGCCCCAGCTGATCGCAAGGGTGAACATCTTACGCAGAACTTCTCCCACGCGGTTGGCGCGGATCGGCGTGGGCTTGGCTCCCTGCAGTTTGCGTGCACGGTTGTTGGGCTTTCGCTTCGACGGGCGCGCCCTGCCCTGCGCAATGACATTGAGCAATTGGGCGACGTCATGCGGGGAAATATCAGCCACCAGCTTGTTGGCCCAATGGGGAGCGACAAGCTTGATCAGCATTGCGCGCTGGTCCGCAGCATTCAGAGGAGCGAGATGGGGAACGTGCTCGGCCACATACCGGTCGATCATGTCTTTGAACCTTGGCGCTTCGCGCAGTTCCCCCCGTTCGCCCAGCGGATCACGCCCCTCGTCGATTTCTCGACGCAAATCTCGCGCGCGCTCCCGTGCAGCCGTCACACTCCATTCCGGCCAGCGCCCAATCGCCATGCGGCGCTGACGTCCTGCGAAGCGGTAATCAAGCACGAACGATCGCGAGCCAGATCGCAAGACGCGGATAGAAAGACCACGGATCTCGGTGTCGAACACCTGGTAATCCCGATCCTCTTCCGGGATCTGCTCCCTCACCGTTTTGTCATTTAATCGCAGACGTTTAACCATATTTTCTCTCCTCCTGCCACGGACACAGGCGTAGATTCGCGGACCTTTCAAGCGAAACACGCTTCCTGGACCGGCACCTAGGCAGTGACCGGCGGTGATGCGCTAAAAGCTTGCCGGTCATTGAATTCATTTGAGAAAATTAAAAAGTATGAGGGCTACACGACAGCATTCGTCATTAAACTGATGCAGGACACTCCAAGCAACAAGTGCCAGCGATGTTGAAACAGAGAAATGCTGCGCCAAACTCATCCTATTTTTTTGTAAATTCCGTTTTAAATCAATGACCGGCAAGGGTCTGAACCCCTTGCCGGTTGGCTAAATGCGCGTGGATGCCCGCCAAACCCCATAAAATGCGGCATAATCTTGTAAATCAGCCGTGAAATAGCGTGCGCACTGACGCGCCAACCAGTCTGCCCATCTATTTTGCAGCCACGAGGTCTCTGCCTCGAGGCGTCAATTTTCTCAAAAACCCAATACTATCAATGACCGGCAAGCTTTTGGCGCATCACCGCCGGTCACTGCCTTCCCGCCACCCCTGCGTGTCTGCGTTTCTTGAGACCTGCAATCCGTCCGTGTCGGGCGATAAACGGGAGACAGACGATGACACAACAAGGAACAGCCCCGCGATCAACCAAAGTAGGCATCTTGAGTGGCTGGATAAGCCGTCTCGATCTTGCTCTTGAGCTCGAAGTGACAGTCGAGACCCTGCGGCGCTGGGAGGGGCTCCGCTTTGGCCCACCCTGCGTGCGCGCTGGGCGTAAGGTCTATTATCGCCGTGACGCGGTGCAGGGTTGGCTTACACAGCAAGAAATACCCAGCCCCCGGCGCGCGGGAGGCCACCGATGAGCGCGCCCCTTCCTTTCCGTCATCGCCGCAATCACGACCAAGCCAGGCTGGACTGGGTTGAAGAGCGGCTGCGCGAGGCGCGCATCGTGGTGGCCGACGTGGCGCATCATTCAGATCACCTCCTGCGCATGGCTTGCAAAGTGCTGGTGCAGCACGGCCAGACACCCGAGGAATGCAAGGACGCACGGATCTTGCTGGTCATCCTCGATGCCAAATCGCCCAGACGTGACGATCACCGGTCTCGCGGCGGGGAGGATCACCTATGAAGCGGCGCGGGACACCGGAGGCAGATCTGCAGCGCGCTGTTGTGATAGCGCTCCGCTTTGCACTGCCCAAAGACACCATCATCCATCACTGCGCCAATGAAGTGACCGAAGCAGGCCCACGCGGCTCCAAGCGCCAAGCGATCCTGGTTGGTATGGGCGTACATGCTGGCTTTGCGGATTTGCTGGTTCTCAGCAATGGGCGCGTGCTGTTTCTGGAACTGAAATCCCTCAAGGGGCGGCTCAGCCCAGCGCAGGAAGCGTTTCGCGATACCGTGCAAGCGCAGGGCTTTGGCTGGGCGCTGGTGCGCAGCCTCGACGAGGCGCTGGGCGCGCTGGCCGATCACGGGCTTACCAGTCGCGTGGTGCTACAAGATACAGGCCAGCGCCAAGCCACCTGCACAACGCGGAGGGCCCAGCCATGAGCCATGCCGCCACCAACTGGGCCATCCAGCAGCGTGGGTTAAAACCCACCACAAAAATATTGCTCTGGCATCTGTGTGATCGGTTCAATCCTGATTACGGCTGCTTCCCCTCACAGGTGCGGTTGGCGCATGATTGCGAAATCGGGCGCGCCACCCTGAACCGCCATCTCGATGATCTGGAGGCGCGCGGTCTTATCCGGCGGATCCGGAATGTCGATCTGCGTACAGGCCAGCATCGACCGACACGGTACCTCCTCAGCTTCGAGCCATGTTTTAAACCACCAGGACCGGGCGGCGAGAACCCGCAAGAAACAGGCGACGACGCACCATTCGACCCCGATATCCCGTGTCCTAATTTGGGACACGGCACAAATGCGGAAAAAATGCGTTCTGACAATGGGTTGGCGCAAGAAATATCGCAAACACCGTGTCTCGATCTGGAACACGGGCCCGTGTCTCATTTTGACGCAATCCCGTGTCTCAAAAACAGCGATTCCCGTGTCTCAAATTGGGACACTAACCTTGTAAGAGAACCCTTAAGTAAACCTGTAAAGGAGGAGGAGGATGCGCAAGCGCGCGATTCCGATTTTGATGGTTTTTTCGAAGAACTGGTTTTGGCGCTGGGCTTGGAACCAGCCGCCCTGCCCGGCTGGTGGCAGGGTTGGCCATCCCGGATGCACGTCCAGCGCTGGCGCACCGAGTTGGAGTTGACCGAAGCTGAGATCGTGTCAGCAGCGAAGGACACACGCAAGGATCACCCAGAACCGCCAGATGGGCCAAAGGCGCTTGACCGTGCCATGCAGCGTGCTGCCCAGCGCAAGACGGATGATGCAGGTCGGAAGCGCCGCAAGCGCAAGACGGATCAGACGCCAGCGGCGAAGACCATCGTCGATCTGCCGGTGTTTTATGCCGAGATCATCAATTCTGATCGCTACCTGCCCGTCAGCGCAATCAACAACACCATGCGCGATGCCATGCTGGGTCGGGGTCTCGTGACCCCGGAACAGCTGCGTGAGCGGGGGGTGCGGTGAATGGCTTGGTGTCACGTCCCCGGCACGGATTGTCCCTCTGCGCAGGCGGCGGAGGCCTTGATCTGGGCCTCATGCTCGCCGAACCCGGATATCACACCCGCGCCTTTGTCGAATGGGAAGACTGGCCCCGCGCTGTGCTCATCGCCGCCCAGCGCGCGGGGTATTTTGCTCCAGCCCCAATTTGGGACGACCTGCGCAGCTTCGACGCCCAACCCTTCCGCGGGGCCTTCCACATCGTCCTTGCCGGATATCCCTGCCAACCCTTCAGCGCCGCGGGCAAACGAGCTGGCGCCGATGACCCCCGCCACCTCTGGCCCGAGGTCGCCCGCGTCATCGCCGAATGCCGCCCCGAATGGGTGTTCCTCGAAAACGTTGCCGGTCACGTCAGCCTTGGCCTCGAAACCGTTCTGCAAGAGCTTTGGGGCATGGGCTATACGCCTGCGGCAGGCCTGTTCAGCGCGGCTGAAGTCGGCGCGCCGCACCAGCGGTTGCGCATCTTCATCCTGGCCCACACCGATGAGCCTGCATCCCGGCACGGCCACCTACAACCCGGCCGGGAACAGCGACTTCACCCGCAAGGCGGAAGCGCTGGCGCTGGGCATCAGCAACTGGTCGACGCCGAAAGCAACGGACGGTGCGAAGGGCGGGCCGGGCCAGAGTTATGGCTCAGGCGGGATGCCGCCCCTGCCAGCGCAGGCGGCGCAATGGCCGACACCGGCCGCACAGAACTGGAAGGGATCGAGCGAAGCCAGTGTGACGCGGGCGGATGGCAAATCCCGGATGGATATCCTGCACTACCGTGCAGAACAGGGCTTCACCCACCCGGCCCCGGCGATCACGCTGGATGGGCGGCGGTCCTTGCCGCACGCTCCGATCTCGCGCCCGCTTTGGGCTTCGATGATTGCCTCGCATGGGCACGTCGTCTCGCGGCGGATCCTGAAGGCCCGGGCACGGCGGCGGCTCAATCCGATCTTCGTCGGATGGCTGATGGGCTGGCCCATCGGGCACGCGCTTTGCGCCTGCTCGGCAACGGAGTTCACCCACTGGCAGCAGCGCATGCGTGGCGCTCTCTCGCAGCTGCCCATGGCCTCGGGCCCGTGGATCTGGCGGCCGACGGATGGGCCGGAAGGCCCAGCGCAGATGACCCTCTTTGAAAGATTGCAGCCATGAGCATGCAGGGACGGATTGGCCGCGCGGGCGGCGCAAAGGTGAAACGCGCGCTGGGCGTGCAAGCGCTGCTGGAATGGGCGTTTCGGGTTGAACAAGCGCAGCTGGAACTGCCACCACCAAAGGAAGCGGCCGAGGAAGGCTATAGCTTTGGCTTCGAATTCATCCTGCTGCAACGCGCAGCGCTGGGCTGCAAGGTCGACGGCGGCCAACACAAGATGGGCAGTTACACCCACGCTGACGCAGAGGTGATCGCCGCCACAGTAGCGGGGATGCCTGACAGCCTCGGCGGCATCCGTATGGCGATCAGCGTGGCCGAAATGGCGCGGGCGGGCATAACGCCAGACTGGATGCCTAGCGTCGTGCCACGCTGCGTGCCGGTTGATATGAAGCGCAACCGCCACGGCGATCGTGCCGTCAGCGTCGTTGTCGGCACCGAAAGAGTACTGGTTAGTGGCAAATGGCGTACAATCGAAGTGCGGGCCTGTCCGGTAACCTGGCGGCCGCATCCGGAACAGATCACCTCCGCCCGGCGCGGCTACGAGGATTGGTGGCAAGCACTGGACTGGGTGCGCGATGGGCTGATGGCGGGCGGCATGTTGCGGGAGGTGGAGGTGTTAGGGGTGATGCCGAAGGTGAAACCTTGGAGAACCAGATAACAACGTCGCAATGGGCGGTGAGCGGTCATTCGCTGCGATCTGCACGAATGACCACAGTGCGGACGAAGGGTGAATTCGCTGCACGCGCTCCAATGGCCACAATCAGCGCAAAGTGGACATAAATAGACAGTCGATCACTTCAAGCCTTCCCGGGCGGTTCCGTTCACTGCGATTGCATGGGACGCCACGACACATAAATGGTCTCGCTACATCGGTCACAGTCGAAGTGAATGTGTTGATCGGTCCTGAGTTTCTCAACCATCCGCTTAGGAATGTCGCGGGATGCTTCACAGGCGCGACAGACAATCGCAAAGATTCTGCGCCCGAAGGACATGTCAGACTGCACGTAGTCATAGCTTTCATCACAATTGGGATTTATGCAATTTATGGTCTGCCCATCCTTCAACAGTTCAAGTCGCCGCTTGTTCTTTGAACCGCAGACACAATCAAAAGAAACTTCCTCGCCCATGCCAGTAGACATCAACGTGCCTTCGGATATTTTTTTAATTTCCGCAAGAGCCTGTTTGACCTTGGATGCTATCGCTTGCTTGTCACCGTATTGTTTAACGGTCGCATCTTTCGAAGTCGGGATTTCGATATGCAGGGCAAGGTTCGCAAGCTTAGGCTCAAGTTTCAAGTGCAACACCCACGGCCCTCAGGGCATAGGATGTTGCGATGGACAAAAGATACAAGCACCTCAACGGCGAGGAACGTGGCGTGATTTTGGCGGAGCACCGGCGCGGGGCGAGCCTTGGGGCGATCGGGGCATTGCTGGGTCGCAACGCCTCGACCATTGGGCGGGAACTGCGGCGTGGCCGTCCGGAGGGAGACCCCGCCCAGCCGTATTGCGCGCAGCTTGGCGGGGAACGATACCGGGCCTGTCGCAAGGGGTGCGGACGGCGGCTGAAGCTGGTCAAGGGTGGGTGGCTTCATGACTTTGTGCGGGGCAAACTGATCCACAAGCGCTGGTCTCCCGAACAGATTGCGTGCAAACTCCGGACCATGCACCCCGACGATCCCGCCCGCCTGATCAGCCATGAGACGATCTATGCCGCGATCTACGCGCAGCCGAAAGGCGGCCTCAAGACCGAGATGATCGCGGCCTTGCGACAGCACAAACCTGTACGGGGTCTGCGGCGCACGACATTGGCGGGTGGCTCTATTGCTCCGGAATCATTGAGGATTATCCATCGACCCGAAGAGATCGAGGGCCGTCTGGTGCCCGGCCACTGGGAAGGTGACCTGATCAAGGGCGCCTTCAACCGCTCGGCGGTAGGCACGGTGGTCGAGCGCAAGACCCGCTTTCTCATTCTCAGCAAAATGCGCGGCTGCACCGCCGACGCGGCGTTGGAGGGGTTTTCACGACAAATGAAACGTCTGCCCGCCGTGCTGCGCAAAAGCATGACCTACGACCGCGGCAGCGAGATGGCCTGCCACCCGGAACTGGCACGGCGGCTGAAGATCGACATCTGGTTCTGTGATCCACACGCCCCCTGGCAACGTGGTAGCAACGAGAACACCAACGGCCTGCTGCGCCAGTTCTTCCCCAAGGGCACCGACCTGAGCACCATCAGCCAGACCGAGCTCAACGACGTCGCCCGCCTGATGAACCAGCGACCCCGCAAGACCCTTGGATGGAAAACACCCGAAGAAGCCCTGGCCGAAGAACTCGCGGCCTTCAGATCAAACGTTGCACTTGAAACTTGAATCCAAGCTTCCCTTATATAAAAAGGCGCGGCGCATTTTGCGCAGAAAGGCCCGTTGCAACAGGCAAATCGGCGCACGACTCGCCTATCTCGTTGCCTCGCTTTTCCTGCATGCAGGATACATAGGCAAACTCACACGCGGGCGCGTATCACTTCCAGAAAGCAAGAAGCCCCGCGCTGGGCGGGGCCATCTTTCGGAATAGATGGCTGATGCCGTCAATTCCTAAGGCAAATCGAGTCCGTCTTATTTGCAGCGCGCCACTCGTTGCTCCAAGGCAATCACCTTGCCTTTTGAGGCTGCAAGTTCCCCCGCTACATCGCCGCCCGTCAACTTCGATACAGGGATTAAGACCAAAAATACCCCAATCGCATCGCCCGTTGCCGCACCGTTTTGCTTCTTTTCAAGTGAAGCTAGATTGACCCGTTGCGAAGCAAGATCGTTTCTCGCTTGTGAACACGTCAAGTGGTCATAAGCACCCGTCATTGAGACGGCGGAAACAGCGTCCGCACGGGGAGAGCAACCTGTGGCGATGGAACCCGCGATTAAGGCGAGTATTGCAAGCTTCGTATTCATTTCTTCCTCATTCTTCCACCGACATTCCCCAAGTGGCCTGCGGTCTGACGTCAAGATCGCCTGATTTTGCCCTTTGAACAAGCGTTTTTCCTCCTGAGCGGTGTCTGTGGTCGCGCAAACGCTTTGATCTGGCCGGATCGGGCCGCGAACCCGCATCTTCCTGGCCTGGCGGCGACGTTTTTCAGCGCTTGAGACAGACCTGTCGAGCCGGTTTCGAGCAGTTGGAGCCGGGATCGCGGTCACGCGCATAGCGGTGGCGCTCGAAGGCGGTGGATCGCGGCGAGGATGGCGCGCACCATCGGGCCTGTGACGGCCACCTCGGCCAGTTGGAAGGTGATGGCGCGGGCGTGACGCACGACACGCGCCCCGATCTTGATCAGCTTGAGCTGGAGGCTGGTCAACGACCAGTCGGCCATGGCCTCGGGCAGTTCGATGCAGCGCAAGAAGGTGGCCAGGTTGTAGGCCAGCGCATGCAGTTGCAGCCGCACCTCGTTGTCGCGGAACTTCCGGCATGACAGCCGCGTCCAGCGAAAGGCATACTTGCCTTCCTTGATGCGCTGCCTGGCAGCGTATGCTTGCATGCGCGAGAAGGTGCTGCTCTGCGGTGCCGCGCTGGTTATAGAACCGCACGACCCAATCGGGCTCCATCGGCAGGTTGGTGACGATGAAGCCGACTTTGGGGAACAGCTCGCCCGGGTGCCATTCGATCTTCGCTATGACGCGGCGCGGCTTGTCCCAGGGCGCCGCCTGATACTCGAAGTCCTCGTAAAAGCGTTTGACCTTGGTCAGCGACGGACGGCCTACGGGCTGGGTCAGTCGATGCGCGATCTTCTCCTTGAGCACTGCATTGGAGGGCAACCGGATGGTGTAGAAATAGCCCGTCTCTTCCAGCCGCGCGTAGATCGCAGGGATCGCATAGGCGGCGTCGGCACGGAAGAAGCGGCCCCCAAGGTCGCGGCCAGCGTAGCGGGCGATGACTGGATCGAGGACATCTCGCCAGCCGTCAGCACTGTGGACGTTGCCATTGCGCAGGGCGCAGCGTTCCAACATGCCGAACTGGTTGAACAGGAAGTTCGGGTGATAGCAGGTGCAGTCAAAATGCCCGTTCCAGGCCGAGCCCTCTTGGTCGCCATGGGTGGGGCTGACAGAGCTGTCCATGTCCAGCACGATATACTTCAGCCCGTTGCGGTCGTGGAAGCGGTCGATCCATTGGCCGTTCAGGTCTGCCAGCGCCGCCCGGTTCGTGGGCGAGGCCAAGGTCTCGGTCTCAAATCGCCCCATCTGCGTTGCTGAGGCCGCTTGCGCATCGACAGCCCGGCCACCGACAACCTGACGCATCACGGGATCGAGCGCGAGACGGTCGGCATCGTTGACGTCCTCGTATCCGGCCAGCCGCCCGAACACTGACTGCCGGAACAGCCCGTCGAGCCGATGGACGGTGTTCTTGCCGGTGCGGTTATCGCGTAGCGCCTCTGACGCAAGGCCCGACAGCCCGAGCGCGTCATCGAGCTCGCGCATCACCAGCAAACCGCCGTCCGAACTGATCTGCGCACCCCGGAACTCCAGCCGCACGCGGCGGTCGAAATCGACCCGATGACCTCGATCCGAACCCGCACCCTCTGGGTGATCCATAAAACACGTCCCTCGCAGCCATCAACACTATGATTTATATAGGAAATAATGAGTTCAGGACAGCGAAATCATAGATTTACTTGGGGAATGCGGGTTCAAGTGCGGCATAGCTTACACTGGCTTCAGTGTTTTCTTTCAGAAGATGCTCAATCGTTGAAATTGTTGGTTTTAAATTGATCATTGTCACCCCTGCTCGGGCCTTTATTCTGGACCCTCCATGCGGGCCATGTTCTCTCTTCAATTATAGGCTTTGGACGAGGCAGACTGTCAACTACGACCGTTACGAAGAACTTCGCAAAGTCCGCTTCGACTGTGCTTCTCCGACCTTGGTGCGTTGCGCAGCATCCCGTAGTATGGGCTCACTGCTGCCGTTCGCTGCGCCGTCCACGACGGTCCGGTCTGGGCCGGAACAGACACGCCCCCCTGGCATGGTTCCTCCCGGGCTTGATCCGTATACGGGGGGGCGCAGCGCGCCATTTCGCTAGCGACAGGCACTTTCACCGGGGAATCCAGGCGGAATCCACCTGCCGCCCGATTTTGGAAAAAGCGACTCATTATCAAAGACTTGCGGAATCACGATCTTGGCGTGCTGGATTCTTTTCGGAATCCAGGGAATCCACTTTGTGGAAGCCACCCCGCCGGAAGCCAGCCAGCGGAAGCCACCCCGTAAGAAGCCATTGAATCCACGTCATTTTTTCACTTGACATTTCTAGCCCCCTTGACCTACCTATAGATCATTGAAAAATTGCGCCCGGAGGATAAACCTCGCGGGCGTTTTTGTTTTCCCCACATCGCGGATGCCGATCCTGTCGCTGGCCATGTTGCCCGTGCGCGTTGGCACGTCCGCCCTGCCCCGAATGAGAACCGCCCCATGGACCTGGTCTTCGCACCGAGCCAGATCGAGACTTGGCCTCTCGACCGGCTGCGCCCCTATGCCCGCAATGCCAAGATCCACGGTACCGACCAGGTCGCCAAGATCGCCGCCAGCATGGCGAAGTTTGGCTGGACCGTGCCCTGCATGGTCGCTGACGACGGCGAGCTGATTGCCGGGCATGGCCGCGTGCTGGCGGCGGCAATGCTGGGGCTGAAGGATGTGCCGGTGATCCGGCTCAGCCACCTCGACGAGGCCGAACGCCGCGCCTATCGCATCGCCGACAATAAATTAACCGAGCTTGGCGAATGGGACGAGGCAATGTTGCGCGACGAGATCGCGGGGCTGCTGGCCGAGGATTTCGACCTGTCGCTGCTCGGCATCACCGACGAAGATCTGGATGCGCTGTTGCGGGATCCAGATGCGCTGGGCGGCGACGGGCCGGTTGAGGGCGAAGACGACATTCCCGAACCGCCGGTCACGCCGGTGTCGGTTGCGGGTGACCTCTGGCAGCTGGGATCACACCGGTTGATCTGCGGCGACAGCACCTCCGCTGATGTGGTCGGGCGGTTGCTCGGTGATGTTCGCCCCCTGCTAATGGTGACCGACCCGCCCTATGGAGTCGAATACGATCCCTCCTGGCGCAACCAGGCGGGCGCGGCGAAGACCAAGCGCACCGGCCGCGTGCTGAACGACGACCGAGCAGATTGGCGCGAAGCTTGGGCGTTGTTCCCCGGCGATGTCGCCTACGTTTGGCACGGTGCGCTGCACGCAGCAGAGGTGGCAGAGAGCCTCATGGCGGTAGGCTTCAACGTCCGGTCGCAGATCATCTGGGCCAAGGAGAGCCTCGTTTTCAGCCGTGGCGATTACCACTGGCAACATGAACCCTGCTGGTATGCCGTCAAGAAGACCGGCAAGGGCCACTGGGCTGGCGACCGCAAGCAGACCACGCTATGGAAGATCGCCAACAAGGACCAAGACGCTACCACCATCCACAGCACCCAGAAGCCGGTCGAGTGCATGCGCCGCCCGATGCTGAACAATTCCAACCCCGGTCAGGCGGTGTTTGAGCCGTTCATGGGATCCGGCACCACGCTGATCGCGGCGGAAACCACAGGGCGGGTGTGCTTCGGGATCGAGCTGAACCCGGCTTATGTCGATGTGGCCGTTGAGCGCTGGCAGAAATTCACCGGCGCCAATGCCGTGCTGGCAGACACCGGCGAAACCTTCGCCGACCTGAAGGTCAAGAGGCTGGCGGCATGAACAACGCAAAATCCAAATTGCCTGGCACCATCACCGGCCCAAGCGCAATGGAGATCAGTATCCTGATCAGCGCCATTGCCGACAAGCGCGCCATGATCGCAGGGACCAAATCCGTCCTGCGCCTGAACGCCCTGCAACAGGATCTGCGCACCGTGCAGCAACGACTTGCGGTGCTGTTTGGCGCGACCCGTGGCTGGGCCTTGTCCCGGTCCGACTTTACTGCGGCGGTGCTGGCGCGGCGCGGTCTGTTCGACGGCCGCGGTTACTACGCTGAACCCTGGTCACGGGAACTGGTTGATCATCCGTTCTACTATCGCAAGGACCGGATGGCATGCGCCGTCGCCGCACATCTCTATGGCACCTTTGATGCCGCCAAACGGCAGGACATCGCTGCGTTTGCGGAATTGAAAGGTCTGCAAACCACTTGGCCGGAGGATTTCCCAAGCTGGTGGCTTCCCGGCACAACCACGTTGGTGGTCTACACGCCCTTGACCGGACCCGCGCAATGATGATGCAGCCCGACCGGATCGAGCACTGGCCCCTCGCCCGCCTCAAACCCTACGCCCGCAACGCCAAGACCCATGATGCCACTCAGGTGGCGAAGATCGCTGCCAGCATGGCCGAGTTCGGCTGGACTGTGCCCTGCCTTGTGGCCGAGGACGGCGAGTTGATCGCGGGTCATGGCCGTGTCCTGGCCGCCGACCATCTTGGCCTGACCGAGGCTCCGGTCATCATTCTGGGCCATCTGACCGAGGCGCAGCGCCGGGCCTATCGCATCGCCGACAACAAATTAACCGAGCTGGGCGGCTGGGACGAGGCCCTGCTACTGCAAGAATTGCAGGCGCTGTTGGCAGAGGACTTTGACCTCGGGCTAATTGGCATCCCTGAGGATGAGCTGGAAGCTTTGCTGGCGGACGCCGACGAACGCCCGGCGATTTCGGATGACGACGCCGATGCCATTCCCGAACCGCCCGCCGAACCTATCACCAAGCCGGGCGATATCTGGGCGCTGGGCAAACACCGCCTCTGCTGCGGCGATGCCACCGATCCGACCGCTGTCGCCAAGCTGATGCAAGGTGAAACCGCCACGCTGATGTTCACCTCGCCACCGTATGCCCAGCAGCGCGACTATGGTGCCGCAAAAGAAAAGGTCGGCGATTGGGATGCGCTGATGCAAGGCGTGTTTGCCGCAGCCCCGATCACCGACGATGCGCAACTGCTGGTCAACCTCGGCCTCGTGCACCGCGACAGCGAATGGCAGCCCTATTGGGAAGGATGGGTGGAATGGATGCGCAATTCTGGCTGGCGACGCTTTGGCTGGTATGTCTGGGATCAGGGTCCGGGCCTGCCGGGCGACTGGAACGGCCGCCTGGCCCCGTCGCACGAGTTCATTTTCCACTTCAACCGCGCGCCCCGCAAACCGCACAAGACAGTCCCGTCCAAGCACGCAGGCGAAACCCTCGGCGGCGGTGGGCTGCGCGGCGCCGACGGCACCGTTCACGCCAAGACCGGCACCGGCAACGCGATCCAAAGCCACCGCATTCCCGACAGCGTCTTCCGCATTATGCGCCACAAGGGCGGGCTGGGCGCAGCAGGGTCGCACCCAGCGGTGTTTCCGGTGGCGCTGGTCGAGGCGGTGCTGACCGCGTTCAGCGATCCCGACGACCTGATCTATGAGCCGTTCTGCGGCTCTGGCACCCAGTTGGTCGCTGCCGAACGCAGCGGACGGCGATGCTTCGCGATGGAATTGGACCCGGTCTATTGTGATGTCGCCGTGCGACGGTGGGAGATTGCGACGGGGAAGGTAGCACGGCGCGAGGGCAAAGGCGTGACCGTTGATGAATTGGAAGGAACGGCGGAATGAACATGCGCTGGCGAGTGGGCGATCTGGTGCAGGCGATCCCGATCCCGCGCGGTGATCTGAACCAGGCCATATCACGCGACGGTTTTTGCCCGGAGCACACCCCCGAGCCCGGAAAGAAGCGCTGGTATAGCTGGCGAGACGTGGTGGCCATTGCCGTGGCACAGGACTTGCGCAACATCGGCCTCGGGCCATCAATCGCGTTTCGGTATGTGCAGGACCACCTGTTGCAATATCTGCGCGACAGCGTCGATCAGCCGGGCGATTGCACTGGGGTGGTCTGGTTGATCTATGGGTTGGAAGATCGGTTCAAAAAAGTAAGCCGTTGCGAGTTTGTTCAACTCGCCAACATTGGGGACGTCTTGATCTCACCAAACGAAAGCGCGTGCATCTTCGTCAATCTGGGTCAAATCGCAAACCATCATCCTCGATGAATTGCACGCGCCGGAGTGAGCCGAATGACCCAATCCCGATGCATGTCTCTTGTTGAAGCCGTCACCAATGTTGCGGTGGGCTATGCGCTGGCGCTGGCGACCCAGATCGTGGTGTTCCCATGGTTCGGGCTGCATCCGAGCTTGGGCGAGAACCTCGCCATCGGCGCGATCTTCATGGGTATCTCATTGCTGCGCAGTTACACGCTTCGCCGCCTGTTCGAACGCAGGCGCTCTCGTCCACAGCGCAGGTGATCCGTGCGGTGACGCAGGGCGTCAGGCCGCATCCAGCTTGTACACGGTGCCTCTGCCCTCAACCTTTTCAGAGGCAATGGGAAGGCCCAGCTTCTTTTTCAGCCCACCTGAGATCAAGCCACGAACTGAATGAGGCTTCCAGCCAGTCTCGGCTACGATCTCGGTGATCGCCGCACCCTCGAAACGCTGCAGCAGAGCGATGATCTGGGCCTGCTTGGTGCCTGCGCGGATATGGACCGGTTTCGGCATCTCCGCTGCGGTCGGCTGCGGGTCCGGCGCTGGCTGGGCATTGCGCAAGTTGGTCACTGTGCTGGTCGCCACCGGTTCGATCCCGATGGCCAGCAGCCCCGCGTCCGTCACCACCAGCGTGGTGCCATGCCCATCGCCGGTCTCGCGCCAGAGGGGTTCGCCGCGCCGCAAGTTGGCGTCGACCTCTTGCAGCCAGCCATGTGCGATCATTTTGGTGACGGCCATCTTCGCTGCCGCACCGTGCAGCCCCTTGGGCAGCGGCAGGGCGAGGTTGTCGGGGCGCTGGGCCCCGGCGCTCAGGATGATGGTCTGAGTGTCGGTGAGTATCGTCATGACGGGGTCCTGTTCGATCTGTTGGCGTTGGACGGGATCAAGCGGCATGTTCGCCCTCCTTGAAGGCGCTGTCGGTAATCTGGCGCAGCAGGCTGGCGTAGTGGTTCAGGGTGCCAACGTCGCCCCAGTTGATCTCGTCGGGGTGGGTGTTGAAATGGTCGTCGCTCAGGGCCTGCAGCCGTTCCAGCATTGCGCCGATCTGGAACTTGGTGGTCATGAAGGCGTCGAGGGCTTTGGAATTGTCGGTGGCGCGGCGGATGGTCATGGCTTGGTCGTCCTTCAGTGAGTTGCATCGTTTTCCTGTGACAACCATCGCTCTAGTGCAGCGATTGTCGTAGTTAAATCCAAGCAAACTCAGGGTTTTGTGATCATGATATCTGGTGGGGATCGGTCAGCGCCGCCTGTTCGGCCTCATGTCGTTGTGCTGCGTCGGGTGGATCGCGCCGCGCGTTGATCATGGCGACAAACAGCGCGCGGGCGACGGCTGCCACCTCGTCCGCCCCTGCGCTGGAGAGGTCCACATCATGGACGGCGATGGCTTCGCCCAGATCGGTCAGGGCGTAAAGCGTGGCAAATTCAGCCTCGGGCGGGTCGCAGGTGATGGTTTCGCGGTCGTCCTGTGATACGGCGACGCTGCGGCAAAAGCGCAGATCGAAGCCGATGGCGCAGTTGCGACGCACGACATCATCGAGGGTCTCGCCTTCGGGCAGGCAGTTGAGGGTGAGGGTCATGGTTGAGGGCTTTCGGGCTGAATAGCACTGGGCTTGAGTTCAACCCACACCCCGTCCTGCCAGACGTAAAGGTGGCATAGCTCACAGGTCGGTCGCTGCAGGATGGGCGGTTCGCGTGGCGGATCGAAACAGTCGATCGCGTCCGCGCGAACTTGGCGGATTTCCTTTGCAGCGAGGATGTCTTCGGGCGTCCAGCGCGCCAACGCAGGCAGCATGTGAGAGGGGTAGCCGTCATAATGGCAATAAACATGGGCCCATGCATCGGGACCAATCTGAATGGCAATCTGTGCGCGGGTACTCATAGTCGTTCCCCTCAGATCAGCTTCAGATCAGCCAGCACCGCGCTGGCGGAAGAAAGCTGGGTGGTCGGCAGCTCGATCTTGAGATGCGAGAACACATCCGAGGCTTCGGCAGTGATCCCGTTCTCGCGCAGCGCGGCCTCGATGGCCTCGGCCACGGCGTTCGGGCGCGAGCGGTCGAAATGTGCGGGCAGCGTTGCGTAGTCGATGCGGATGGTGGTGGTGGCGGTCATGGTCTTATCCTTTCAGGATTGGGGTTTTGCAGCAGCGCCAGCGCGGCGTCCGGCTTCAAAGGCGTCTTCAAGTGCCGCGTGGATCGCCCAGACCGCGACATCGTGGAAGTCGAGACGGTCGCGGTTGCGGGTCTCCAGCGTTTCAATGAAGAACTGGCGTTGGGCGATCCCAAGGATCAAGGCCTCGCGGACGTCTTCGTGTGTAGGGGTGGTTTTGCGTTTGGCCATGATCACTCCTCCCAACGGTGCTCAGGGTGGGTCGTGCGCGCGCAGGCTTCCTCGCGCATCATCTCGTGGGCGCGTGCCATCTCGACCATTCCGCCTTCCTGGCTCATCCGCCCCGACATGACTTCGTCCATCACCCAGTTCACCCGCTCTTGCGCGGGGCTGGTGTGGTCCCGCCATCCGTCGCTCATCGAGCTGTGTCCCATCTTTTCCTGTGCGCGCATGGTGGTCTCCGATCCTCATTTAAGGGGTGCGATGCACCCGTTTGCCTTGCACCATGAATCGCTCTATCGAGGAGTGTAATCAACTGAATAAGGTCGTTATTTTCGTTTAATTACAATATCTTGAGGTTAATGAAATCGCCATGGAAGGTATGTCAGAACGCGAGTATTCCGCTCATACCGGCCTGTCGCGCGGGGCGATCCAGAAGGCACGCAAGGCCAGCCGCTTGGTGGTCTACAGCGACGGGTCGATCAACGCGGCGGCGTCCGATGTACGGCGGGCCGACATGACCGACCCCGACCAGCAGCGGCGCAGCACTGGCGGCGGCGATAGCAGTTTCAGCGGCCCCGCCGACAGCTCGTCATACCTGAAGGCCCGCACCGCGCTGACCGTCTACCAGGCGCAGGACAAGCAACTTGGCATCCAGAAGAAGAAGGGTACGCTGGTTGACCGCGCCCGCGCCGAAGCGCTGGTGTTCCGGTTGGCGCGTCAAGAACGCGACACATGGATCACCTGGCCCAGCAGGGTGGCGGCATTAATGGCCGCCGAAGTGGCGGCAGAGGTGGAGAAACAAACGGCCAAACCGGTGACAATCGAGGCCGCGATCCTGCAGAGGGTGCTGGAAGCCCATGTCAGACAGCACCTCGAAGCCCTCGCCGATCTCAGGGTCAGCCTCGGATAACGACAGCACCGCCAGCGATGACCTGACCGCAGACCTCGACCTTGGGTTTGATGGGGCCGAGGATATCTTGCGCAGCTGGCGCAAAGGCATGCGCCCGGATCCTGACCTGACGGTATCGGAATGGGCGGATGCACATCGCTGGCTGTCGTCGCGCGGCGCGGCCGAGCCGGGGCGGTATCGTACCGCGCGGGCGCCCTATTTGCGCGAAATCATGGATGCCCTGTCGCCCCGCCATCCGGCGCAACGGATCAGCTTCATGAAAGCAGCGCAGGTTGGCGCGACGGAGGCTGGCAACAACTGGATCGGCTTCGTGATCCACCACGCGCCGGGCCCGATGCTGGCGGTGCTGCCGACGGTGGAGATGGCAAAACGCACCTCGCGCGGGCGATTGGACCCCTTGATCTCGGAAAGCCCGGTGCTGCGTGCGCTGGTCAATCCGGCCCGGTCACGCGACGCGGGAAACTCGATGCTGTCGAAGGAATTTCAAGGTGGCATCCTGGTGCTGACCGGGGCGAACTCTGCCACCGGCCTGCGCTCAATGCCCGCGCGCTATATCTTTCTGGACGAGGTTGACGCCTATCCAGCCTCTGCCGATGAGGAAGGCGATCCGGTCACGCTGGCCGAAGCCCGGACCACGACATTCTCGCACCGGCGCAAGGTGTTCATGGTTTCCACCCCGACCATCCGGGGCATCAGCCGGATCGAGCGCGAGTATGAGGCATCAGACCAGCGGCGCTACTTCGTGCCCTGCCCACGTTGCGGGGCGATGCAATGGCTGCAGTTTGAGCGCCTGCGCTGGGACAAAGGGCGACCCGACACCGCCGCCTATCATTGCGAGGGTTGTGAGAAGCCCATCGCCGAGCACCACAAGACGCAGATGCTGGAGCGCGGCGAATGGCGCGCAACGGCCGTGTCGTCCGACCCGCATTCCATCGGCTTCCATATCTCCGCGCTCTATTCGCCTTTGGGCTGGAAGAGCTGGCAGCAGATCGCGCGCGAGTGGCTGGCGGCCCAAGGCTCGGAAGAGATGCTGCGCGCTGCGCGCAACACCCTGCTGGGCGAGACATGGGTTGAAAGCGG
Source organism: Paracoccaceae bacterium Fryx2 (assembly GCA_032334235.1). Taxonomy (NCBI): domain Bacteria; kingdom Pseudomonadati; phylum Pseudomonadota; class Alphaproteobacteria; order Rhodobacterales; family Paracoccaceae; species Paracoccaceae bacterium Fryx2. The sequence goes on from JAVSGI010000003.1 coordinate 1,528,782, forward strand.
CGATGCACCGGAATGGCAGCGCCTTGCTGATCGCCGCGAGACGTTCGTGGCCCAAATCCCAGCGCGAGGACTGTTCCTGACCGCTGGGGCGGACGTGCAGAAGGACCGCATCGAGGTCGATGTCTGGGCCTGGGGCCGTGGTTTGGAAAGCTGGCTTGTCGATCACATCGTCATTCCTGGCGGGCCGGATGATCCTGCCTGCTGGGACAAGCTGACGGCCCTTCTTGGCCAGACATGGGTTCATGAACACGGCGCTGTCATGCCCCTGGCGAAGCTGGCCATCGACACAGGGTATGAAACGGCAGCCGTCTACGCTTGGGCCCGCACCCAAGGCATCGCACAGGTGGCCCCCGTCAAAGGCATGGAAGGCTTCAACCGAACAACGCCAGTCTCGGGGCCAACCTTTGTTGATGCGACAGTAAACGGTCGAAAGCTCAAGCGGGGCGCGCGTCTCTGGACGGTGGCCACCGCCACTTTCAAGGCGGAGACCTATCGCTATCTGCGGCTGGAGCGGCCGAGCGATGTAGACCGTGCCAGTGGCGCGCCAAATCCTGCGGGCACGATCCACCTGCCAGACTGGGCAGACAGCGAATGGCTGAAACAGCTGGTGGCCGAGCAACTGGTCACGATCCGTAACAAGCGGGGCTATGCACGCCAGGAATGGCAAAAGATGCGCGAACGCAACGAGGCGCTGGATACTCGGGTTTATGCCCGTGCCGCCGTCTGGATCCTAGGGGCCGACCGCTTCGATGAGCGGATGTGGCGACAACTCGAAAAACAAGCCGGAGTTGAAACGACCACGGTTGCAGCCAAAGCCGACACTGAAACACCGTCCGAGCCTCAGGCCGGGCGGATTGCCGCCCCGCGCAAGCGCGGTTGGCGGGTAAGCACGCCCAAATACATGGAATGATGGATCCCCAATGACCCTCGATGATCTCAAATCCCGCCACAGCGCGTTGCTCGCGGCCCGGTATAGCGGCACGCGCTCTGTAAGCTATGATGGCAAAACCCTGACCTATGGCACTGATGCTGAATTAGCGGCTGCCATCTTCGACATAGAACGGCGCATTGCAAAGGCCGAGCGCGGCGCCGGGCGGATCTCTCGCCCCCATGCCGTAAAGGACCTGTGATGAACTGGCGGCAGCGCCTCGGTGCTTTTGTCGGTGGCTTTGATGCAGGCCAGCATCATCGCCGTCTGCGCGGGTTTCGAGCAACGCGCGCCCATGTGAATGCGCTGATTGCGGCGTCAGGACCTGATATCACCGCTCGCGCCCGCTGGTTGGTGCGCAACAATGGCTATGCGGCCAATGCTGTTGAAAGCTGGGCTGCCAATACCGTGGGCGATGGGATCAAACCGATCTCGCAAATCGCGGACGCAGCGCGCAAGGAAGAGCTGCAACGCCTTTGGCTGGCCTGGACCGATGAAGCAGACAGCGAAGGTCTGACCGATTTCTACGGGCTGCAGCGGCGCGCGGCACGTGAGGTGTTTCTGGCCGGTGAGGTTTTCGTCAGGATCAGGCCACGCCGCGCAAACGATGGGCTCTCCGTGCCCCTGCAATTGCAAATGTTGCCCGCCGAGATGCTGCCACTGCACCAAACGGGAATGGCTGCAAATGGGAATGCCGTCCGTCAGGGGATCGAGTTCGACCGGGTTGGGCGGCGCGTGGCCTATCACTTCCTCCGGCGGCACCCCGGCGACAGTACTGATCCGGGGCTGGCGGGCGAAATGGTGCGGGTTCCAGCAAGCGAGGTCATCCATGTGATCGATCCGGTGGAAGCGGGTCAATTGCGCGGAGTGTCAAAGCTGGCACCGGCCATCGTGAAGCTGTTTTTGCTCGATCAATACGACGATGCCGAGCTGGACCGCAAAAAGGTGGCGGCAATGTATGCGATGTTTGTCACTTCCCCCGCCCCGGAAAACCCCCTGCTGCCGTCCGAGGATGACGACATGTTGGGTGGCTTCGAGATCAGCCCCGGCCAGGTCGTGCGGCTGGATCCGGGCGAGGATGTGACCGTGGGCCAGCCTGCGGATTCAGGGGCAACCTACGAGCCGTTCCAATACCGCACGCTGCTGCAGGTCGCCTCGGCGCTGGGCATTCCTTATCCTTATCTGACCAATGACATGGTGAAGGGGAACTTTTCGAACTCGCGACTAGCCCTTATCGAATTTCGGCGTCGCGTTTCGGCCTGGCAGCACTCGGTGATGGTCTTTCAACTGTGCCGTCCCGTCTATGCGCGCTGGATGGACGCTGCCGTGCTATCGGGCGCATTGGTTCTGCCCGGCTATGAGGCCAACCGGTCGCAGTTCCTTGCGGCCAACTGGCTCCCCACCAAATGGGATTGGGTTGATCCCCTGAAGGATGCCAATGCCGAGATTGCCCAGATCGAGGCAGGGCTCAAATCCCGCACCCAAGCCATCGCCGAGCGTGGCTATGACGCGGAACAGGTCGACCGCGAAATCGCCGCCGAACGCCGCCGCGAGCGATTGCTCGGCCTCGACTTCCGCCGCCCCGGATCGCCCGCGCAAGGTGTGCAGGCTTTGTCGGGCCCAACAGAGAATGGGGAAGAAGAAGACGATAATGACCCAACAGATGAAACCGATGACGCGCAAGACCCTTCGCGCAAGCCTGAGGACCAGACCTGATGCTGCATGCCCGCATTGCCGCGCGCGCCTTCAACACCCCGCTGCTGGTTGAGCCCTCCAAAGCCATGGCGTTTCTTTCCGGCCTTGGGCCACGTATCCTTGGGCGCCGGGTCGAGATTGGTGACGGAAACGGCGGCTTGGAAAGCACCGGCGTCCCGCCAGCGCGCGCCAGCATCCTTATCGGTGGGATGCTGGACGATTACCGCCAGCATGGTGAGGCCCCCTACGCGGTGGTGGATGGCATCGCTGTGATTGAAATTTCTGGCGTGCTTATCCATCGTGGGGGCTGGATCGGACAGTCCTCGGGCCAGACCAGCTATGAAGGGATCGCAGCCCAGATCGAGGCGGCTGCAAACGACCCGTCCGTGCGCGGCCTTGCATTGGAAATTGATAGCTTTGGTGGCGAAGTTGCGGGTGTTTTTGACCTAGCAGATCGCATTCGTGCGGTTCGCGCTAGCAAACCGGTCTGGGCTTTTGTGGCAGAACACGCCTTCTCTGCAGGTTATGCGCTGGCCAGCCAGGCCGACCGCATCTTACTGCCGCGCACAGGGGCGGTGGGCAGCATCGGTGTTGTGGTGATGCACGCCGATCTCAGCGGACAGCTGGATCAAGACGGGGTGCGCGTCACGCTGATCCACGCAGGATCGCACAAGGTCGATGCCAATCCCTACACGCCCCTGCCCGCTGATATCCGAGACGACATCCAGCGCGAAATCGATGTGCTGCGGTTTCTCTTTGCGGAAACGGTGGCCGCGGGACGCGGCGCGCGACTTAGCCAAGCGGTAGCACTCGCCACTGAGGCTGCCAGCTTTCGCGGCGCTGAGGCTGTGGCGGCGGGTCTTGCCGACGAAGTCATTGATCTTGCGCGTGGGTTTGCCAGTTTTCGGCAAAGCTTGTCTCCGATCCGCGCATCCGTCTCATCCCGCATGGCCACCACGGCCCAAATTCAATCCCGAAAGGATCCTCTCATGCGCAACGACACCTTGCCACAGACCGAACCCGTCACCGATGAAGCTCAAGATAGCCAATCGCAGAGTGATATTGCCACAAATGGCGGCACGGATCCCCAAGCGCCGCCCACTACAGCCCTTGTTTCCCAATCGCTCGCAGCCCCTCCCGCAGCTTCAAACTCCCCAAAAGCTGACCCCATCTCCGCCCTTCAGACATCCCTGCGGGCCGAACTTTCCGCCCAGCTTCGCCTTGAAGCGGCAGACATTACTGAAATCGCAGCACAAGCGGGACGGCTTGGTATTGCAATAGACGCCGCAAAGGCCCTGCGCGAAGGCACGGCCCCCGAAGCCTTGCGCCGCATGGTTCTGGAACGCGCCAGCGCTGCGGCGGATGCCCGCGATATCGTGGCAGCGCCGCCATCGCCGGTCATCCCCAAAAGTGCAGAAAGCCCCATCGTCGCCGCCGCAAAACGCGCGGCCTCTGCAGGTGCAAAGGGCTGAAAACCCTTTCATCCCTCAAACCCTGCCCCCTGATCCCCCGCCGCTCCTCCCCGGCGGGGGATTTCTTTTTGCAACCAGTTCACAAGGATCCCCGATATGACCGTGCTCCGCCAGCCATCCACCATGGGCGATGTTCTCAAATATGAGGTCAACCCGAACTTCACCCGCGAGAGCGTGACACTTCTTGCGGGCACCACCTATACCGTCGGCGCTGTGCTTGGCCGCATCACCGCGAGTGGCAAATATAAGCTGGCAACTTCGGGCGGCACGGATGGCGCGCAAACAGCTGCCGCCATGCTGCTCTACCCGGTCGATGCCACCGGTGCCGATGCCATCGGCGTGGTGATCATGCGCGGCCCCGCCATCGTCTCCAAAGCCGCCCTCGTCTTTGACACCACCGTCGATGATGCCGCCAAAACCGCGACCAAGCACGGCCAACTCGCTGCCCTTGGCATCATTGCGCGCAATACCGCTTAAAGCAGATCGCGCAACGGCGCATCAGCCGGGCGGCTTCGCTGCCCATGATCCCCAAACCAAGGCTATCCCCACCCTTTTTGCCGGAGTTTCCTATGACCCTCACCCGTAACCCGTTTGACGCAGGCGGCTATTCGCTCGCCGAGATGACGCAGGCGATCAACATCCTGCCCAATCTTTACACCCGCCTTGGCCAGATCGGCCTCTTTCGCTTTGAGGGTGTCTCGCAACGCGCCATCGTGATCGAACAGCATCAAGGCGTGTTGAGCCTCCTGCCCTCGGTCCCCCTCGGTGCCCCTGCCACCGTCGGCAATCGCGAGGCCCGCTCCATGCGCAGCTTTGCGCTGCCTTGGATCCCACATGATGATGTGATCCTGCCCTCGGATATTCAGGGCCAGCCCGCACTCGGCGCCTCGGACGCAGCCGACCCGCTGGTTGAGGTGATGAACCGCAAGCTGCAGCTGATGCGCCGCAAGCATGCCCAGACCCGCGAATATATGGAGATGAACGCGCTGCGCGGCATTGTGAAGGATGGTGCTGGCACCACGCTTTACAATTACTTCACCGAGTTTGGCCTTGAGCAACTCGCGATCGACTTTATCTTTGGCACTGCGGGCACAAACGTGCAGGGAAAGGTCCGCTCCGTGTTGCGCGCGATTGAGGACAACCTTTTGGGCGAGACCATGACCACCGCGCATGCGCTGGTCAGCTCGGAGTTCTTTGACAAGCTGATCAGCCATCCCAAAACCGAAGAAGCCTACAAGTTCTTCTCCGCAACGGGCGGGCAGCCCCTGCGCGAAGACATGCGCCGCGCGTTTCCCTTCGCGGGCGTGCTTTTTGAAGAGTACAACGGCTCTGTCACCCTCTCGAACGGCACCTCCGAGCGGTTGATCCCAGCGGGCGACGGCATTGCCTTTCCCTTGGGCACGTTTGACACCTTCACCACCTTTGGCGGGCCGGCCAATCTCTTGGAAGCGGCCAACACCATCGGTCTGCCCCTCTATGCCCGCCAGCATCTCGATGAAAAAGGCCGCTGGATTGATCTGATGACGGAAAGCTCGATCCTGCCGGTCAACAAGCGGCCGCGCATGGCAATCCGACTGACAAGTTCAACCTAAGGCCGTTTGATATGCACGCATTTGCAATGGCCCTGGATCTGCTTTTTGCGGACCCAAACCTTGTCCAGGAAGCTTGGTATCGTGATTGTGAGGGACAGTTCACCAAGCTCCGCATCATTACGCGCAGTGCCGACAGCATTACGCAGTTTGGGGCCGCAAGGCTCTGGTCAGAGACCTTCCGCTTTGATGTGCGCGTATCCGAACTGCCCAATCCCCGCCCGCAAGAGCAAATCCAGATCGGGGGTGAGACGTTTCTGATCCAAGGGGAAGCCGTGCGCGACCGGGACCGGCTGATCTGGACCATTGAGGCGGCCCCAGCATGAAGATCAAACTCGATCTTACGCCTGATCTGATCGCGGCGATGGCGGCCGAGATCAAAGCAGGCGAAAAGGCTGTCTCAACCGCCATGCGTGAGGCGGGTACAGGTCTGAAGACCGCTTGGCGTGCTCAGATCACTGGTGCGGGGCTTGGGCGGCGGCTTGCCAACTCGATCCGTAGCCAAACTTACCCAAAATCTGGTGACAGCCTAAGTGCGGCCGCCTTGGTGTGGTCGCAAGCGCCGGTGATCCTGCGCGCGCATGACACCGGACCGTTGATCCGGTCCAAGGACGGGTTTTGGCTGGCGATCCCGACAGCGGCCGCGGGCAAATCAGCCCGTGGCGGGCGCATCACACCCGGGGAATGGGAACGCAGGCAAGGTCTGAAGTTGCGGTTTGTCTATCGCAGGCGGGGACCCAGTTTGCTGGTGGCTGAAGGGCGGTTGAACAGCCGTGGGTTGGGTGTTGCGTCAAAGTCAAAGACCGGGCGCAATGTGGCGACCATGCCGATCTTTTTGTTGGTGCCCCAAGTGAAGCTCACAAAACGCCTTGATCTGGCGCGGGATGCCGAGCGGGCCGTGGACCGCGTGCCAGGGTTGATTGTAGCGAACTGGGTTGAGGGCAAGGTCTAATGACACGTGAAACCATTCTAACCGCCCTTGCGGATCTCTTGCGGCTGATCCCGTTTGTCCCGGTTCTGCGCGGCGAGGTCCTGCCTGAACGCGTGCCAACTTCTGGCCTCATAATCTTGCGTGATGGCGATCCGGGCGATCCGGCGGTGACGCTGTCGCCGCTTTTATATCACTTCCAGCATCGCGCGGAGCTGGAGATTATCGTGCAGGGTGTGGCCCGAGATGCGGCTTTTGCCACGCTCTGCGGCCAGATTGGCGCTGTGATCTCTGGCGACCACACGCTTGGTGGCCTCTGCGATTGGGTTGAGGCGGAAGCGCCGCGCCCGGTCGATCTGCCCGTCGAGGGCGCGGCAAGCCTCAAGGCGGCGGTGATCACCATCGTCCTGCATTACACCACCACCGGCCCTCTGGCCTGACACCCCACCATAATGAGGAGACTACCATGGCACGAGCGCAAGGCGCGCGGGCGCAGATGGCGCTTGCCTTTGAGACGACGTATGGCACCGCCCCGACCACGGGGTTCAAGCTGATGCCCTTTGCCAGCACCTCGCTGGGGGCTGAACAACCACTGCTGGCCTCGGACCTTTTGGGCTATGGTCGCGACCCGCTGGCCCCGATCAAAGATGCGGTGACGGCGGACGGTGATGTCTCGGTGCCGATTGATATCGAGGCGTTCGGGTTTTGGCTCAAGGCCACCTTTGGCGCGCCCGTCACCAGCGGCACCACGCCAAAAACCCACACCTTCACCTCAGGGTCTTGGGCGCTGCCGAGCTTCTCGGTGGAAATCGGCATGCCGGAAGTGCCACGCTATGCGATGTATTCAGGCTGCATGCTGGATCAACTGAGCTGGACCATGCAGCGCTCGGGGCTGTTGACAGCAACGGCCAAGATCATCGCGCAGGGCGAGACGATTGCCACAGTCTCAGGTGCGGGCACGCCAGCCGCAATCGCGCTGCAGCGCTTTGGTCACTTTAACGGCTCCATCAAGCGCAATGGCACCGCCCTTGGCCATGTGGTCTCGGCAGAGATTAGCTATGCCAACAACCTTGAGCGGGTGGAGACCATCCGCGCTGATGGCAAGATCGATGGGGCGGATCCGGCGATGGCGGCTTTGACGGGCAAGATTGATGTGCGCTTTGCTGACAGCGCGCTGGTGACCCAAGCCATTGACGGCGCACCTTGCGAGTTGGAGTTCAGCTACAGCCTTGGGGCCAGTGCCAGCCTCAGCTTTACGGCCCATGCGGTCTATCTGCCCCGGCCTCGGATCGAGATCCAAGGGCCGCAGGGCATTCAGGCCTCGTTTGATTGGCAGGCGGCGAAGGGGACAACGCCTGCACGCCTTTGCACCATTGTCCTCACCAACTCAGTCGCGAGCTATGCATGATAGAACTCAACCTTTCCAACGGGCCGAAATGGCTTGATCTCATCGCAGGCCTGCGTTTGCAGCTGCGCCCGCTGACCACCTCGCTGATGGTGGCCGCGCGCGCGGACCCTGCGATCCAAGACCTTGCCACTGGTGCCAGTGATGATGAACGCGCGGTGGCCTTTGCCAAAGCGCTGGCCCGCTTGGCCATTCTCGATTGGGAGGGGGTGGGCGATGCGGACGGCGTGCCACTTGCACCTTCTGAGGCTGCCATTGATGCCCTGCTGGATCTTTGGCCGGTGTTTGAAGCGTTTCAGACCCAATATGTTGCCAAAGGCCTGTTGATTGATGCGGAAAAAAACGGCTTTGCGCCCTTGCCGAGTGGTCCTTCGGCGGGGGTGACGCCTATTGCGCCGCCTGTGAGCAAGACTGCCTCGACTGCCCCAGCCGCGTAAACGCACCGCAGACTTATGAAGGCTGGCAGGTTTGGGACCTGGTGCAGCGCTTGGGCGGCCAGCTGCGTTTGGTGCAAGGGGCGTCAGGCAATGCGGTGATTGGCTGGGACATGGCGGCGGCCTTTGCGCTGGCCTCTGCGCTTGGGCTTTCGCCGCTGGCTGTAGCCGAGATGTTACCGCCCATTGAGGCGGTGATGGTTCAAAAACTTAATGAGAGGATGGAACAAGGGCTATGACCGAAAAACGTGTCTCTGTGCGCCTCTCGGCCAGCGGCGGGCGGCAAGTGCGCGCTGAACTGGAAGGTGTTGGCGATGCGGGCACGCATGGCTTTGGGCGTTTGTCCCGCGAGATGGATCTGGCCAATGCGCGGCTTGCAGCCTTATCGCGCCGGGCGGCCCTTGCCGCGGGCGTTATGGCTGCGGCCACAGTGGTGGCGGGGGTGGCCATGATCCGCTCTGGCCTGCAAACCGTCGATGCGCAGGCCAAAATGGCGCAATCTCTGGGCACCACGGTGAAAAGCCTGCAAGTGCTGGACCGGGCCGCTGATCTCTCTGGCGTCTCGATGGGCAATGTTGAGCAGGCCACGGTGCAGCTGACAAGGCGTCTGAGCCAGGCAGCGGCAGGTGCTGGCCCTGCCGTCGAAGCGCTTGACCGCCTTGGTCTGTCAGTCAGCGCGCTGCAAAGCCTGCCGCTTGATCAGCGCATTGCCTTGATCCAAGACAGGCTGGCAGAGTTTGTGCCCGAGGCCGAGCGCGCGGCGGTTGCGTCACAGCTCTTTGGCGACCGCGCAGCCCTCGTGTTTACGCGCATCGATACCGCCACGCTGCGCCAAGCCACCGCTGATGTGACTGATTTTGGCATTGTTGTCTCCGAGCAGGACGCAGACCAGATTGAGCGCACCAATGATGCGCTGTCACGCCTCGGGCTGATCTGGCGGGGTGTATCAAACCAGCTGGCGGTTGCTGCGGCACCAGCCCTTGAAGCGGTGGCCAACGCACTGGCGGCGGTGTCCAAGACCACGGGACCACTGGGCCAGGCGATTGCGGGTGTTTTCGACAGTCTGGGACGGCTTGGTGCTTATGCTGCAACCTTTGCGGCCTTCTTTGCCGGGCGTTGGGTTGCGGCAATGGCCATAGCGGCGCTGTCGGTGCGCGGGCTTGCCACAGCCCTTGTCATCGTGCGGGGCGCGCTGATCCGCACCGGCGTTGGCGCGCTGATCGTGGGCGCAGGTGAGTTGGTATATTGGTTCACCCGGCTTGTCGCAGGTGCTGGCGGCTTTGGCGCCGCGATGGGTCTTTTGAACGACGTCGCGGTCGAGGTTTGGGGCCGCATTAGAATGGCTGCGAGCTCGGCCGGGGCCGCGGCCACCGCGATGTTCTACGATCTGAAAGCGGATGCGGCCATGGGCATGGCATCCGCAATCGAAAGCGTGGTGGGGTTTGGCAATGCGACGGCCAACACCTTTGAAGGCGCTCTTCTGGCCGTGAAAGAAATCTGGTCGCGCCTGCCCGGCGTGATTGGCGATCTGGTGTTCACAGCGGCGAACCGCATGCTCGACGGCATTGAGGCGATGCTGAATGGGGCCCTCGGGCGGATTGACGCTTTTACCGGCAAGATCCGGGATGCGCTGGCAGCCGTCGGGATTGAGACCACCTTTGGCCAGATTGGCGAAATCAGCCTTGGCGATATTGCAAACCCCTTTGCCGGGGCCTCGGCCGAGGCGGGCACGGCGGCGGCAGAAGCGTTCCAGCGCGCCTTTGCCAAAAACCCCCTCACCGCCCCTGATCTTGGTCTGAGCGGCCTTGCCACTGACGCGCTTGCGACCGCGAACAGCTACCGCCAGGCTGCGAGCGATCTTGCGGCAGGGGCCACAGCGCCGCTTGCAAGTTGGCAGGCGCTCAAAGATGCCGTAAGCGGCAGTGGTGCTGCGGGGGCTGATGCGCTTGATGAGGCACAGGCGTCGGCCTCAGGCGTTGCGGAGGCCTTGGACGGTGCAACAAACGCGGCCAAGTCTGCAGGTGGGGCGGTCAAGAGCGCCGCCGAAGTGGCCAAAACGGGCTGGGCGGCCGTCTCACAATCCTTGGCGGACTATTCCAAGCAGGCG